>JBDHVK010000029.1:0-31347 GCA_039809645.1 Gemmatimonas sp.
TTCGCGGGTTTCGCGGGTTTCGCGGGTTTCGCGGGTTTCGCGCCCTTCGACGGCCTGGGTGCCTTGGCGCGCTCGGGCGCGCTGGCCGGCGCCGGCAGCGCGCGTGTCAATCGCGGCGCGTCGAACACCAGCAGGGCGAGCGGCGGCAACGACACGACGATGCTCTGCTCGAAACCATGATACGGAACGGCCTCCGACTCGATCGTCGCCGCCACCGGGTAGCCGCTGCCCCCAAATGCCGTTGCGTCGGAGTTGACGAGCAGGGTGTAGCGCCCCGCCACCGGCACACCCAGCCGATAGCCGGGGCGCGGGACCGGCGTGAGGTTGAGCGCCACGACGGCCTGCGCGTCGCCATCGAGACGCACGTAGGAGAACACGCTCTTCTCGCGATCGGCCACGTCGATCCAGCGATACCCCGCCGGCTCATGATCCAGGCGCCAGAACGCCGAATGCTCCCGATACATCGCCCCGAGGGCCGCCACGTACTCGAGCAGGCCGCGACGCTTGGGGTCCTCGAGCAGATGCCACTCGAGACTCACATCGTGATTCCACTCGTGGTAGCTCCCCAGCTCCGTGCCCATGAAGAAGAGACTCTTCCCCGGCCGCGTGACGGAATAGCCGATCAGCGCGCGCAGGTTGGCGAGCTGCTGCCACTCATCGCCCGGCATGCGTCCGAGCAGCGACTTCTTGAGATGCACGACTTCATCGTGCGACAGCGGATTGACGAACTTCTCGCTCCACTCGTACCAGATCGCGAACGTGAGCTTGTCGTGCGCACCCTTCCGGAAGAAGGGGTCGACCTTGAAGTAGTCCAGGGTGTCATGCATCCACCCCATGTTCCACTTGAAGGTGAAGCCCAGCCCGCCCTCGCTGATCGGGTGGGTAACCTTGGGCCACGCCGTGCTCTCCTCGGCGATCGTCACCACGCCGGGGTGCAGCGACTGCACGGCGTGGTTGAGCTGCTTGAGGAAACTCACCGCCTCGAGGTTCTCGCGCCCGCCGTACTGATTGCGCAGCCACTGCCCCGCCTCGCGACCGTAGTCGAGGTAGAGCATCGACGCGACGGCATCCACGCGCAGCCCGTCGATGTGAAACTCCTCGATCCAGTAGAGGGCGTTTGCCACGAGGAAGTTGCGCACTTCGTGGCGGGCATAGTTGAAGATGTGGGTCCCCCATTCGGGGTGATCGCCCAACCGCGGATCTTCGTGTTCGTAGACCGCCGTGCCATCGAAGCGGCGCAGCGCCCAGTCATCCTTCGGGAAGTGGGCCGGCACCCAGTCGAGCAGGACGCCGATGCCCTGCTGATGCAACGTGTCCACCAGAAACCGGAAGTCATCGGGTGTCCCGAAGCGGGACGTCGGCGCGTAATAGCCGCCCACCTGATACCCCCACGAGCCGCCGAAGGGATGCTCCTGCACGGGCAGCAGCTCCACGTGCGTGAAGCCCAGGTGGCGCACATGATCTGCCAGACGCGGCGCGATCTCGCGATAGGTGAGCGGACGATTCGCTTCGCCGCGCATCCACGACCCGAGGTGCACCTCGTAGACGAGCATCGGGTCGCGATGCGGATCGGCCTCCGCGCGCTGACTGAGCCAGCCGCCGTCGTTCCACTCATAGGTTCGCGGCGCCTGCACGATGGACGCGTACCCCGGCCCCTGCTCCAGCTTGAACGCGTACGGATCGGTCTTGATGCGAACGGCGCCGCTGGACGTACGGATTTCGTACTTGTACAGCGCACCGTCGGCGATGCCGGGGACGAACAGCTCGAAGACGCCGCTGGCGCCGAGCAGGCGCATGGTGTGGGCGCGCCCGTCCCATTGATTGAACGGTCCGATGAGCGACACGCGCGATGCATTCGGAGCCCACACCGCGAATGCGGTGCCGGACACGCCGTCCACAGTGCACGGATGCGCCCCGAGCTTTTCCCACAGACGCAGATGACGCCCCTCGTTGAAGAGATGAAGGTCCATCTCGCCCAGCGTGGGCAGGAAGCGATAGGGATCGTCGCGCTCCTCGGTCTCGCCGGTCTCCGAGGTGACGACCAGTCGATAGCGCAGCGGCACCTGCCGGTCGCTCAGGAACGCGACATGAATGCCGTACGTATCGCGCTCCATCGGGACGATCTGCTCGCCCACCTTCACCGCCACGGCCCGGGCCCGCGGCAACCAGGCGCGGACGACCACCCCCTGGATCCCCTCGTGCTGGGCGGCATGGGCCCCCAGCAGGTCGTGCGGCGCAACGGCATCACCGCGCACGAGGCGCGCGGCAGCGTGAGCGGAAACCGGGGGCAGCGTCATGTTACTGAAAATAGCGACCGCGTCAGAACAATGTCGCCTGATCCCCGATCGATGCCGGGTCGACGATCGGGACGCCGAGCCGCTGCTGCAGCATGCGGACGCTCGCCGGTGCGTGGCCGGCGAAGTGGTTGTTCACGAACCCGTACACCTCCCGCACCTGACCCTGCAGCACCGGAATCATCTGCGCCCACGCGTCGAGCTCGGCGCTGCGGTCGAACTGCAGGTGCGAATAGTCGGTGATGGCGCGGTCGGGACCCATCCAGCGCAGGTATGCGAAGTCGGCCGTTGGCAGGCGGCAGAGCTCGAGCAGCCAGTCGCGGGGGATCCACCGCCCGTCGCTCAGGGCCAGGGCGACGTTGTGCTGCCGCAGCAGTGTCAGCGTCCGCTTGCGAATCCAGGCCGATTGCCGGAACTCCACCGCGAAGCGCACGTCGTCCGGAAGGTGCGCCAGGAACTCGGCGAATGGTTTCCCCTCGTGCGGCGCGAAGTCCGGGCCGCATTGGATGAGCACGGGGCCCAGCTTGGCGCCCAACTCGCGCATGCGATCCACAAAGGCCCGGAGCACATCGACGGCATCCACAAAGCGCCGTTCATGCGTGATCTCCTGCGGCAGCTTGGCGGTGAAGACAAACCCCTCCGGCACGCGTGACGCCCAGCCGCGCACGGTGCTCACCGGCGGAATGGCGTAGAACGTCGAGTCGATCTCCACGACACCGAAGGCGCGCGAGAAGAGACGCAGAAAATCCGCCGGGCGAGTCCCCGCCGGATAGAAGGGGCCAACCCACGCCGGGTAATTCCACCCTTGTGTGCCGAAGTGCAGTGCGCCGGGCATCGGTGAAAGGTCGATGTGTCGGTCGCACACACGCAAGGCGCTCGCGCAAGGCGCTGTCACAGGTGGGTCTGTGTCGCATTCACACCGGCGCGACGCGCATGCCATTCGTCACGTGCGCTCGCGACTCGACCCGCCCACGAATCCCTCACGTGCGCCCGCCGTATCGAAAGCACGGAGCCGCGAACCGCATGGCTCCGTGTTTCCCACCTTGCTCGCGGAGATCGATATATGCTGACCCTCGTCCTCGCCGCCCTGACCGCCGTGCACACGGCCGCCGCCACGCCCGCCGTCGCGCCGACCACGCACCACACGGACGCCACGCCGGCTGTCGTTGAACCGACTCGTTCCGCCGAACACATCGCCAAGGCGCGCCGCGCGCTCGACCAGGGCGAATTGCAGGAGGCGCGACGCGAATATGTCATCGCGTCGGCACTCGATCGTGACGAGGGAAAGCTGCCCGCGGAGGCCACGTTCGGACTCGCGCAGGTGCTGTATTCGCAGTTCGATGAGAAGGGCGCCGCGAAGGTGCTCGACCAGCTGGCCGACGAAGCCGCCAACAAGGGCGACGCCGATACCGAGGCGCGCGCGCTCGTCGACGCGGTGTGGCTCAACGTGGGCACGAAGCAGATCAATCGCGCGCGCCTCGACGCCGAGCGCCTGCGCGAACTGATGCAGGGGAGCGCGCTCTCGGCCGAGACGCGCGCGTACGTCACCACGCGTGTTCGCTGACCCGCCATCCTTCCGGAGAATCCAGCCATGCTGATCACCTCACTGCTGATGGCGATGCACACCGCGATGACCGCGCCGACCGTTACGCCCGTAGTCGATCCCGCCACCCTGCTGCCGATCCGTCCCGCCATCAAGGCCGCCGCGTCCCTCACCGTTGAACCGGACTATCTCGCCCGCGCCCTGGCGGCGCAGGCGGCCGGCGATCTCGAAACGGCGCGCCGCGAGTATGTCGTGGCCGTCGCCCTCGATCGCGATGCGGGCCGCGTACCCGCCGAAGCCGCGTACGGTCTCGCGCTCGTCCTCAACGAGCAGGGCAAGTACCGTCAGGGGGCGCAGGTGCTCGAGTCCCTGGCGAATGACGCCTCGGCCAAGCACGACGATGAAACGGAAGCGCGCGCACTGCTCGACGCCCTGTATCTCAACAGCCGCGCGCATCGCCCATTGCAGGCGCGTGACAACTATGAGCGGCTGACGGTGCTCGCGAAGAGCCCGGCGGTCTCACCGGCCCTGCGCAAGCGCATCAACGCCGTCTGAGCCACCCGCGTTAGCGGTAGGTCTCGAAAAACCCGCGGCCGCGTCCATCCAGGGCGCGGCCGCGAATGCGTCCGCTGATGGTGGCCTCGCCAGCCATCTGCACGAACCAGGGACGCGACAGATTGCGGGCATAGTCGCCCGCCCCGCGTTCGATGAGCCCGAGGCGTGTATCGGTCGCCACGGCGTCATCGATCGTGAGCTGCACCCGCAGCGTGTCGGTGCCGCGCACATCGAGCAGCTCGGCCGTCGCCGGCACCTTGAGCGGCCCGGCCTTCGTCATGATCACGCGCGCATCGTCGTAGCGAATGGCCTTGGGGCGAAAGAGCGCGAGAAAACCCTGGCCGTCGGTGACGTACACGAAGAGCGGTGCCGTGCCGCCATCGTCTTCCGGTGCCACGCGTCCGTACAGCAGGGTGTACTCACCGGCGCGTGTCGCGCCCCACTCCCACGTCACGCCGCGCCAGCCACCCCAGTTGTGATCGTGGTAGCTTTGCGCGTCATCGTAGCGGTCACAGGCACCGGCCACGCAGATCGTCCCGGTGGCTTGCGCGCGGAGCGCGGGGACCGCGTAGCCACTCGTGAAGTCGCCACTCACCAGCTGCGCACCAGGGAACTCCACGCGCGGTGTTGGTGACACCACGAGATCCACCGTGAGCGGCGTTCCCCGCCCTTCTTCGCGCGCCTCGGCGTGAACGGCGTAGCGACCGTCCGGTTGCACCGTCACCGATCCGCTTCCGATGCGCACGTTGGCATCGGTTGTACTGAAGCGCACGTGTTGCCTCGGCACGCTCGCCACGAAACGCCGGGCCGGCCGGCCCCGCTCGTGCAGCGTGACGAGCATCTGCCCACCCCAGAGCGTATCGCGAACATTGCCGCCCACCAGGAAGGTGATGAACGCCCACCTGGTCGCATCCGGCGACAGCACGTTGAAGTAGTGCCACTCCCCCCACGTGGCGGGGTTGGGCATGTCGGGCGCCGGCAGATGGAAGTGATCGATGTCGTGCCGGAGTTCAGCCACCGTTGGCGCACGCCACCGGCGATCGGCGTCGTCGTCGCCCCAGACGCCCCGCACGATGCGTGGCATCGCGCCGAGTGCCGTGGTGGCGCTCGGGATCTCGCCGGTCGCGCGCACCGCGTGCTCGGCGCCATCGGCGGTGGTGAGATAGAGCAGCTTCCCCTCGAGCTGCGGCGCCGCCACGGCGACGGCATCCGCCAGGCGCGGCGACGTCAGTACCTGCCGATGCACGAAGCGCGCGTTGGGCACCGAGAAGAAGAGCCCGCCCAGGCCGCCGGTGGTGAGCACTTCAACGTCGATTCCCTCGGGGAGCACGGTGATGGCGCCGCCGCCCACCAACCGCTCCTGACTCGCCTGTCGCACCATGGCTTCGCCCACGGCCAGCAGCACGATCATGACGCCGACACCCACGCCAAAACCACTGCAGAGCAGGAACGCGCGCCACGGGCGCGACGCCACGGTACGCCAGGCGAGGAGCCAGGACATGGCGAGGCGCAGGGCGCCTGTTCGCTCAGCGGGTGGCGTCATGCGCGAGCCACCGTGCCCGTGTCGTCGTGCACGCGACCGTCCTTGAGGCGAATGACGCGCTCAGCGGCCTGCGCCACCACGCCGTCGTGCGTCACGAACACCAGCGTGGTGCCGTCGCGATGCAGTTGCCCGAAGAGCTCGAGCAGCCGCTCGCCAGTGGCGGCGTCCAACTCGCCGGTGGGTTCATCGGCCAACAACAACGCCGGCTCATTGGCGAGCGCGCGGGCGATGGCCACACGCTGCTGCTCTCCACCGCTCAACTGCGTGGGCCGATGCGATCGGCGATCACCCAACCCCACGTAGCCCAGCAGCTCCGCGGCCCGTGCGCGGCGCGCAGCCTTGGCCATCCCGGCTTCGGCCATCGGCAGCTCGACATTCTCGAGCGCAGACAACGTGGGCATGAGATAGAAACGCTGAAACACGAACCCGATGTGCCGCAAACGGAATGCAGTCGCCTCGGCATCGTTGAGCAGCGCCGTGTTGCGGCCATCCACCCACACCTGCCCCGCCGACGGAGTATCCAACGCGCCGAGCAGGTGCAGCAACGTGCTCTTGCCGCATCCCGACGGACCGGTGATCGCCGCGAACTCGCCGCGATGAATGTCGAGCGAGATGCCGCGCACGGCCTGCACCGTGGCGTCACCCATGCGGTAACTCCGCTCCACATCCAGGCAGCGAATCACCGGCGCTGAATCAAGACGCTCAGCCAATGGCTTCCTCCCGCAGCGCGCGGGCAATGGGAATGGATGCCGCGCGCCAGGCCGGGAGCAGCCCAGCGAGGGAGCCGCTCACGAGCAGCATCGCCAGCGCACGCCAGGCAGCATCGGGCGTCCACACGAAGAAGTCGAAGCTCGCCGGAAGTCCCGGGAAGTCGCTCAGAATGCCGTTGAGCCAGCGGGCGGTGACGATCCCCAGCCCCAGCCCACCGACGATGCCGGCGCCGCTCAGCATGAACCCCTCGAGAAACACCTGCCGCAGCACGCCGCCGCTCGAGGTGCCGATCGCGCGCAGCACGGCGATCTCGCCACGCCGCTCGTTCACGCTGAGCGTGATGAGCGTGGCGACCAGCAGGAAGCCGATCCCGAGGCTGATGGCGCCGAGCACGAACGCCAGCTGCCGGAAGTAGGAGAGTCGTTCCTCCACCTGTCGGATGGCAGTCTCGGTAGAGATGGCATTCACCCGCGGCTGCGTCTCGGCAATCCACGCACGGGCCGCTTCCACGCTCGCCGAATCACCGCGGCGCACTTCGGCCATGGCCAGCGACATCCGGTCATGAAAGACGGGGCCCAGCAGCTGGCGCACCACGGTGAGCGGGAGCGCCATTACCGGCGTTTCATTGGGCACGTAGTAAAATCGTCCCTCACCCACCAGCACCACGGTGCGCGATCGCGCCATGCTGCGGAGCTGCGCATCGGCACCGGCGGACACGGTGAGCGTATCCCCAAGCTTGCGGCCGGTACGCGTGAGGAACATGCGACTCACCACCGCAGGCAGCACGCCGCTGTCACCGGCGGAGACCGGAATGTCGCGCCCCTGCTCCAGCACGTAGTCGCCCTGCACGTCCGACTCGAGCCCCAGGGTGAACACGCTTGGCACGCGCTGCTCAGGCATGGCGAGCGTCGTGCCGAGCGACGGGCTGACGGCCTTGATGGCTGGATTCGCGCGCAACGCCGCCACGATGGCGTCGGCGCCATCGATGGTCGCCTCGCTGTCGAAGGGGAGCGTGCCCTTGGGCGCGATGCGGAGCTGGTAGCCGCGCGTGAGCATCAACGCGCGGAAGCTGGTGCGCATGCCGGTGGCCAGCATGACCATATCGAGCAGCAGTGCGGCCGCAACCGCGATGCCGAGAACGGCAAGCGTGGTGCGCGCCGGATGTCTCCGCAGCGTCGCCCAGGCGAGGGTGGTGCGCATGGACATCCGTCAGCGCCCCATCAACGTGAGGGGCGGCGTACGCACCAGGCGCCAGGCCGCGAGGGCGCCCGCCCCGATGCCCAGGGTGAGAGACAGCAGCGTGGCAAACGCAAAGATCTGCGGCGTGAGCAGCGCGAAGAGCAGAGGTGTACGATAGACCTGCTGGAAGTGTGCGTTCACGATGAGCGAGGCGATCCACCCGATCACCGCGCCGAGCGCGCTGCCGATGAGTGAGACGATGGCCGCCTCGATGACGATCGCGCGCACCACCGTACCCTGCGAGATGCCGAGCAGCCGGAGCGCCGCCACGTCCCGCTTGCGCTCTTCCACGCTCAGGAGAAGCAGGCAGAGCAGGAACACCGCACTCGCCACGACGGTGATGATGCCGATGGCGGTATGGAATCGCTCCACCACCTGAAAGGTGCGCGAGCTCTTGACCGCGACCGCTTTGCTGGGGTGCGCGCGAAAGCCAAACGCCACGTGGTTGATGCGCGCCACCGCGCTGTCGATCGACACGCCGTCGCGCACGCCCACCGCGAAGCGATCCACGCGATCATCGGCGCCGAGGAGCTGCTGCAGCTGCCCGAGATGGGTACGGATGCGATACTCGCGTCGCGCCACTTCGGCCGGATCGGCCTTGCGCTCAAAGATGGCGCTCACCACGGCACTGTCGGCGGGGGCGCCGGGCACAGCCGACAGGCGTACGGTGGCGCCGACGGCGAGCCCAAGATCTTCGGCGAGGCGGGTGTCGATGGCGATGCCCCGCGGTGCAGGCTGCGCCCCGGTCCGCTCGTCTCCGATCAGCAGACCGGCGAGCACACACGCGATCAGCGCTGGCCCCCGCCACGCGGGAGCCAGCGTCATTCGTTCCCACCACATCGGATCAGGTCGGCGACTGCAGGGCGTCAGGCATCGTGTCCACCAATACCTGAGCGGCAAGATTAGGTCCAACCACCGGCTCCGTGGCGCCGATGCGCAGCGTGATGGGGCCGTCGAAGGGGGCGCGCGCCACGATCGTGACCTCCGCGCCCGGCTGCAGGGCAATCTCGGCGAGGTAGCGGAGGAACGATGAATCCTTGTCGCTCACCACGCGGATCATGCGCGCCGTCTCGCCCACGGCCATGTCGGCCAGCGTGCGGTGCGTGCGTTCGTCCACCACGCCGTCCTCGGTGGGGATCGGGGCGCCGTGCGGGTCTTCCGTGGGGTTGCCAAGCGCCGCCGCCATGCAGGCGATGAGCTCATCGCTCGCCGCGTGTTCGAGGCGCTCGGCTTCGTCGTGCACCCGATCCCAGGGGTACCCGAGGACGCGTGTGAGATACGTCTCGAGTATGCGATGGCGGCGGATCGTGCGGAGCGCCGCCTGTCGCCCGAGCGGGGTGAGCTGCACACCCTTGTACGGGACATGATCACAGTAGCCCTGCTGCGCGAGGCGGCGGATCATGCCCGTCACACTGGCCGGCGCCACCGCCAGCGCGTGTGCGACATCCGTGGTGGCCGCGGCGCCGTGACGTCGTTCGAGTTCGTAGATCGCCTTGAGATAGTCCTCGACAGGTTCCGTGAGGACCGGCGGAGCGGAGCTCGGATTCGGGTGCGGCGCGGCCATGGCGAAAGGTAACTCGCGGCGCGACTAGGCCAGCCGCTTGGGCGAGCGCACCATGAGCACCGGCACCGTGGTCTTGTGACGCACCGCGTTGGCCGTCGTGCCGTAGAGCAGGTCCTGAAGGCCCTTGTGGCCGTGTACCGCCATGGCGATGAGATCGCACGACTCGCGATCGGCCGCGGCGGCGATTTCGACGGCCGGATCGCCGCCGGCCAGGAGGCAGTGCGATTCGAACCCGTCGCTCCGCAGTGAGGCACAGCACTGCTCGAGATACTCGCGATCCTTCTGCATCTCCTCGCTCTCGCGCAGCTTGAGCGACTGCTGATTGCGCGCCGCCCAGCCGTCGGCGACGTGAATGAGCAGCAGCGACGACTGGCAGAGCGCCGCGAGCTGGCGCACATGATCGAGAATCACGCGATCGTACGGCGAATGCTCGAGCGGCACGAGAATGCGTCGGTACATGCGTCGGCTCAGGCGCGGGGCGGGAAGGACACGGGGAAAGGCGGGCGGATCAGGCGAACCAGCCGCGCACCGTCTGCACCAGCAGCCAGGCGTTCAGCGCCGCAATCACGACCGCGACGGTGTACGCCGCGACGCGCAGCAACGCTGAATTGACGAACTCGCCCATCTTGACCGGATCGGACGTGAAGCGCACGAGTGGGAACACTGCGAACGACAGCTGCAGCGACAGCACCACCTGACTGAACACCAACAGCTGGGCCGTCCCGCTCTCGCCGTAAAATATCGCCACGACCGCCGCCGGCACGATGGCAATCGCGCGGGTGATCAGTCGACGCAGCCAGGGCCGGATGCGGAGATCGAGGAAGCCCTCCATCACGATCTGCCCGGCGAGCGTGCCGGTCAGCGTGGAGTTCTGTCCCGATGCCAGCAGGGCCAGCGCAAACACGGCGCTCGCCCCACCCACACCGAGCAACGGCGTGAGGAGCTGGTGTGCGTCCTGGATCTCGGCGACCTGCGTATTGCCGGTGCGATGGAACGTCGCCGCGGCGACGATCAGAATGGCGGCATTGATGAAAAGCGCAAAGGTGAGCGCAATCGTGGAATCCACGAACGCAAAACGCACCGCTTCGCGCTTGCCCTCGGCGTTCTCGGCGTACTTGCGCGTCTGCACGATGGACGAGTGCAGATACAGGTTGTGCGGCATCACCGTGGCGCCCAGGATGCCAATCGCGATGTAGAGCTTTTCCGGATCGCGCACGATCTCGGGATTCGGCAGGAAGCCCCGGGCGACCTCGCCCATGTCCGGGCGCGAGATGACGAGCTCGAAGAGGAAGCAACCGCCCACCACGGCAACGAGCGCGATGACGAGCGCCTCGAGCAGCCGGAAGCCCTTGTTCTGAAGGAACAGCACCACCAGCACATCGAGCGCCGTGAGACCGATGCCCCACGGGAGCGGGATATTGAAGAGCAGGTTGAGTGCGATGGCCGAGCCGATGACTTCAGCCAGGTCACAAGCGGCGATGGCCACCTCGCACAAGACCCAGAGCACGAAGGCCATGCGCGGCGAGTAATGATCGCGGCAGGCCTGCGCGAGATCACGGCCAGTGACGATACCGAGCTTGGAGGCGAGCCCCTGCAGCAGCACCGCCATCAGGTTCGACATCAGGATGACGGTGAGCAGCGTGTAGCCGAACCGACTTCCGCCGGCGAGGTCGGTGGCCCAGTTGCCGGGGTCCATGTATCCGACCGCCACCAGATATCCGGGGCCGGCAAAGGCCAGCAGCTTCCGGAACCAGGAGGTCCCCGAGACCTCGACGGACCGATGCACCTCCGCCAGCGACGGCGCCAACCGCGCCCGTCGCCACCCGGCATCGGGCTCGGCGAGCTTCTCGGCTGAGGCTGGAGGATTCTGGTCGGACATATCAGTATTTTAGCTCAGACTAAATAGTGAATTCAAGGGATTGTTGAGCCAGATCGGCTGATTATCACCACAGATACGTCGAATGACGTATCGTCTATACGTCACGATTTGCCAATCATCGGGTGTCGCTGATCGTCCCGCCTTCACCGGTGCCGCCATGACGTCGTCCTCGCGCTTCCCCACGGCGATCCCCGCGCGCGCCGCTCACCACACCCTCCCCTTCATTGGGCGCGAGGCGGAGATGGCCCGTCTGGCGCAGTGCCGCCAGGACGCGGCCGCGGGGTTCGGTCAGCTCGTGTTGCTCAGCGGCGACGGTGGCGTGGGCAAGTCGCGTCTGCTGGCGGAGTCCCTTACCGCCGCCCGGCAAGAGGGCTGGCAGGTGGCGCACGGACTGGCGTATCCGCTCGAGACGGCGATTCCCTACGCAGCGTTCGCCGATGCACTGGCGCCACTGCTTGGCGCGCTCGATGGTGGCGCGATCATGCGCCTCACTCGCGGCGATCGCGCCGTGCTCGCCACACTGGCGCCGGATCTGCTCGAACGCGGTTCGGGGAATCTGCTCGCCGAAGGGGTGAATCCCGCCGAGCAACGCGTGCGCTTGCACACGGCCATCCGTCACCTGCTCTCGCGCCTCTCGGACAAGGGCCCGCTCCTGCTCTGCCTCGAGAACCTCCAATGGGCCGACAGTGCCTCGGTGGAGCTGCTGCATTTCCTGGGTCGGCAGCTGTCGTCGCAGAAGTTGCTCATCGTGGCCAGCTGGAACGAAACGGAACGCGCGCTGGCGGAGGAGTTTCGCGTGGCCCTGCGGTCGCTCCGCACCGTGGGCACGACGGTCGACCTGCGCCTCGCGCCGCTGCCCCCCGACGGCGTGCGCGCCCTGCTGTCCGCCCATTTCGCCGTATCGGGCGACGTCGTCGATGCGTTCGGGAGCCGGCTGCATCAGGCCACCCTTGGCAATCCGTTCTTTCTGGACCAGGTCCTTCGCGAACTCGTGGCCCGCGGTGACTTGCGGCAGCAGGGCGGTGTCTGGGTTGGGTGGCACACGGAAGCGCTGACGGTGCCACCGTCGGTGCGGGAGGTGCTGGCCGATCGCCTGGCGCGGCTGAGCGCCGACGCACGGCGCACCGCCGAGATCATCGCGACCGCCGACAGCGGCGCGACGCATGATGTCTTGCGCGTGGTCGCGAAGGAGGGCGACGACCGTGCCGACGCGGCGCTCTTCGAGGTCATCCGCGAATTGCGGAGCGCCGAGATCATCACCGAACGGCCCGCCGGTGAGCAGGTGGAGTACGCCATCGTGCATCCGATGATGCAACAGGCGTTGGTGAGCGCCATTGGACTCGCCCGCGAACGAGCCCTGCATGCCACGCTGGCCCTGGCCATGGAAACGCTCGCTCCGGAGCCCACGACCGCACAGACGGAGGCGATTGCCGTGCACTGGCTTCGCGCCGACCCGCGCGAGCATCCGGCAACGGCGGTCCGCTGGCTGGTCGCGGCCGGGCAGCAGGCGCTCCTGCGTGTGGCACGACGCGAAGCGGCCGCTCTCCTGCGCGCGGCGCTCGATCGGGCCGACGCGCACCCGGAGGTCATTCCCACGACCACCCGCGATGCGCTGGTCGATGATCTGATGCGCGTGTATCGCCGACTCGGTGACTATCCGCAGGCCATCGCGATGTGCAGGCGCGCCATCGAACAGGCCACCGCCACTGAGGACGTGTTGGGGCTGGCGATCGCCGAGCGTCGCTATGCGTTGTCGCTCACCGGACTGGGCCGGCGTGAGGAAGCGCTCCCGCACTACGACGCGGCGATCACTCATGCGCGACGCGCTGGCAGCGATTCACTCGTGATCCGCACCCAGCTCGCCAAGGGCGACGCCATGCAGATGCTTGGCCTCTCCGATCAGGCCAAGCGGGAGATGGCCGACGCGGTGGCGAGCGCCGAATCACTCGGGGACATCTCCCTGCAGGCGAGGGCCCACCGCCTGTTGCTCATGCTCCATGTGTGGACGGGACCCGCGCATCGCGCCTGGAGCTACGCGCGGAGTGCGGTGGCACTGGCCGAGAAGAGCGGCGAGCGCAACCTCCGCTGGCATGCCCACTTTGGCGCGGCGGTGCTGGGTGGACTGACCTCACAGACGCAGGCGCTGGCCACTCACCTGGAGCAGGCCACCCGCCTGGCCCACGAACTCGCGAGTCCGCTGTTGGAATTGCGCTGCGCCGAGATCGCGCTCGAATACCGTGCCGGCATCGGACAGTGGGATCGCGCGCTCGCCGACGGCGAGGCGGCGATCACGCTGGCCCGTGCGCTCGACCAGACCACGTTGCGCGCGCGCATCCTGCACTGGGTCAGCGGTGTCTACCTGCAGCGCGGTGATATCCCCACGGCACAGCGGCTCGTGCAGGAAGCGTGGGACGTCTCCGGCGCCGGCACGATCGATCTGTCCGGTCCGTTCGAAGTGCACGGCGTGCTGCCGGCGTTCGTCGCACGGACTCGGTACCTCGAGGCCGTTGGTGAACGCGCCGAAGCGTTGCGCGTCGGGCAGATCGCGCTCGACATGGCCATGCGCACCGGCTACGTGGCCTGGGCGGTGTATCGCCTCATGCCCACCATGATCGAATCCGCGCTCGCCCTGGGAGACACGACGCGCGTGGCCGCCCTCCGCGGGCGACTCGAACGGGCGTCGGCGCACCTCGCGCACCCGATCGGCCGCGCGTGGGTGGACCTGATCGACGGTGAACTGGCACGCGCCGCCGGCGACCTTCCGGGCGCCGTCGCGCATCTGCAGCGCTCGATCGCCCAGCTCGAGGCCGTCCCCTATCTGTTCGACGCCGCCAAGGCGCGCCTGCGTCTCGCCCGCGTGTACCACCACAGCCGCGCGCGCGAAGACGCCGTTCATGAAGCGCGTGAGGCGCTCGCCCTCTTCGAACAGGTCGGTGCGGCACCGGCCGCGACCGACGCGCGCGAACTGCTCCGTGAACTGGGGGCCCGACTCCCCGCCGCACGGGAGGCCGCGGCGGGGGCGTTTGCCGAGCTGACGGCGCGCGAGTTGGAGATTGTGCGTCTGGTGGCGCAGCGACTCTCCAACAAGGAGATCGGCGTGCGGCTTGGCATCACGGCGCGAACCGCGGGAACCCACCTGGCCAACATCTTCGACAAGGTGGGCGTGCGCGACCGGACTGGGTTGGGGGACTTGGCGCGGGACAACGGCTTGTTGCGATGAATGCGGAAGCTGGACGGCGGAAGCTGTGACCAGCGGCAAAATGGACGGCGGGTACCGCGGTACCCGCTGTCCATTTTACCACCGTCTGCGCTTCCGCCATCGAGCTTCCGCGGTCAGCCGTTCAGTACCCAACCGCCACCCCATCCCGCCGCGGATCCGCCACGCCCACCCGCTTCCCCTTCGGCGACACGTACACCGCATGCACGCCGCCCATCGTGATGTCCGCCACGCGGCTCACGGGGATGTACCCGCGCGCCACCAACGCCTGATACACCGTGGTCGTGTATCCCGGCTCGACTTCCACGTCCTTCGATCCGGCGCTCGCGTAGATGCGCGGCGCGGCGACCGCCATGAACGGGTCCTCGCCGAACGCGAGCATGCGCAGCGTGACCTGCGTGATGGCCGGCTGGATGTACTGCGAGCCGGCCGCACCCACCACGAGACGCACCTTGCCGTGATCGAGGATCAGCGTGGGCGACATCGTGGAGTTGGCGTAGCGGTTCGTGCCGCGCGTGCGCGCGTCGAAGTTGCTGCCGCTCGAGTTGAGGAAGAAGCCACCGGTGTAGACGCCGCTGCCGAAGAGCACGCCCACCGTGGTCGTCGCCGACACGGCACTGCCATTGGCGTCGACCACCGCCAGGTGCGACGTCAGACTCTGCCCCTCGGGCTCATCGTTCTTCACCTCGGCCGCATCATGCGCCGGCGCGGTGATGCTCGCGCTTACCGCGGGGTACGGATTGAGCGGCGCGCAGCTCGTCGGCACGCTCGCGGTGTCGAAGGCCCACGGGTCGCCCGCCACCATCGAGTCGGCGAGCGGCGCGCCCACACGCGCGGCGCGGAGCTTCGCAAATCCGCTGTGCGACACGCCGTGCGCCGGCACCCGCTGCGCGAGCGGATCGCCGCGCCAGCGATTCGCGTCCACCCCACCGATGCGCAGGATGTCGGCCATCTTCACGACGGCCTCCGGCTTGTCGGTGAAGCCACCGGCGTTCGCCACGCCCGACGCGTCGGCGATCTGCAGCATCTCGAGCACACTCGAGCCACCCATTGGCGGCGGCGCACCGAGAATGGTGTAGCCGCGCCACTCGGTGCACAGCGGACGCATGGCGGTCACCGGGTAGGCCTTGAGGTCGGCCACGGTGATGAGACCACCCTGACTCTGCACCTTGGCGGCGAGCGCCTCGGCGATGGGGCCGCTGTAGAAGGCGTCGCGGCCACCGTCGCGAATACGCTCGAGCGTCGCGGCAAGCTCGGGCTGCACGAGCTTGTCACCCGGGCGGAGCGCGACCCCGTCAGGCATGAAGCGCGCCTTCGCGAGTGAGTCGGCTTCCAGCTTGGCCTTGCTGCTCGTGATGGTGCGTGACAGAAGCGGCGACACGATGAAGCCGTCCTTCGCCAGACGAATGGCCGGCGCCATCACCTGCGCGAGCGGCAGCTTGCCAAATCGGCGATGCGCCTCGAGCAGGCCGGCCACCTGCCCTGGCGTTGCCGCGGCGCGCCCGGGACCGCGCGTGCCGGCCGCCTGTGCCCAGGCGGTATCGGCACCGGTGCGCGGATAGAAGCTGAGATGTTCCACGGTGCGGGTCTCAGCGTTGTAGTACGTCATCGCGCCCCCGCCACCGAGGCCGGTCTGCGAGACGTCGGTCACGCCGAGCGCGAACGCCGTCGCCACGAAGCCATCCACCGCATTGCCACCCGCGCGCAGGACCTCGGCGCCCGCAGCGGCGGCATCCGGGTGCGACGCGGCAACCATGCCGGCGCTCCCTTCCACCCGCTTGCCGGCCATGGGGGACATCGCCGTAGGGGACGACGGGCGAGCACAGGCGCCTACCGCGGCGCTCAGCGCGAGCCCCGCGAACGCGTACACTACCGCGGGTGAGAATCGGGAGACTGGCATCGGAGGGAGAGGTCAGGGATCCAGCAGCGGAAGCAACTGACGCACGATGCGCTCAGTCAGCCCCCACACGATGTGCTCATGCACGCGATAGCCGGGAAAGCGCGCCCGCGCGCCGTTGATCGTCATTACGTGCTCGGCCTGCGCGTCGCTGCCCAGCAGACGCGCGACTGGCACCCAGAAGGTGGCGGCCACTTCATCGCTCGGAACGAAGGACACGTCCGGCTGCACCACCGCCACGAACGGGCGAATGACGATACTTGGCAGATTCGCGTTGTGCGGCGCCAGATCATCCAGGCGTCCGAGCAGGCGCCCCGCGGTCAGGTCGAGCGCCAGCTCTTCCATCGTTTCACGCACCGCCGTGTGCTCGAGCGTCAGATCCTCGGGCTCGTGGCGCCCACCCGGAAAGGCCATATGACCACTCCACGGATCGCCGTCGCGGTGCGCACGCTTGATGAACAACAGTTCCGGTTCCTCGTCCACCACCCGGAAGACCGCCGCCACCGCCGCCAGCTTTTCGGCGACGTCGTCACGCGGCACACGTGACGCCAGGCGCACCGCCAACCGGTTGAGGTCGGGGTGCGCCAGCGCCGCGTCGAGTGGCGACAACGAAGATGGCGTCACGATGTGGCGCGTCAGTCGGCCACCGCGCCGCCCGAGGCCACCCATTCGCGGAAGCCACCGGCCATCGAGGCGACGTTGGTGTAGCCCATCTCGCGCAACGTCACCGCCGCCAGCGCCGACCGATTGCCGCTCGCGCAGCTCAGGACGACGCGCGCGTCACGCGGCACCTTGGCTTCGATCTGGCTCTCCAGCACGCCACGGCCGATATACATGGCCGGCGCCGGGTGACCGAGGTTCCACTCGTTCTGCTCGCGAATGTCGATCAGCACCAGCTCCTCGCCGCGCGCGAGCGCATCCTGTACTTCACGCGGCGTGACTTCGGTGATCTGCGCCTTCGCGTCGGCGATGAGCTGCTGGGCGGTCTTCATGTCATCATCCTCTCTCTGTCGAGGTCGTTGGCGAGTCAGGCGCGCAGCGTGAGCGTGCGCGCGTCGGCGTCGAGCGTGGCCGCCGCGCCGAGGGGAATGGTCCACTGATCATCAATATGGCCCACCGGAATGCCGAGCAGCGTGGGCACCTGCAACAGCTGGGCAACATCCTGCACCACGTCCACCAGCGCCCGCGCGCCGTCGCTCGTGCTCTCGGGACAGTCGGTGAACTGCCCGAATGCGAGCGCCGCGCACCCGTCGAACGCACCGCTCTGCACGAGCTGGGTGAGCATGCGGTCGATACGGTACGTGGCTTCGTTGATGTCTTCGAGTACCACGATGGCGTCACGGAAGTCCCACGCCCACGGCGTACCGCACAGACTCGCCACCAGCGCGAGATTGCCGCCGGCGAGTCGCCCCTGTACGCGTCCACCGCGCAGGACGGTGGCGGCGGGTGCCCGCCACATCGCCTCGGTGCGGTCCTGCACGACGGGCACGAAGTGCTCACGCGAGAATGGCGTAAGCGCTGCGCGCGCGGTGGGCGCGTGGTAGCTCGCGAGCCCGGTACGTGCCCAGGCGGCGTGCAATGCGGTGATGTCGGAGTATCCCAGCAGCGACTTCGGGTGCGCCCGCTCCAGCACGGGCCACAGCGCCGGCAGGAGCCGCGCAGCACCGTATCCGCCACGCAGGCACCAGATGCCATCGATCGTCTCGTCCTGAAGCGCCGCGATGAGATCGGCCGCCCGCTCCTCGTCAGCGCCGGCGAAGTAGCCGTGGCGCGCCAACGCGTGCGGGCCCACCCACGTCTCCCAGCCGAGCGACTGCGCGGTATGGATGGCGCGCTCCAGTTCGTGCGGGCCGTTCAGCGGTCCGGACGGCGAGACCAGCGCCACCCGCGAACCGGGCGGCAGCGCCGGAGGTTCAGGCAGGGCATGATGTCGCGTCGCAAGGCTGGCCGTCGCAGTCATGCCTTCAACGTACTCGGCGCGAAGCCTCACGGCCACGCGCGCCTCGGCTCTGGTCTCACTACGTTCCCGCTGTGTCGCTCGCTCCCGCTCTGCTGTTGACCCTTCCCTGGTGGGCCGCCCCGGTCGCACTCGCTCGGCGGTTGCGCCACACGCCATCGCTCGATGAGGTCCCCCCAGACCCGCCGGTCGCGGCGCCGCGGGTGTCCATCGTGCTGCCGGCGCGCGATGAAGCCACCCACATCGCAGCCTGCGTGAGCAGCCTGCGCGCCAGCACGTGGCCCGCCCTCGAGATCGTGGTGGTGGATGACCACTCCACCGACGGCACAGGAGAGCTGGCCCGCGCGGCGGCCGCCGGCGACCCGCGGGTGCGCGTCGTCTCGGCGCCCGATCTCCCGGCCGATTGGTTCGGTAAACAGTGGGCGTGTCACACGGGGGCGCGCGAGGCAACCGGCGACTGGCTGCTCTTCACCGACGCGGACACACGGCACGGGTCGGAGCTGGTCGCACGCATGATGGCCATGCGTGCCCGTCGCCACGCGGATCTGTTCTCGGTCGCCGGTCATCAGGCCATGGGCACGATCTGGGAGCAGGCGGTGCAACCGAGCGTGTTCACGCTGATCCTGGGGCGCTACGGCGGCGCCGATCAGCTGGAGCGCGCCACTCATCCTCGCGACGTGGTCGCGAACGGCCAGTGTTTTCTGATAAGTCGCGCGTGGTACGATCAGATCGGAGGCCACGTCGCCGTGCGTCAGTACGTCGCCGAGGATCTGATGCTCGCGCAACGCACGGTGCTCGCGGGCGGCCGCGTTTCCATGGCGCTCGGCGTGCGCCACCTGAGCACGCGCATGTACGACGGGCTCGCCTCGCTCATGAAAGGCTGGGGCAAGAACCTCTACGCCGGCGGCCGGCACGCGATGTGGGGCGGCGAATCGGTACGGAAGTGGTTGTACCCGCTGCTGCTGCTCGCCTTTCCGTTCGGTATCGTGGGCCCGTTCCTCGGCGCGCTACTCGGCGCCGCGCTCGGGTGGCCCATGCTGCTCACGTGGGGCGTCAGCGCTTCGCTCGCGGTGTTGAGCAGCTTCGCGCTCGCCAATGTCCTCAACCGGGATCCGGCGTGGCGCGTGATCTACGCCCCGCTCGGCGGGCTGGTCCTCCTGTTCATTTGTCTCAAGGCCATCACGCGCGGCGACCAGGTCGAGTGGAAAGGTCGGGAGTACATCTCACACTGAGTCTCCGTCGCCCCGTTGCTCCACCCCTCCGCTGATCAGTCACAACGGAGGTCAGAGGTGCGAGTACTTCTTGCTGGGAGCAACGGAGAGACGGAGCAACGGAGCACTACACCGTCAGCTTCCGGGCGCGTTCGATGTAGCCGTTGCGGAGCGTGGTCGTGACCGGGCCGGGCTGGCCCTTGCCGATGGTGTGGTCGTCGACCTGCGTCACGGGAAGCACGAAGCTGGTGGCACTGGTGAGGAAGAGCTCGTCGGCGCCGAGTGCCTGCTCGAGCGTGAAGGCGCGCTGCTTCACCGTGATACCGTGCGCGTCGGCCACATCGAGCAACGCGTGGCGGGTGATGCCGGCGAGGATGTCGGGCGACAGCGGTCGCGTCTGCACCACGCCGTGCTTCACCATCCACAGGTTGCTGGAGCCCCCTTCGGTCACCACGCCGTCCTCGTGCATCAGCGCTTCGAACGCGCCGGCGGTGCGGGCCGCCTGCTTGGCGAGCACCTGCGCGAGCATGGACGTGCTCTTGATGTCGCAGCGCGCCCAACGGAGATCGGGCACGACGTGCAGGCGCACGCCGCTGGCGTTGGGATCGTCGCTGAGGCGCTTCGGTCGCGCATACGCGAACGCCGTCGGCGTGGGGTTCGCCGGGAATGGAAAGTCCCGCTCGGCCGGGCCCCGGGTCACCTGCAGATAGACGAGCCCTTCCTCGATCGCGTTCGTCGTCGCGAGCTGCTGCATGACGTCCAGCCATTGCGCCGTGGTGGCCGGTGCGGGGAGTCCGATCATGCGCTGCGAGCGCTCGAGGCGATGCAGGTGGAGGTCGGCGTCGAGCAGGCGCCCGTTGAACACGGCCGCCACTTCGTAGACGCCGTCGCCAAAGAGCACGCCGCGATCGAAGATCGACAGTTTGGCCTGATCTTCAGGCAGAAATTCGCCGTTGAGCCAGCAGGTTCGCATCGCGCAAGACACCGGGTCAGAGCAGGCGCAGCAGGCCGGCAAGCCCCCCGAACAGGAGGACCCACCCCGCCCCCACGCGCGTGGTGAGCAACAACAGGGAGGTCCCCAGAAAGATAGCGAGCGCGAGCGGCTGCGCGGCCACCGCCTTGGCCATCACCAGCACCACGCTCACCATGAGCGCAAGGGAGACGGCATTCACGACGTCGAGGGCCGGTGCCAGCCGCGCGTCGCTCCGGAGCCGCCGCACGAAGGGGGCGGTCAGCGTCACGCCAATGAACGCTGGCAGGAAGATCCCGGCCGTCGCCGCCCACGCTCCCGCTGATCCGGCAAGGAGATAGCCGACGAAGGTCGCGGCTGAAAAGACGGGGCCGGGGGTCACCTGCCCCACGGCAATGGCGTCCAGGAGCTGCGCATCGGTCAGCGCGTGCAGTCGCTCGCCGAACTCGCCACGCAGAAAGGTCAGGAGGACGTAGCCACTGCCATACAGCACGCAGCCGATCTTGGCGAAGCTCAGGAAGACGGTCCCAGGGGTGAGAGTGCCAACGGCAGCGGTTGCGAGCGGCGCGCTGAAGGCGGCGACGGAAGCGGAAGCGGTCGTCGACCGCGACAGCAGCGCCACGGCGATCACGACCGCGCCGAGCAACACGGTCAGCTCGGACACGCCGAGCAGCACCGCCACCAGCGCCGCGGCGGCGAGCAGCGCGGCGGTACGTGATCGAATAAAGCTCGCGCGCAACCGCCACGCGGCCTGCACGACCACGGCGAGCACCGCCGGCTGCATGCCGCTCAGTGCGGCCGCGACATCCACGCGAGAACCGAGCCGCGTGTAGGCGGCCGCGATGCCCCACACCATGAGCACTGCAGGGACGATGAACCCCACGCCGGCGGCAATCAGTCCAGGCCACCCGGCACGCCGATAGCCCAGGTGAATGGCGAGCTCGGTGGAGTTGGGCCCGGGAATGAGATTGGCCGCGCCCACGAGATCGGCGAATTCCTCGCGCGTGACCCACCGCCGCCGTGTGACGACTTCATCTTCCATGGCCGCGATGTGCGCGAGCGGGCCGCCAAAGGCGGTGAGCCCGAGACGCACGAACAGCGCCGCGACTTCACGCGTGGAACCGGTGGGCGCAGGCGAGTCATCGGACATGCGCGCAACCTCGAACGAAATGATCCAATGCGCAACGTTCTGATGACACACGCAGCGCGTGGTGCGCGCATCATGGCGCCGTGCTCACCATCAAGACTGCCGCCTCCCTGCTGGCATCGGCCGACTCGCTCGACACGATGCACCCCATCGCCCACCTGCTGGGCTTCACTGGCCGCGTCACGCGCTTGCGTGCGCGCGCCCGCCGCGAGTTGGGCATCGCTCCGTACGCCGATCAGGCGCGTCTTGTCCCGGGCAGCGGCGCGCTCTGTTGTCTGCTGGCGCGGCTCGCGCCGCCGTCGGATGTGGGACCGACCTACGACGCGCGGGAACGGACGCGCCTCCTGGCGGTGCAGCTGGTGCGACAGTCGCCGACCCGTCACTGGTGTGTGCTGGCCATTGACCACGACGGGCACCTGCTCACACTGGCCACCGTGACCGACTCGCCGCACGGGCCGCGCATCGCCGCGCTCCGTCTCGATCGGCGGCGGGTGCTCGACTCGGATGCCGACACCGTGCGCGCGCTCGCCGCGGTGACCGACGACGACCCGCTGCTTCGGCACGCGCGGTTCACCGACATTCTGCGGCGCGATGCGCTGACGCACCGCTTCTACCGGGCGCTCGAGCAGAGTGTATCGGCGCTCGGTGAGTCGCTGGCGGTGCGCCCGGGGGGGCGCGGTGTTGGGCGCCCGCCGGCCGCGCCGCGCCCCGGGGAACGGCGCGAGCTGGCGCTGCTCGCCGCGTCTCGCCTGCTGTTCCTGGCCTTTCTCGAAGCCAAGGGGTGGCTGAACGGCCAGCGCGACTTCCTCGTGCAGCACACCCTGCGGGTGCTGGAGGCGAACGGCTCGTTGCACGAGGCGTTGCTGCGGCCGCTCTTCTTTGGCACGCTCAACACGCCGCGCAGCAAACGGGCGCTGGTCGCGCGGGAATTTGGCGCCGTCCCGTTCCTCAATGGCGGGCTGTTTACGCCCACACCGCTCGAGAAGCGGTTCACGCGCTTTGGCTTCAGCAATGATGCGCTGACCGGGCTGGTCACGGGCGTCCTGGACCGATACCGCTTCACCGCGCGTGAGGATTCGACCAGCTGGTCGGAAGCGGCCGTCGATCCGGAGATGCTCGGTCGCGCCTTCGAGTCGCTGATGGCGGCCGACGATCGGCGTCGATCGGGGTCCTTCTACACGCCGCCCCATCTCGTGGCGCAGGCGGTGCGCGAGGCGTTGCAGGTGGCGGTGCCGGAGCTGCCGGCCGTGTTGCTCGATGACGTGAGCGATGACGACGTGCGTGTGTCGCCGGCGCTCGCCGATCGATTGCGACCGCAGCTCGAGTCGCTGCGGGTGCTCGATCCGGCGTGCGGATCGGGAGCGTTCCTGGTGCACACGCTCGAGCGCATCGATCGCGCGCTCGCGGCGTGCGGGGACATGCGCGAATCGCATGTGCGGCGCCGAGAGGTGCTCACGCGCTCGATCTTCGGGGTAGACCGGCAGCCGATGGCGGTGTGGCTGTGCGAGCTGCGCCTGTGGTTGTCGGTCGTGATCGATTGCGCGGAGCCGGATGTCACGCGCATTCCGCCGCTGCCGAATCTCGATCATCACATTCGTGTTGGCGACTCGCTGGCGGGTGGCGCGTTCGACTTTGCGCCGCCGTCCCCTGCTCGACTCACGGCGCTGCGCGCGCGATATGTGCGGGCGAGTGGCGTGCGGAAGGCGGTGGTGGCGGCTCAGCTCGACCGCGAGGAGCGGCAGCGCGCGAGTGCGGAGCTCGACCGGCGACGCAGTGCCCTGCAGGCGGAGCGCGAAGCGTTGCTGCTGGCGCTACGCGGGCGCGACCTGTTCGGTGAACGGCGACGCCCGTCGGCCGCGGAGCGTGCGCAGCTGACACTGCTCCGCACGCAGGCACGGGCGCTGTCGGCCCAGCGGCGCTCGCTGTCGCTGGGCGGTGCGCTCCCCTTTCGCTATGCGGCGATGTTCGCCGATGTCGCGGCGCGCGGTGGATTCAGCCTGGTCGTCGGGAATCCGCCGTGGGTGCGCCCGCATGCGATGCCCGTCGCGGAGCGGCTCTGGCTGCGGCAGGAGTTTCGCACGATGCGCGATGCCACCTGGCGTGCCGGGGCCGCGGGCGCCGGAGCGGGCGCGGGCTTTTCGGGGCAGGCCGATCTGGCGGTGGCGTTCATTGAGCGCGCGGTGCAGCTCCTCGCGCCGCAGGGCACGTTGGCGTTGCTCGTGCCGGCCAAGCTCTGGCGCACGCTCTCGGGCGGCGGCGTGCGACGCCTGCTGCTGCGTGAGGCACAGCTACGTGCGGTGCATGATTGGAGTGATGCGCCGGCGCAGTTCGATGCGGCCACCTATCCATCGCTCGTGGTGGCGACGCGGCGGGTTCCGCAGGAGCGCCTCGCACTGTCGAGTACCGCAGCGACCATCACCGCTGGCTCTTCGACCGATATGACCATTCGAGTCGCCATCACGCGCGCGCAGACGACGCGCTTCACCACGAGCGAGGACGCGCTGTCGCTGGGCGGCGAGGCCGGCGCGCCGTGGGTCATGTTGCCGCCGCCGGCGCAGGCGGCGTTCGAATCCTTGCGACGCACTGGTGTGCCGTTGGCGCAGTCGCCGCTGGGGCGGCCCCTGCTGGGGGTGAAGTGCGGCTGCAATGCGGCGTTCCTCGTGCATGCGGTGGAGCATGATGACGACACCGCCACGGTGGTCACCGCCGATGCGTCGGCGCCCAGGCAGGGCGTGATCGAGCGGACGCTGCTCCGCCCGGCGCTTCGGGGAGAGGACGTGGGGCATGTGTTGCTCGATCCGGAGCTGAGCACGTCCGGGTCCGCCGAGTCGTTGCGCATCGTGTGGACGCACGAGGCGCGGGGTCCGGCGCTGCGCACATTGCCGCCCGCGACGGCGCGCTGGATGGCGCAGTGGAAGCCACGCTTGAGTGCGCGGAGCGACGTGCGTCAGCGGATGCCGTGGTGGACGCTCTTCCGGACCGAGGCGGCGCGCAGCGATGCGGCGCGCGTGGTGTGGGCGGATATCGGCCGCACGCTCCGGTCGCGCGTGCTGCTGCCCGGTGACCCCACGGTGCCGCTCAACTCCTGCTATGTCGTGCGGGCGCCGCAGCTCAGTGATGCGTATGCGTTGCACGCATTGCTGCGGTCGCAGATCGCGACCGCGTGGCTGGATGTGCTCGCCGAGCCGGCGCGTGGCGGCTTTCGACGCTTTCTCGGATGGACCGTGGCGGCACTGCCGGTGCCGGCGGATTGGGCAGCCGCCGTCCAGGTTCTTGCGCCCATCGGGCGCGCGCTGTCGCGCGATGATGCGCGCCATCTCGATGCGCACGTACGGGCGTCGCTCGAGCTCGACGAAATGGTGGCGCTGGCGTATGGCATCCCCGTTCAGGAACTGCTTCCCCTGCTGGAGTGGTATGTGTCATGAGTGAACGCATGCAGAACGAGTCGCGCGCCCGATCGTCAGGCGCGGCCCAGCGTCGTCTCGAGTTGGTGCGGGCGTATGTCGCGCGGAGTGTGCTGCCGCCGCTGCCGCCGCCCACGTTGGGGGAGGTCATTCTTGCGCCGCATCAGCGCGAGGCCGCGGCGCGGTTGCTGGCGATCATGGCGCGTCATGGCGGCGCGCTGCTCGCCGATGATGTCGGGCTGGGGAAGACCTATATCGCGCTGGCGGTTGCGCGGGAGTACGAGCGATGCACGGTCATTGCGCCGCCGGCGCTGCTCCCGATGTGGACGGCGGCGCTGCGACGGACAGAGACACGCCACGCGGAGCTCCGGTCGCTGCACGCGTACTCGCGGAGCGAGCCGGTGGCGCTCGTGACGCGTGCGCGCCATCTGGTGATCATCGACGAGGCGCATCATCTGCGGAACCCCACGACCGTGCGGTATGCGCGGGTGTCGACCGCGATGGCCGGGGCCGATGTGCTGCTCATGACGGCGACACCGGTACACAACCGCGAGGAGGATGTGCGCGCGTTGTTGGCGCTCTTTGCCGGGTCGCGTCCTGATCTGCTCGATGCTGATCGACGGGCGGAGCTCATCGTGCGGCGGGAGGCATCGGCCGTGCGGGAGGGTGCGGCTGGCGTGGCAGGGTTGCGCCCGGCGGTGCGATGGCATCGGGCGCACCGCGTGCCGATGGATCGCGCGATACTCGAGCGAATCATGGCGTTGCCGGCGCCGCTCCCCGCGAACGGCGGCGCCGAGGCGGGCGCGCTCATTCGCATGGGGTTGTTGCGCGCGTGGTGTTCGAGTGAGGCCGCGCTGGCCGATGCGGTGCGGCGGCGGCGGTTGCGCGGGGCGGTGTTGCGGGACGCGCTCGAGGTGGGGCGGCATCCGACACAGGCCGAGCTGCGGTCGTGGGCGTTGAGTGAGGGGGAGGTGCAACTCGGGTTCGCGGAGCTGTTGGCGGCCGGCCCGGTGGAGCATGGGCCATTGCTGGCGGTTCTCGATCGGCATCTCGACGCGTTGACGGCGCTGGCGGACGCATTGCGGAGCGCGGGGATCGACGGCACGCCAGGCGGCGATACGGCGCGGGCGCAGTATCTGCGGGCGGTCATGGCGCAGCATCCTGGTGTTCCGGTGGTGGCGTTCTCACAGTATGCGCGCACGGTGGAGGCCATGTACCGCGCGTTGTGCGATATCGCCGGCGTGGGCATGCTGACCGGCAACCGCGCGCGGATCGCGAGCGGGCCCATCACGCGGGAGGAGGCGCTGCAGCGGTTCGCGCCACGCGCGCATGAACGCCCGCCACCGCCGGCCCACCAGGCGATACGGCTGTTGCTCACCACGGACATTCTGGCGGAGGGGGTCAATCTGCAGGATGCCGGCGTGGTGGTGCAGTGCGATGCGCCGTGGACGGCAGCGTTGCGTGATCAGCGGGTGGGGCGATGCGCGCGGATCGGCTCGCCCTGGGGGCTCGTCCACGTCTATCGGTTGGCGCCCGCCGACGAGATCGAGCGTGACGTGCGATGGGAGGCGCGGGTCGTGCGCAAGGCGGCGATCGGTGCGCGGGTGGTGGGGCGTGCGGGGCGGGCGCGGAGTGTGGTGGAGGGGCGGAGTGCACTGTTGGCGCGGCTCTCGACGTGGGCGCACGACGGCGAGGAGCGGCCGCCGCAGGCAGCGGTGCAGCGCGTCGGGTCCTTGCCGGCGCGGCGAGGGGCGCGCGTTCGGGTGGCGGCGATCGTGACGGGCGAGCGTGTGCGTGGTGGATTGCTCGCGGCGTGGCGCACGGATGGGCGGTGGGTTGTGAGCGCGCGTGAATCGGCCGCGTTGGCGCTGGTCGAGGCCGCGAGTGCGCGCGAGCCGGTCGCCGCGCGCGTGGCGCGAGATGTGGTGACCGCGTGGCGCAAGGAGGTGGCGCGCGCGGTGCGGCAGTGGCATGCGCATCAACGGGCGCGCGCGGTGGCGGGTCGGGCACCGGAGGCGCTGAGCGATGTCCAGCGGGCGGCGCTCTCGCGGCTCGCGTGGGCGGCTGGCCGCTTGTCGGTGTCGGAGCGGGCGCGCCTGGCGCCCCGGCTGGCGGCGGCGCAGCGCACCATTGCGTCGGCGCGAACGCCGGTAGCGGAGCGGGCGCTGCGGGCGTGGCTTGACGCGCCGAGTGAGCCGGTCGCGTCATGGCTGCAGGGGGCGCCGATGCCGCTGGGCCCCGTGGGCACCGAGCATCGCGCGACGAAGGAGGGCGGACGAATGCGCATCCTCCTGCTGGTCGCCCCGCGCACCGAGTAGACTTCGCGCATCATGACGTCTGCACCGAAGCCCCTCGCCCTGCTCTTCGATCTCGATGGTACGCTGATCGACTCCATTGGTCTGTTGCTCGAGTGCATGGAGTTCGCCTTCGCGCCACGCGAGCGGCGCCCCACCACCGCGCAGTGGGTGGCCGGCATCGGCACGCCGCTCCGGACGCAGCTCGCCGAGTGGTGCGACACCGAGGCGGATGTCGACGCGATGGTGACGCGATACCGCGAGTACCAGGATCAGCATCTCGAGCGGCTCACGACCGCCTTTGCCGGCGTGCCGGAGATGCTCGCGTGGGCGCGGGAGCGTGGGCATCCCACGGCCATCGTGACCAGCAAGGGGCGCGGCATGACCGACCGGTCGCTGCGGCACGTGGGGCTGCTCCATGCCTTCGACGCCATCGTGACCTACGAGGAGACCACGCGCCACAAGCCCCTGCCCGACCCCGTCTGGCTGGCCTGCGAGCGGCTGGGGGTCCCCCCGGAACAGGCGCTCTTTGTGGGCGATTCGCCCCACGACATGCACGCCGGTCGAGCCGCCGGGAGCCGGACGGGGGCGGCCTTGTGGGGCCCGTTCTCACGGGAGGAGCTGGCGTCGGCGCGCCCGGACTTCTGGATGGCCAGGATGACCGAACTTCCGCAGATCGTCGCCGAGCTCGTGACGTCGCCGTAATCCAACGCGGGCTTCAAACCCTCCCGGGGCTCACGGTATCCAATCCCGTGCCAAGTTTCCGGAGCCCCTTTGCTCGCCCTGCGTGTGACTGACCCCACCCTCGAACTGACCGCCGCCGATCCGGGACTTCCGGCATCGCGCGACGTGACCGCCGCCGCCCGCGGCGATCGCGCGGCGTTCGAGCGGGTGTATCGGGCGCACGTGGACCGGGTGTACAGCCTCTGCGTGCGCATGCTCGGGGATCGGGTGCTCGCCGATGAGGTCACGCAGGACGTTTTCGTGCGCGTCTGGCAGAAGCTCCCCGGCTTTCGCGGGGATTCCGCGTTCAGCACGTGGCTCCATCGCGTGGCCGTGAACGTGATTCTGTCACGCCGCAAGACCACCGGCATTCGGCAGGGACGTGAAGCGGATGAGGGCGCCCTCGACGATGCGCCCAGCCGTCCGCTGGCCGTCGGCGACCGGCTCGACCTCGAGCAGGCGATCGGCGGCCTGCCGAACGGCGCCCGCAAGGTGTTCGTGCTCCACGACGTCGAAGGCTTCACCCACGAAGAGATCGGCGAGCAGCTCGGCATCACGCCGGGCGGCAGCAAGGCCCAGTTGCACCGCGCCCGCATGCTGTTGCGGGCCGCGCTTACGCGATGAAGGACCGCATCATGACCAGTAACGACGCGCTCACTCCCCCAACGTCCGATTGCGCCCGCTACGAGGCGCAGCTTGGCGCGTGGCTCGAGCACGAGCTCAGCGCCGGAGATCAGGCGTTCATGACCGCGCACCGCGCCCAGTGTGCCGCGTGTGAGGCGCTGACACGTGATCTCGAGCAGATCGTGGCCGACGCCGCTGCCCTGCCCGCGTTGTCGCCGCCGCGCGATCTCTGGGCCGGCATCGAGCAGCGCCTCGAGACCGAAGTCGTACCGCTCCCCACGGCGGCGCGTCAGGCGCCCGGCATCACCCGCTGGTCCGTCCGAACACTCGGCGTGGCGGCCGCCGCCCTCGTCACCATCACCGCCGGCGTGACCTGGCAACTCGCCTACCGCGCCGGCGGCGATGTCGCGCGTGCGGATAGCGCGCGAATCGCCACCGCGGCGCCGGCGTCGGTACCGACGGCGGTACCGAGGGCGGTACCGACGCCGGACAGCTCGCTCGTCGTTCCGAAGGCCGAGCTGGTGGTCGGCACGCCCGATGTTGCGCGCACGACGCTCGCGAACACCGCCGCCCCGGTCGCCCCCGAGGTCACGTACGAGCGCGAGATCACCGCGCTCCGTCGCATCGTGAACGAGCGCTTCACGGAGCTCGACAGCACGACGGTGACCGAGCTCCGCCGCAACCTCGACATCATCGACCAGGCCATCGCCGACAGCCGCAAGGCGCTGGCGAAGGACCCACGAAGCGCCTTTGTCGCCCAGCAGCTCGACCGCGCCCTGCAGGCCAAGTTGGAGCTGATGCGGAAGGTTGCCCTCCTATGACCCGCATTCCCCGCCGTACCCGCCGTCTTCTTACCGCTGTCCAGCTTCCACCGTTCAGCTTCCGCAGTCTGCTGGTCCTCTCGAGCCTCGCCCTCTCCAGTCTCCAAGCCCAAGACTCGACGCTGCGGCTCCCCGACAACGCCGTCGTCGACGTCACCCTCCGCACCGGCCGTCTCATCGTCCGCGGTACCGACCGCAGCACCGGCGCCGTACGCGGCGGCAACCGCAACTACCAGCTCCGCCCCAGCGGTGTGGGCATCGTCGTCAACGAGCGCACCCGCAATCGCGATGATGACGACGGTCCGCTCGAGCTCGATCTTCCGCGCGGCGTCCGTCTCATCGTCAACACGTCGTCCGCCGATGTCGATCTGCGCGACCTCCGCGGCGACGTCGACGTGAAGACCACCAGCGGCAACCTTGTCGCCGACAACCTTTCCGGTCGCCTCCGGGTCGACACCTTCAGCGGCGACATCGACGTCGTCGGCACCCTCACGCAGCTGCGCGTCAGCACCGTCAGCGGCGACGTGCAGGTGCGCGGCCTGCGCGGCGACGCCGAGCTCGAAACCACCAGCGGCGACTTCCGCATCAGCGGCGATCGCATCACACGCGTGACCGGCAAGAGCATCTCCGGCGACTTCACCATCGACGGTGGCCTCACCGAGAACGCGCAGGTGCAGATCGCCACGCACTCGGCGGACATCACGCTGCGCCTGCCCGGTGGCGCGCGCGGCACGCTCGATTTCTCCACCATCAGCGGCGAACTCGACGCCGGCGGCCCGCTCACGCTCATGCCGGGCGAGGTCGGTGGCGCACGCAGCCGCCGCGCCACGCGTCACTACGAGATCGGCAGCGGCAGTGGTTCGGCCACCTTTCGACTCGACCTTTCGACCTCCAGCGGCGACGTGCGCCTCGTGCGCGGCATCCGCTCGTAATCACGGACATCTCATGACGACCATACACACTCGCTCACGCATCACCGTGGTCGCCGGGCTCGCAGGCGCCGCGCTCGCCTCGGCCCTGGTCACCGCTCTCGCGCACGCCCAGGAGTCGCGTCGCGACAATGCCTTCACCTGGTCCGGCAGCGTTCCGTCCGGTCGCACCATCGCCATCAAGGACGTCAACGGCGGCATCGACGTCACCCGCAGCACCAGCGGCCGCGTGGAAGTCACCGCCGAGAAACGCTGGCGCCGCGGCAACCCCGAGATGGTGCGCATCGAGCAGAAGAAGTTCGGCGACGATGTGGTGATCTGCGCCCTCTTCAACGAAGGCTCCACCTGCGAGGAAGACGGCATCCGCAACGAACGCCGCCTGCGCTGGAACGAGAACAACGACGTCTCGGTCCACTTCCAGGTTCGCGTCCCCGAGGGCGTGCGCGTCGACCTCAACACGGTGAACGGCGGCATCGAGGTGCGCGACGTGACCACCGAAGTGCGCGCCCAAACGGTGAACGGCGGCATCACCGCCCGCAGCGCCGGTGGCCCCGTCCGTGCCCGCACCACCAACGGCAGCATCACCGTCGCCATGGGCTCACTCGGCAACGCCGACGATCTCGACTACCAGACCGTCAACGGCTCCATCACGCTCGAACTGCCGTCCAACTTCGGCGCTGAACTCGAACTGGGGACGGTGAACGGCCGCGTGAGCACCGACTTTCCGATCACGATCAGCGGCACGCTCTCACCGCGGCGACTGCGCGGCACGATTGGCGATGGGCGAACGCGGCTCAGGGCGAGCACGGTGAACGGCTCGGTCTC
>JBDHVK010000030.1:0-30694 GCA_039809645.1 Gemmatimonas sp.
CACATCCCACCGCGTGCAGGAACTGCTGCTGGTCGTCGCTCTCCACGCCTTCGGCGACCACTTCCATCGAGAGCGACTTCGCGAGCGAGACAATCGTCCGGACGAACGCCGCCTCGCGGTCTCCCTGTTCGATGCGAGAGACGAACGAGCGATCGATCTTGAGTTCATCCACCGGAAAGAACTGCAGCTGGCTGAGCGACGAGTAGCCGGTCCCGAAGTCGTCGATCGCGAGCCGCACGCCGAGCGTCTTGAGGGCGTTGAGCTTCCGCAGGGCTTCGTCGAGATCCGTCATCATGTCGCTTTCGGTGATCTCGAGAATCAGTCGGCGTGGATCGAGCCCCGAGATCTGCAGTGCGGTACGCACATCATCGAGGAGCGCGTCGCCATCGAGTTGCTTCGCGGCCACGTTCACGCTGATCGAGAGCGCCGACAGGCCAAGGCGATTCCACCGGGCCGCCTGGATACACGATTCCTGCAGCACCCACCGTCCGATCGGCACGATCATGCCGGTTTCCTCGGCGATATTGAGGAACTGCGCCGGACTGATGAGGCCCTTCGCGGGATGCGCCCACCGGACCAGCGCCTCGAACCCCTGCACCTGTCCGGTGGCGATGTGCACGAGCGGCTGGAACTCCAGCAGGAACTCCTGGCGGTCGATGGCCAGTCGCAGGTCCGATTCGAGTTCGAGCCATGCCATCGCCTCGACGTGCATGCTGCGGTCGAACTGCTTCACGCACGCTCGCCCCGACGTCTTGGCGGCGTACATCGCCACGTCCGCATTGCGGAGCACGCGTTCCTCGTCCTCGTCCGGCTCGGCGACGGCGATGCCGATGCTGACGCCCACCACCACCTCGCGTCCACGGATGCGCATCGGCATGCGGAGCAGGGTGAGCAGACGCTCGGCGAGTGTGGCGGGATCGTCGCCCTGCTCCACGACTTCGATGACGACCGCGAATTCATCGCCACCCAGTCGGGCCACGGTTTCTCCGGCCCGCACCGTGCTGGCGATGCGTCGCCCGACGATCTGGAGCAGCTCGTCGCCGACGGCATGTCCAAGCGAGTCGTTGACGCGCTTGAATCCGTCGAGATCGAGGAGGATGACGGCGACATGGGTGCCACCGCGATGGCGACGCTCGAGGGCGTGGCGCAGGCGATCGCGAAAGAGCACGCGATTGGCGAGGCCCGTGAGTTCATCCTGAAACGCCTGCCGGACCAGCTGGCTCTCCATGCGCTTGCGCTCGGAGATGTCCTGAATCATGCCGATCAGTCGCGTGGACGACCCGACGCTCACGCGAGAGACGGTCAGCTGCCCCCAGACCAGGTGCCCTTCCTTGTGGAAGAAGCGCCGTTCGACGGTCACGGCGTCGCGTGTGCCGGAACGCAGTTCGAGTGCGAGATCGCGCGTGTTCTCCACATCTTCGTCGGGGGAGAGCGACGTCGCCAGCCGACCCACCACTTCCTGCTGGGTCCAGCCGAGCAGCGACTGCGAGGCCGGGTTGGCTTCGAGAATCTCGCCGTCGAAGTTGAGGACGTGGATCGCGATCCCCGCGTAGTCGAAGAAGGCCCGGAAGCGCGCTTCCGTTTCGGCCTGCGCGCGCTGTGACTCCCGCTCGGCGGTGAGATCGCGTGCGTGGCAGAGAAACACCATCTGGCCGTCGAGTTCGACGGAGTGAATGGTGAGTTCGATTTCGAGGCGTCGTCCAGTGCGGGCGAACATCGGGAGCTCGGCGGTCACGCCCTCGGGCGGCAGCGCCACGCCCATCGCCACGGGGGTCGGCAGGGCCAACGAGCCCGGCCCCCGAATGTCGAACGCGTCGAAGTTGTGGCCAAGCACCTCCTCCGCGGCCCACCCGAAGAGGCGCTCCGCCTGCTTGTTCCAGGCGCGCACCGACCGGTCGGTGGCGTCGACGGCGAAGACGGCCAGCGGACTTTCATCGAACAACATGCGGTAACGCTTCTCGCTCTGCTCGATGCGCTGGTACCGCTCTTCGAGCTCACGCGAGAGCGCGTCCATGGCCGCCGCGTTGAGGTCTCGCTCGCGGTCCACATCGCTCAACAGGTCGCTCACCGACTGCAGGACCGGTTGCAGCGCTGGCGCCGGCATCTGGCCGGCGAAGTGACGTCGCAGTTGACGCTGGATGAACGGGTGCAGGATGACCGGGTCGCTCACAGCGCCATCATCGCTCGCGAATGGTGGTCACGGTCATGGTCTGGTTGTGCAGCACGGCGTGGGCAAACTCGCGTCCGTCGGAGGGCGGCGCGATCTCGCCGTTGCTGTAGAACCCGACCACGATGGACGAGCCGCTTTCGCGTGCCACCTCGTCGATTTCTTCGTCGACCCGGGTACGCAGGACGGCGCGGCGCCCGATGCAGGAGATGCACAGCGCGAGGCTGTCGCCCTGGTCACCGTCATGCTTGGCGATCTCGGCGGCGCGGGCCGCACCGTCGAGCAGCTTGTTACTGGTGGTGCGCATCAGGCGCACGCGACTGCCCACGGGAATGTCGCCGGCGAACTTGAGCGTGCCCGTTGCTTCATCGATGCCAAGGATGGTCCGCACCGCGATCGGGGCGTCGGGGGCCGTGCGCACGGCGAGCGGGAAGAGCAGGGCGGCGCCGGGCAGCTCTTTCGCGAAGTCGCCGAGATAGCGCTTGTACACATCGAGCGCCCGCTCGCCATCGAGCTCGTGGACCGCGGCGATGCCAGCACTCGAGACCACGCGTTCGGGGCCAAAGAGATCCCAGCCGCCCACTGAGCCGGTGCCGATGTCCACGTGGTCACCGGCGAGGCCGATGGCGACGAGGCGCCGTTCCATGGGCGGCGCATTGAGCCCCACGACGGAACGCGTGAGCGCGGTTCCGTTCGAGGCGAGCCCGCCACTGATGCGCACGTCGGCGGCGATGTGCGTGTTGAGTGTCTCGAGGAACGCCGCGGCATTGAAGGTGATGCCTTCGGCAAAGAGCAGGATGTGGCGCAGCTGCGCCATCGTGCCGAGGCGGGCGCCCAGTTCATGCCCGAGGGCGGCGCTGGTTTCGATGGACACGCCATCGAGCACCACCGGATGCACGGTCGTGCCCCGCTCGAAGGTGAGGAACGCGACCACCGTCGGGGCATCCTGGACGAGGCCGTCGACGATCTGGCCTCCGCCGGACACATAGACGTGCTGGGCCGCGGGGCAGTGGGCCGCGAGGGTATCGAACCAGGCCGGATCGGGGGCGTCTACCGGGCCAAAGCTGAGCACGAGATGCGCCGACGCCTCGTCGGGGCCAGGCGGGGACGACCACCCGGAGATCGGATTCTAGATGAGACTGCGGGCTTTCATGGCGAGCAAAGAGAGAGGCTGGGCGGGACGCCTGCTGCAGCAAGTATCGGCAGCTCGTCCCGGGAACCGCACGAATGTTTTCGGAACCCACAGCTGGGTAGAGCGTTTGAGGGGCGGTGTAAGTCCTTGATTGACAGTGGTTAACTGTCCTTGATAGGACTGAACGGTCCTAAGTCACTGGAATCGGCGAAGCCAAGTTTTGGTAAGCCGATTGCCGTGGGAAAACGCTAAGCTATTTTGTTTTAACGACTTGCCGTTCATCTACACTCCCTCTTGCGCTTCGGACCACGCGGTCCTATTATGAGGCACATGTCAGACCGCCGCACGCAGATCCTCGACGCTGCCGCCACCCTCATCTCCGAACGCGGATTCACGTCCACGTCGGTCGATGACGTCATCAAGGGCGCGAAGCTCAGTGGTAAGAGTCATTTCTACCACTACTTCAAGTCCAAGGAAGAGCTGGGGTACGAGGTGCTCAACCGGCAGTTCGAGCGCTTCGCCGAGCGCGGTTTGGCCATTCTGCGCGAGCCGATGATCGATCCGCTCGAGCGTCTGTATCTGTTCATCGACGCCGTCGTGGCATTGCAGTCGGAGAGCGGCGGACGTCGCGGCTCGCCGTTCGGCAATCTCGCGGCGGAACTGGCGGATGCGCACGAAGGCTTTCGCGTGCGGATCGAGGCGGTGTTCGAGCGGTGGGCGAGTCAGATCCGCTCGCTGCTCTGGGAAGCGCGTCCGCAACTGCAGGATGATGTCGATGCGGTGCGCCTGTCCCGCTTCATCATTGCTGCGCTCGAAGGCGCGGTGCTGATGACGCGCGTCAAGCGCGATCTCTCGGTGCTCGAGGGGATCGCGGCGGATCTGAAGCGCTTCATTGCGATGCACGTGCGGGAAGGGGCGGTGCAGGTCAACCGCGCCGCCGAATAGCGCGGGTCCACAGGAGAGCGAACATGGTGAGCATGGACGAGACGACGATGGCCCAGGCGGTGTCGCGCCTGGACGCCGAGGCGCCTGCACGGAGCCCGGAAGATCGCGCCGCACGTCGCGCGCAGTTCGAGCGTGAGGCGCTCGTGCACCTCGATGCGATGTACTCGTTCGCGCTCAAACTCGCGCGCTCGCGCGATGACGCCGAAGATCTCGTCTCCGACACGCTCCTGCGCGCCTTCGAGCGCTGGGAGCAGTACCACCTCGGCACGAACATCCGCGCGTGGCTCTTCACGATCCTCTATCACGTCTTCGTGAGCCGCAAGCGGCGGATCGATGCGCGTGAAGTGCAGCAGCCGGAAGACACCGAGGGATGGGCGCTCTTCGAGGCCGTCGGCGAGGCGGACCCCGAGGGTCGCTTCTACGATTCCTTCCTCGACGATGAAATCACCGCGGCCATTCGCGGGCTCCCCGAGGAATATCGATCGGCCGTCGTGTTGAGTGACCTGCAGGGGCTGCGCTACGCGGAAATCGCGAACGTGCTGGGCGTACCGGAGGGCACCGTCAAGTCGCGGCTGTTCCGCGGGCGCCGCCTGCTGCAGCGCAAGCTCGCGAACTACGCCGTGGAAATGGGCTACCTCAAGGAATCGGTCGTGCGGGCCGTCCTCAGCCCGGTCACGATGGTCGGTACCGCGTAAGCGTCCGGTGCGTCAGAGCTGCTTGAGCTCGACCAACGCCCGCTCCACCGTTTCGCTCCACTGGGCGAGCTGACGCCGTAACGCGGCCAGCTCGCCCTGTGCATTGCTGGCCTGCTGCGCGGCGTCGTCGTGCAGGGACATGAGCTCGTTGAGCCGGTCGCGCATCACCGCGACTTCGGCCGCCAGGTGATTGCGATCGCGCTCGGTTTCGTCCAGCAACTCGTGGACGCGCGCGCGCGTCTGCGTGAGCAGCGTGCACATGGACCGCCACGCATCACGTTCGAGCACGAGCTGCTGACGCGCGGCCGTGTCCTCCGCGAGCTTCTCGCGAAGCTTCACGAGGCGTTGCACGAGCGAGCCGTTGCCATTGACCGACGTGGCCGGCCCGAGAATCGCCAGCGCGGCCTGCAACTCGCGATCCAGTTCGGCGGCGCGTCGCGCGTACTCGTCGCGCGTTCGACGGGTTTCGTCGAGCGTCGCGAGTGCCTCGCGCAGTGCGCGCAGCTCCACGGCGATCCGGCGTACGCCGCGCACGTCCCCCTCGGCGACGAGCCAGCGCAGCGACGCCACGAATCCCCGCTCGAGCGTGAGATCGGGATCGGCGACGGCTTCGATCGCGCTGGAGGGGGTGCGCGGTGTGTTCACGGGTGCAGCACCGCGCAGTGGGACACGCTCATGCGCCGCCGCCGATCACGCGAGCCCGGTGCCGCGCCGCCTTCGCGCGATTGCCACAGGTGCCCATGTCGCACCAGCGGCGCAGCCCATTCTTCGTCCCGTCGAAAAACACGCGATGGCAACGGGGATCCGCGCACCGCCGCACGCGCGGCAGTTCGTCGAACACCAGCGCGTCCGCGGCCGATTCCACGATGGGAATCATGAGGCCGGCGAAGGCATCGCCGGTCGGGACGAAGCTGCGGGCGTAGCCACCCTCGGGCGCGACCTCCAGCCGGCGGGTGCCCGCACTGCGGCCGAGCACGCGGTTGATCTCGATCACCGCGTCCTCGCGCACGCGATCGGTCGTGGCGCCGCGCTCGGCGAGGGCGCGCAACGCCGCCCGGACGCGACGCGCGTCCACGAGCGTCGCCGCGGCGGCCGCCGGCTGCAACACCGCGCGACGCCGGATGCCCGCGGCCCGCTCCTCGTCGACGGCGGCCTGCTGCTGCAGCCACGTCAGGAGTGCCTCGAAGTCGCGCAACAGATCGCCGCCGGGCATCTGCGCCGCGGCGTCGGTGTTCACGAAGTCCAGCCAGAGCCGTGTCCGAGGGCGTTCGGCTCCAAGGGGCCGTTCTCGTGAATCGGCCCGTGGCACGACGGTGGAAGCGGGCATTAGTGTGATGAAGGTCGCTGGCAGTCTCTAGTCTTACTCGTCCACGTGGCTGCAAGCAAGCGTTTCGTCCTTTTCCCGGTTACCTCAAGCGGAGTGGTACCCCATGGCTGCACTCTTTGCCCGCGTAGTGGTTGGCTCAACGAATCCGGTGAAGATCGCGGCGGTGCGGGCGGTCGTGGCGCGGGTCGCGCCCGATGCGGTGGTCGAGGGGGTGGCGGTGGAGAGCGGCGTGCCCGCCCAGCCGCACGGCGATGAGGAAACGCAGGCGGGGGCGCGCCAGCGGGCCCGCTCCGCGCTGATCGCCGGAGCGGGCACGCTTGGTGTCGGTCTCGAGGGCGGTGTCGTGGAGCTCGCCGACGGCTCGATGCGCAGCTGCGCGTGGGCCGTGGTGGTCGATCTACACGGTCAGGAGGGCGTCGGCGGCTCACTGGCGATGCCGCTGCCGCTCGACGTGGTGCGGCGCATCCGTGCGGGTGAGGAGCTCGGCTACGCGATGGATGCGGTGGCGAACACCGTAGGCACCAAGCACTGTCGCGGGGCCGTGGGCATCCTCACGGCCGGGCTGATCACGCGGCAGGCGGCGTACGAACCGTTGGTGACCTACGCGCTCGCGCCGTGGCTGGCGCCGGAATTCTTCGGCGCGGTGTCGACCACGGCGTGAGTGCGCGCCGGCTCAGTGGCCGGCCGAGTGTGGTCGATAGGCGAGCACCGGCACGGTGGTGTGCCGGATCAGTTCATCCGTCGTGCTGCCGAGCATAAAGCGGGAGAAGCCGCTTCGGCCATGCGTGGCGATGGCCACGGCGCCCGCGTTGAGGCGCGTAACCTCTGAGAGGAGTGCACTCATCACGCTCATGTCTTCGAGCGCGAGGAAGGTGGTTCCTGGCAGCGACGCGGCAGCCATGCGCGCGAGATACTCGCGGCGTCCATCCATCTCGGCCTTGAGCGCGGTGTCGTCGATCAGCAGCGTTTCGGCGCCAAAGGGTGCCATCGGCACCGCGTGGGGCACGGTGACGCCGACCAGATGCATCGGCAGCCCGGTCGCCTCGGCAAAGGCGCGGGCGTGCGGCAGCATGGCCTCCGCAAACGGAGAGCCGTCGAGCGCACAGACGATGGGCCCGGTCGGAAAGATCGGGACCACCTCGTCGTGCTCGGCGCGCAGCAGGAGCACCGGATGGGTGATCCGGTTGAGGAAGGAGGTGGCGACGCTGCCCAGTCGGAGCCGCTGAAAGCCGCCGCGACCATGGGTGGTCATCACGGTCAGATCGGCATCGATCTCCTCGACGTAGCGCTCGAGCGTCTCCGCGATGCTCCCCTCCAGCATCTTCCCGACGGTGGGGATGCCGGCGGTCCGCAGAATGGCGACGGCGTCCTCCAGTTTCCGGGCGTCGGCCTGCCGATGCTCACGCTCCAGTTCGGCGTCAAAAATGGGAACCGCCACCTCGCCCGCGACGAAGGGGATGTAGGCGGAAGGGTCGTGTACCATCGCCAGGTGCACCGTGGCGGTGGTTCGGCGCGCCAGCTCGATGGCCAGCGGCACGGCGGTGGCGCTCAACGCCGAGCCGTCGAACGGCACAAGAATGGTCCGATACATACTTTGAGCATGGCACCAAATCCCGCGGCCGGCCAGCGGGAAACCCCGACGCGTTGTCACACCCCGGTCACGTATGACGCCCACCCCGTTTCGCTTCACCGAACGCATCCGCTGGGCGGATGTCGATCTGGTGGGCATCATGCGATTCAGTGCGGTCACCCGCTTCATCGAGATGGCGGAGCAGGAGCTGCTGCGCGACGCCGGCATGCCATTCAGCACCCTGTTCGACCCGGCGCCGGTGTGGATGCCGCGCCGGCATCTGGCGATCGAATACCTGGCTCCGGCGCGCATCGATGATCTGCTGACCGTCGATGTGTGGGTGTCGCGGTTGGGCGACACCTCGCTCACGCTGTCGTGCGAGTTGCTGCTCCCCGACGGGCGGGTGGTCGCGCGGACGGCGCTGGTCATTGTGTGCGTCACGGTGGAGGACTTCACCAAGCGACCGCTCCCGCGCGTGGTTCGGGAGAAACTGGGCCCGTATCTGATCGCCCCGGCGGCCACCGACAGCACCCAGGGCGGCCCCGGAATCGGCTAGATTTCCGGGATGTCCGAACTTTCCGCCCCCACCCCTGCGGCGACCGCCGGGGACACCTACGTCCGCAAGGGATTCGGCCTCAAGGCCGAGGTGCAGGACATTCTCGCGGCCGACTACACCGGCCATCTCGTCGACCTGCTGCGCGCGCGGGATTACACGCTGACGGCCGGCGAAACGACCATCCGGCTCGCGCGCGAATTCGGCTTCTGCTACGGCGTGGAGCGGGCGGTGGACTACGCCTACCAGACGCGCCTCAAGTTCCCGGAGAAGCGCATCTTCCTGGCCGGCGAGATCATCCACAATCCGCACGTAAACGCCAAGCTGCGCGAGATGGGAGTGGTGTTCCTGTCGGCGAGCGGCAAGGGCTTCGACTACAGCCCGGTGGCGAAGGACGACGTGGTGATCCTGCCAGCGTTCGGCGTGACGATCCAGGATTTTCAGACGCTGCGTGAACTCGGCTGTGTGATCGTGGACACGACCTGCGGTTCGGTGCTCAATGTGTGGAAGCGCGTCGAGGTGTACGCGCGGGATGGGTTCACGTCGCTCATCCACGGCAAGTACTACCACGAGGAGACGCGCGCCACCGCGTCGCAGGTGGAGAAGTACGCGAAGGGGCACTATCTCGTGGTGCGCGACATGAGCGAAGCCGAGCTCGTGATCGACTACATCGAGGCGCGGGCGGGCAAGACGCCGGCGCGGCCGGCGCTCTCGCGCGAGGCGTTCCTCGACAAGTTCGCGGTGGCGGCCTCGGACGGGTTCGATCCGGCGCTGCATCTCAACCGCATCGGCGTGGCCAACCAGACGACGATGCTCGCGCGCGAATCCCTCGCCATCGGCGCGGCCGTGGGCGAGGCGATGGCGCGGGCGCACGGGGAGGCGCACAAGGCGGAGCATTTCCGCACCTTCGACACGATCTGCAGCGCGACGCAGGATCGCCAGGACGCGGTGCAGGAGCTGCTGCGTGAGCCGCTCGACCTGATGGTCGTGGTGGGTGGCTACAACTCGAGCAACACGATCTCGCTGGCGGCGTTGTGCGCCGAGCACGTCCCGACGTATCACATCGCCGATCCCGACGAGATCGATGTCGAGGGGAACGGCGTGCGATTCCGTCGTATCGACAAGCATCATCACGAGGACACGATGCAGCCGTGGCTACCCACGGCGGGGCCCGTGCTCATCGGGATCACGGCGGGCGCGAGTACCCCGAACAACAAGATCGGCCAGGCGGTGGCGCGCGTCTTCGCCATTCGCGGCATCGATCCGGCGTCGGTGGCCTGATGCGCGGAACGCTCGTGTCGTTTGCGGCGAACGGTGGGACGGCCGAGGGCTATCTGTCGCTGCCGCCGTCGGGGCACGGGCCCGGCCTGCTCGTGCTGCAGGAGTGGTGGGGGCTGGTCGATCACATCAAGCACGTCGCCGATCGGTTCGCCGAGGCGGGCTACGTGGTGCTGGCGCCGGATCTCTACCGTGGTGCGTCGGCCGGATCGCCGGACGAGGCACAACGGCTCATGATGGCGCTCGACATGCCCTTCACGGCGCAGGCGTTGCGCGGCGGCGCGGAGTTTCTGCGTGCGCACTCCGCGGTCACGCCGAAGCGGGTGGGCGCGCTGGGCTTCTGCCTCGGCGGGCAGTTGGCGCTCTACGCGGCCACGGCGCACCCCGATGTGATCGACGCGGTGGTGGATTTCTACGGCGTCTTCAATCCGCGGGTCCCGGTGGATCTGTCGGCGCTGCGAGCACCGGTGCTGGCGCATTTTGGCCGCACCGACAAGAGCATCCCGCTGGAGCGAGCCGAGGGGCTGCTGGCTGACATCGCCGCCCGCGGTGTACCGGCCGAGGGACACTTCTACGACGCGGGCCACGCATTCTTCAACGATTCGCGACCGGTCGTGTACGATGCGGACGCCGCACACTTGGCGTGGAGTCGCACGCTGGACTTTCTGCAGCGGACACTCGGGTGAACACGATGCAAAGGCGGCCGACGCGGGTCGCGCTGATGGGGATGGCGGCACTGCTGGGGTTGGCCTGCCATCGCGGTCCCGTGGCGCCCGCGAAGGGGGCCGCGCCAGGCAATGTGCCGACGGTGCGCCTGCTCCTCGTGAACGATGTGTACGTGATCGACACACTGCGCGACGGCAGTGGTGGACTGGCGCGCGTTGCCGGGCTGCGCGACTCGCTGGAGCGGGTCACCGGCGGTCGGGTGCTGTTCGTGCTCGCCGGCGATGTGCTCTCGCCTAGTGTCCTGGGCAAGTGGTATCTGGGCGCGCAGATGGTGGATGCCTTCAACGCCGCACGCCTCGACTACGCGACGCTAGGGAACCACGAGTTCGATATCCCGCGCGCCGCGCTGGGGTCGCGTCTGGCCGAGTCGCGCTTCCGGTGGTTGTCCGGCAACTGCGGTGAGGCGAATGGCGCGGCGTTTCCCGGTGTTCGCGGTTGGGACACGGTGCGCGTGAACGGCGTGAAGGTGGGGCTCTTCGGCACGACGGTGGTGCGCGACTATCCGAGCTACGTGGCCTGTCGCAATGCCGACAGCGCCACCAGCCGGCTCGTGGACACGCTCGCCTTGCAGGGGAGCGACCTCGTGGTGGGCCTTACCCATCGCTACGTCTTCGAGGACACCCGCACGCTCGAAACCGAACCTCGGGTGCAAGCCATCCTGGGCGGCCACGAGCATGATGGCAAGCGGGTGACCGTGAATGGGCGCGTGGTGGTGAAGGCGATGTCGAACGCGCGCACGGCGGTCCTGGTGACGTTTACGCGTGGCGCCAATGGGTGGGTCTCGCGCGACGAGATCATCCCGATCGATCGCCGGCTGCCGCAGCAGGCGGCGACGCGCGCGGTGGTGGCGCGGTGGCGCGACACGCTGGAGCAGCGCATCGGCCCGGACCGGGTGCTCGGCGTGGCCCCGGAGCCCATCAATGCGCTCGATTCGATCTCGCGCAAGGGCGAGTCGCGCTTTGGTGACCTCGTGGTCGACGGCATGCGGATCGGCACCGGGGCGGATGTGGCGCTCATCAACTCCGGGGCACTGCGCTTCGACGACGTGATCGCGGCCGGGCCGGTCACGCGGCACATGATCGAAGGGATCTTTCTCTTCGCCGACGAGACGCGCGCGGTGACCTTTCCGCTCACGGGCGCGCGGCTGCGCGAGGTTCTGGAGACCGGTGTGCGGCGGGGCGGACTGGGCGACGGGCCGTACCCCCAGGTGAGTGGGGTTCGCTTTCAGATCGACGGGACGCGGCCGAGTGGGTCACGCATCGTGGGCGCGCTGACGCGCGACGATGGCCGCGTGATTGCGCCGACGGACACGCTGCGGATCACGTTCGTGACGTATCCGGCGTGCCGCGGCGGCGACGGGTATGCGATCCCGGAGGCGGCGGCGTCGTGTGCGGCGGTGGCGGCGAACCCTTCCTCCGCGCCGCGGACAGTGGATCTGGTGTTGCGGCATCTCGAGGGGATGAAGGGGCGGATCGTGGCGCCACAACTTGGACGGGTGGTGCGCTTGGATAGGCGGTAGGCGTGTAGCGGTATTCGTGTCGCGGTATTCGAACGGCGGTATTCGAACGGCGGTATTCGAACGGCGGTCTTTGTACTGCGGGGGGATTTCCGATGCTGCAGAAGTTCCGACTCGACGGGCGGGTGGCGATCGTCACGGGGGCGACGCGCGGCATCGGACTGGCGATTGCTTCGTCGCTCGCCGATGCGGGGGCGCGACTCGTGGTGTCCTCGCGGAAGGCAGAGCATGTGGACGCCGCCGTGCACGAACTCCGGGCGAAGGGCGCGGAGGTGGTGGGGGTGGTGTCGAACATGGGGAAGTCGGCCGATGCGCATGAGTTGGCGGCGCGCGCGGTGGAACACTTCGATGGGATCGACATCATCGTCAACAACGCGGCCACGAATCCGGTGTTCGGACCGCTGCAGCAGGCGTCGGACGAGCTGTTCGACAAGATCATGGCGGTGAACGTGAAGGGGCCGCTCGAACTCTGTCGCACCGCGCATTCCGTCATGGCGGCGCGCGGCGGCGGCGCCATCGTGAACATCTCGAGCATCGGCGGCGTGTCACCCGAGCCCGGGCTTGGGCTCTACAGCGTGAGCAAGGCCGCGCTCATCTCGCTGACCAAGGTGATGGCGCAGGAGTGGGGCGCCGACGGCATTCGTGCGAACGTGATCTGCCCGGGGCTCATTCGCACCAGGTTCTCGCAGGCGCTCTGGCAGGATGAACAGATCGCGACGCAGCTCCTCGGTCAGCAGCCGATCCAGCGGATCGGGGAGCCGGAGGACATTGCCGGGCTCGCGCTCTTCCTCGCGTCCGATGCGTCGGCGTACTGCACGGGCGGCGTGTACATGGCCGAGGGCGGGTATCTGTCATGAGCCACGCTGCGGGAGTGTTGAGTGCGGAGGAAATCGCGGCGATGCTCGAGACGGCGCGCCGCTTCGTGCTCGACGAGGTCATCCCGCATGAGGCCGCGCTGCTGCATGGATCGTGGGCCGACATCACGCCGCGCCTGGAGCAGCTGCGGACGCGCGCGAAAGTGCTCGGCCTCTGGGCGCCCTTCCTTCCGGAGTCGTACGGGGGTGTGGGCCTGACGCTCGACGCCTACGCGCGCCTGAGCGAGGTGCTCGGATGGACGCCGTTCGGTCACTACATCTGCAACTGCCAGGCGCCCGATGTCGGCAACATGGAGTTGCTGCTGCAGTTCGGCACGGATGCACAGCGGCGGCAGTTTCTCGAGCCGCTCGCGCGGGGCGAGATTCGCAGCTGCTTCGCCATGACCGAGCCTGAACACGCCGGCTCGAATCCGGTGTGGATGTCCACGCGCGCGGTGCATGAAGGCGATGAGTGGGTCATCACCGGGCACAAGTGGTTCACGAGTTCAGCCGACGGTGCGACGTTCACCATCGTCATGGCGGTGACGGATCCGGAGGCGACGCTGCCGCATGCGCGCGCCAGTCAGATCATCGTCCCGCTGGATACTCCGGGATTCAGACTCGTGCGCAACATCTCCGTCATGGGCGAGGCGGGCGGAGGATGGGCCAGCCACGCCGAGGTGCGCTTCGACGCGGTGCGCGTGCCGCTGGCCAACGTGCTTGGCCAGCCGGGCAGGGGGTTCGCGCTCGCGCAGGAGCGACTGGGACCGGGGCGGATTCACCACTGCATGCGCTGGATCGGCGTGTGCGAGCGCGCGTTCGACCTGATGTGTCGCTACGCCGCGACGCGTGAGCTGGCGCCGGGCGATGTGCTCGCCAACCGACAGCAGGTCCAGATGTGGATCGCCGAGTCGCGCATCGCCATTCACGCCGCGCGTCTCATGGTACTCGATGCCGCCACCCGCATGGCGCAGGCGGGGCAGGAGGCGGCGCGCGAGGAAGTGGCGTACATCAAGGTGTTCGTCGCCAATACGCTGCAGCAGGTGCTCGATCGCGCCATTCAAGTGCACGGCGCGTTGGGCATGACCGACGATACGCCGCTGGCGTGGTGGTACCGACATGAACGGGCGGCGCGCATCTACGACGGGGCGGACGAAGTGCACAAGACGGTCATTGCACGGCGCGCCCTCAAACCCTACGTCGGCGCTCGTTCGTGAGCGGGCGGGCGCGGCCCACGCCGGTGCATGATGCGGTGGCGATCCGTGCCGGCGAAGAGATCGACGCCGAGGCGCTCCGCGCGTGGTTGAACCGTGCCGCGCCGCGCGCCGTGCCCGCGGGCGCGGTTCTCACCCTGCGGCAGTTTCCCGCCGGCTTCTCGAATCTGACCTACCTCGTCATCGTGCATCATGCGCAGGGCGAACAGCGGTTCGTCCTGCGCCGCCCACCACTCGGAGCGCCGGGTGGCGTGGCGCACGACATGCCGCGTGAGCATGGCATACTGGCCGCGTTGCATCCGCTGGGTGTGCCCGTGCCGCGGCCGGTGGCGGTGTGCACTGACGCGAGCGTGATCGGCGCACCGTTCTACGTGATGGAGCATGTCGACGGGTTGATCCTGCGTGGCAGTTTGCCACCCACGCTGGCCGACTCGCCGCGGGCGACGTCGCACCTCGGCGCGCTCTCGCGCACCTGTGCCGAGACGCTGGCCCAGTTGCACGCCGTGCGCATCGCCGGTACGCCGCTCGAGTCGCTCGGGCGCCCGGACGGCTATGTGCAGCGTCAGATCGACGGATGGACGAAACGGTGGCACGCGTCGCGCACCGAGAGCGTGCCGAGCATGGACGCCGTGGCCGCGTGGCTCGCCGAGAACCGTCCGCCGGAGAGCGGCGTGTCGCTCGTGCACAACGATTTCAAGCTCGACAACCTTGTGCTCGAGCCGGACGCGTCACGCGTGCGCGCGATCCTCGACTGGGAGATGGCCACGATCGGTGACCCGCTCATGGACCTGGGCACCGCGCTTGCCTATTGGGTCGAGGCGGGAGACGCACCGATCTTCCGTTCACTCGGACTGGGTGTCACGGCGCTGCCGGGGGCATACACGCGCGCGGAGTTCGTGGCGGCGTATGCGGCGGCTCGAGACGTTGAGATTCGAGACGTGGGCTTCTACGTGGCGTTTGGGCGGTTCAAGGTCGCCGTCATTGCGCAGCAGATTTATGCGCGGTTTGTCCGAGGGCTGACGACCGATGAGAGATTCGGGAGACTGGGAGAGGTGGTACGGGCGTTGGGAGACTCGGCGCTTGCGGGGTGAACGGCCCGACTGCGGCAGCTGGACAGCGGAAGCCTGAACCATGGCAAAATGGACGGCGGGTACGGCGGCGACTTCGGTTTCGCAGTCGCCGTCGTACCCGCCGTCTACCTTGCCGCCGTCACAGCTTCCGCCGTCCAGCTTCCGCAGTATTCAATCCCCTCGCTACGCGTACACCTCAAAAACCCCCGCCGCTCCCATCCCTCCGCCGATACACATCGTCACCATCCCATATCCCCCCCCTCGCCGCCGCAGTTCGTGCACCAGCTGCGTGGTGAGCTTGGCGCCGGTGGCGCCGAGGGGGTGGCCGAGGGCGATGGCGCCGCCGTTGACGTTGATGATGTCGGTGGGCAGGTCGAGTTCCTTGATCACGGCCAGCGCCTGCGCCGCAAAGGCCTCGTTGAACTCGATCAGCTTGAGATCCGAGAGCGACAGACCGGCGCGCTTGAGCGCCTTCGGTACCGCCTTGATCGGGCCGACGCCCATGATGTCGGGGGCCACGCCGGCGACGCCGAAGCTCACGAAGCGCGCGAGGGGCGTGAGCCCCAGCTCCTTCGCCTTCGCGGCGCTCATGACCAGCACGGCGGCGGCACCATCGGAGTACGGGCTCGCATTGCCGGCGGTCACCGACCCCGTGGGCATGAACGCGGGGCGCAGCTTGGCGAGCGCCTCGGCCGTCGTGGCGCGAGGGCATTCGTCGGTGTCGAACACGACATCCGTGACGGTCTTCTCGGCGCCCTTCCACGCATAGCGCTTCGTCTGGATGGGGACGATCTCCGGCTTGAAGACGCCCGAGGCAATGGCCGCCGCCGCCTTCTCCTGGCTTGCAAGCGCGAACGCGTCCTGCTGCTCGCGGGAGACCTCCCAGCGCTTCGCAACGCGCTCAGCGGTGAAGCCCATGCCGATGTAGCTCTCGGTGATCTCCGGCGAGAGACGCGCGTTGTAGCCGCTCATGGGGACCTGCGACATCATCTCGATGCCGCCGGCCATCACCGCGTCACCCTGACCGGCGATGATCGCCTGCGCCGCGTAGGCAATGCTCTGCAGTCCCGACGAGCAGAAGCGATTGATCGTGGCCGCCGACGTCTCCACCGGGAACCCCCCGCGCAGCCACGCAAGGCGTGCGTGGTTGAGCCCCTGCGACGCCTCGGGCATCGCGCAGCCCCACTGCACGTCTTCGATGATCGCCGGATCGATACCGGCACGATCGATCGCCGCCTTCATGACGGCCGACGACAGATCCACCGGATGCACACCAGCCAGTCCACCATCGGCCTTGCCACGGGCGACGGCGCTGCGGGCGGCGCTGACGAGTACGACTTCAGTCATCTGCTATCTCCTCGCGCGCTCAGTTGCGCAGCGGCTTGCCGGTCTTGAGGGTGTAGGCGATGCGCTCCTGCGTCTCCTTCGTGCCGAGGAGGCTGAGGAACTGCTCGCGCTCGAGGTCCAGCAGATCCTGCTCGGTCACGTCGCGCGGCGTTCCGTCGCCGCCGCAGAGCACGTACGCCACCGCACGCCCCACGCGGCAGTCGTGCGCGCTGGCCTGACCCGCTTCCCTGGCCGCCCACAACGCGTACTCGAGATTGCCGAGCCCCTCGCGACCGAGTGCGCGCACCGTCTTTTCGATCGGCGGTAGATAACCCGGCGCCAGGTCGAGCACACGCTGCTTGGCGTCGCTCAGGTGATGGTCACGGTTCATGCTGATGCGGTCGCGGTCACGCAGGAATCCGTTCGCCCGCGCTTCGAAGGCCGAGGTGCTGGTGGTGGCGAACGCGATCAGCTTGAATGCGCGCTTCACCGCCGCGAAGTAGTCGACCTCCTCGTAGTGCTGAAGCTCGCCGGTGAAGCGCACCAGCAATTCCTTGGTACCGCCGCCACCGGGGAGCAGTCCCACCCCCGCTTCGACGAGACCGATGTAGCTCTCGGCATGCGCCTGCACCGCGTCGGCATGCAGCGTGAACTCGCAGCCGCCGCCGAGCGTCATGCCCGCCGGTGCCACCACCACCGGGAACGGTGCGCGGCGGATGGACATCACGCTGTCCTGGAACGCCTTGATGCTCTCGGCGATGTCATCCCACGCACCGGCGGCAATCGCGAACGACACGAGCGACAGATCCGCTCCCACGCTGAACGCGCGCGGATCTTCGTTGCCGATCACGAGGCCGTTGAAGCCGAGCTTCTGCACCTTGGCGATGGCCTTGCCCAATCCTTCCAGCACGCCGCTTCCCAGGCTGTTCATCTTCGAGCGGAACTCGAAGCAGGCCACGCCGTCACCCAGGTCAATGAGGCGCGAGAGACCATTGTCCTCGAGCACGCGCCCGGCCTGCGCCAGCCCCACGAGCGACAGGCGACCGGGGATGCCAGGGACGGGCTCGTAGGTGCCTTCAAAGGTGAGGTACTCGCCGTTCCTGTAGAAACTGCCGCGTGCCTGATCGAGCAGCGGCGGAATGGGCTTGCCCTGCAGGCGGAACTGCTCACGCAGCCAGTCGAGGCCGAGCGCGTCCATGATCTGAAACGGGCCCGCTTCCCAACCGTAGCCCCACTCCATCGCACGATCGATGGCCACGATGTCATAGGCCAGCTCACCGGCGAGCGTCAGCGTGTAATGCGCGGCGTCGGTGAGGTGATCGCGCAGGAACGCGCCCTGCGCGCCCGGAACCGCCCGTGCCGCGGGCAGCCGTTGTGCAATCGGCGTGCGGATCGCCGCACCGATATCGCCGCCTTCGAGGCGCTGCTGCGGCACGTACGACTTCGACTTCCAGTCGAAGGTGAGGGTGCCCGTCTTGGTCTTGCTGTAGAAGCCACCGCCGGTCTTGTCGCCCAGCTTGCCCTGTGCCACGAGTGACTCGTGCACCCACGTGGGGAGCGCGAAGTCTTCGCCCGTTGCCGCGCCGATCCCCTTGGTGACATGCGCCAGGACGTCGAGTCCGGAGAGGTCGCCGGTGCGGAACGTCGCCGTGCGGGCGCGCCCGATGAGCGAGCCCGTGAGGCCGTCCACCTCGTCGATCGTGAGGCCGTGCTGCTCCATGCGACGCATCGTGGCGACCATGCCGTACACGCCGAGGCGATTCGCGATGAATCCGGGCACGTCCTTCGCGATCACGATCCCCTTGCCGAGGGTCCGCTCGGCGAACTCGCGCATCGTCCCGATCACCGCCGGATCCGTCTCCGGCGTCGGGATGATTTCGAGGAGGTGCATGTACCGGGGCGGATTGAAGAAGTGTGTCCCGAGGAAGCGGCGACGGAACTTCTCGCCGCGATCCTTGAGCAGCAGCGCCATCGGGATACCCGACGTGTTCGAGGAAACGATGGCGGTGGGCTTCATCAGCGCCTCGATGCGCGCGAAGAGCTGCTGCTTGGGCTCCGGCTGTTCGATGATCGCTTCGCAGATCCAATCGCACTCGGCGAGGAGCTGGAGATGATCCTCGGTGTTGCCGGTGCGCACGCGTGCGGCGGCGGCGGCCTCCATGAATGAGGCCGGTTTGCTCTTGAGCGCCTTCTGCAGGCCGTTCCCGGCCGGTGCGCTGCGAGCGGGCGACTTGGGATCCGAGTCGCCGGGGATATCGAGCAGGACGACCCGGCAGCCCGCCGAGGCCGCGAGGGCGGCGATGCCGCTGCCCATGGCGCCGGCGCCAACCACGCCGACCGTCGTGACACGCATTGGAGCTCTCTCCGTGGGGGGACCGGGGAAACATCCGCCCGGGGGCAGACGACCGGAAGTGGTGGGACTCTCAAAATGTGACGCCTGCGTCGCGTTTTGGCGAGTCCCGATTTTTGGGGTGCCGCCCCGCGGCGGCATTGCGGTGGGGCCAGAAATCCCCAGCGTTGAAGCATGTCGTTGCCCGAGTCCGCCACCCCCTCCTTCGCGCCGCTCCCGGCCGACCATCACGCCGTTCTCGAGGCGTTGCTGGCGCAGGCGCCATTGGGCTTCGCCCTGATCGATCGGGACCTGCGGTTCTGGCGCGTGAATGCCACCCTGGCCGAGATCAACGGGCGGCCGGTGGCGGCGCACCTGGGTCGGACCGTGGGCGAGGTGCTGCCATGGGTCGCACCCGAGGCGCGCCGGATCGCCGACGAGATCCTGCGAACGAAGCGCGCGGTACCCGCGCGCGAATTCCGCGGCGAAACGCCGGCGATGCCAGGTGTGGTGCGCACGTGGCGCCAGCACTGGTTTCCCATCTTCGGCGCCACCGGCGAGGTCGACGCCATCGGCGTGCTGGTCGAGGAGATCACCGCCCAGCGCCAGGCGGAGCAGCATCGCGAGGAACTCATCGCGGCGCTGCGGCGCAGCGAGGAGCGGCTCCGACTCAGCATGGAGGCCGCGTATCTGATCGGATTCTCGTGGGATATCGTCCGCGATGAGGTGCATCGGCTCCACAGCATCAGCGAGGGACTGCCGCCCACCGGGCCGGACACCCCCGTGCGACTTGCCGACGTCCGGGCGCGGGTGCACCCCGACGATCGCGAGAGCTTCGATCACCGGATCCGGCGTGCGCTCGCCGACCCCACGAGTGCCTACGAGAGCGAGTTCCGCATCGTGGAGCCGGACGGCAAGGTGCGCTGGCTGTACGAGCGGGGCACGGTGACGCGCGACGCCGACGGCACCCCGTTGGCGCTCTCCGGGATGTCGCAGGACATCACCGCCCGCAAGACGGCCGAAGACGCGTTGCATCAGGCCAATCGGCGCAAGGACGAGTTCCTCGCGACACTTGCCCATGAGCTGCGCAATCCGCTCGCACCGATCCGCAGCGCCGCCGAAGTCCTGCGCCTGCTCGAGCGCGACGATCCCCGTCTGCTGCGCGCCGCGGCGATCATCGATCGCCAGGTCACCCAGATGGTGCGGCTCGTGGACGACCTGCTCGACGTCAATCGCATCACGCGTGGCGAAATCGCCTTGCATCGCGAGGTGATCGATATCGCGCGCGTCGTGCACGCGGCAGTGGAGACCAGCCGGCCGCTGCTCGAGGCGTCACGACACGATCTGCAGCTTTCGCTGCCGTTCACGACGCTGCAGGTGAATGCCGACGCCGCGCGACTGGCACAGGCGCTGTCCAACGTGCTCAACAACGCCGCGCGCTATACGCCGGCCGGCGGTCGCATCGAACTCACCGTGGCGCGGGAAGATGGGCGCATCATGATCACGGTGCGCGACAACGGGGCCGGCGTGCCGCGCGAGCGACTCGACGACATCTTCGAGATGTTCACGCGCGCCACACCGGCGGATGCGGTGGGCGGGCTCGGGATCGGGCTCGCGCTGGTGCGGCGCATCGTGCAGATGCACGAAGGCGAGGTGCGCGCGCGCAGCGACGGCCTCGGTACGGGCACCACTATCGAAATGTGGCTGCCGCTCCATGTGCCGGCGGCGGTGGAACCGATTGCCCGGATCCACGCCGGCATGCGCGTGCAGACCGACGAAACGACGCTCCGCATCCTCATCGTGGACGACAACGTCGATGCCGCGACGAGCCAGGCCACGATGCTCGAGCTCAAGCATCACGTCGTGTGCGTGGTGCACGATGCGTACGCGGCACTCGATGTCGTTCATGTGTTCGAGCCCGACGTGGCGCTGCTCGACATCGGGCTGCCGGGCATGAACGGCTATGACCTCGCGCAGCGCCTGCGCCAGGATGCGGCCCTGGCCGGCATGGTGCTGGTGGCGCAGACGGGGTGGGGGCAGCCGGCCGATCGCGCCCGCGCGCTCGAGGCGGGTTTCGACGCGCACCTGACCAAACCGGTGGACTGGGCAGCGCTCCAACGCGTGCTGTCGAGTACGGCGCTGGGCCGCCGCGCACGTCGCGTTTAGGGGTTGAGCCAGTAGCTCAGCTTGAGCAGCACGGTATTGAGTGGACGCGTGCCGAAGAGATCGCGCACATCTCGCGCCGGTACGAAGGTGTTCCGGCCGGTCGGATCGCCCGCGCGCCCCTGCTGCCAGACGAGAAAGAGCGTGCTCGCCGGTCGATACTCCCAGCGCACGACGGCGTTGGAGTTGAACTGCTTCACGTTGAACCCGGCCGGCGCCGTGCTGCCGTAGGGGCGGAAGCGATCGGCGTACCCGTCCGCGCGGGCTGAGGCCAGTTCGCGCCAGTTGCTGTACTCCCCGGTCGTGACGAAGGGCTGGCCATAGAACTGGAAGGACAACGTGGGGGTGGCCGTCCAGTTGGCGCGCATCGTGATGCTCAGGATGTGCTGATGCAGCCGCGCGAAGGTGAAGTGGGTCGTGTCACTCAGCAGCTGGCCGTAGTTGCCGACCCACTGCTGATCGTTCGTGACTTCATCCCACGTCACCCCCATCGATCCGGAGAGCCGGCTGGCCACGCGGGCGTCGAGGGCGGCATCGCCGCCGCGGTACCAGGAGCGGCCCACATCGCTCGTGCCGAATCGCCACGCGGCCTTTGGCACCAGCGACGGACGCGGATCTCCGCTCAGATCCACGCGGAAGGTGTACTTGGCGCTCTGTCGCAGCGCGGGCCCGCCGCGCGCGCAGCTCACACAGTGCGTGCCGCCGTAGTCGCTCACCGAGGTGGTGAGGGCGCCCCCCCAGTTGTTGTGCAACGTGCCACTGGTGTGCAGGCTGAACGACTGCGCGGCCAGCAGGCCGCCGGTGGTCCAGTGCGTCTCGGTCGCCACCTGGGAGAACGCCGAGCGGAGATACCGTGACGGTCGCACCGGACGCAGATCGACGGATTGCTTGATCTGCATGTCGTTCACGAGGTTCACGAACCCCAGGTCGTTGATCTCGAGGCCGGCGCCGGCGTAGCGCAGGTAGCCTTCGTAACGCACCCGCCCGCCGATCTGGCGCAGCGTCATGGACGCCGAGTGTCCGCCGAGTGCGGTGCGCGTGGAATCAAAGCGCTCCTCATGGTCGGGGCGCTGGTAGAAGTGCACGCTGTTGAGCTGCGTGAGCGCGATGGCCTTGGTGGACCCGCGCACATCGTTGAGGGCGCCGTAGCTGACGAGCTCCCAGCGATTCTGCGCGAAACGGTGGAATCCCTGCACGAGCGCCGTGGTGGCGGAGCGACGCAGGAACGGATCGGTGGCGGCATCGAGCTGCCGGCGCACGTCGGTGATCTGAAAGCCGAGCTGGGAGCGGCCGGTGCGGAACTCGCGCAACCCGCGGACCACGAGGTAGTTGGTCTGCGGCTCCACCGTGTTGCCGTCCGAGCCCACGACGCGTTCGGTGGAGGCGTTCACCACGCCGAAGGCGAGTCCGTTCGGAAAGCGCGCCGTGAGCTTGGCGGCGGCCGAGATATCGGTAAAGAGCGGATCGGACGAGGCGCGCCGCAGTTGCGGCGTGCGACCGATGCGCCGGGTATAGAACACGCCCTCGCACGACCCCTGACAGCGATACATGCCGGCCCCTTCCTGGAAGAACGGGCGGCGCTCGTCGAAGCGAATCTCGAAGGCGGACAGATTCAGCACCGCCGGATCGGCTTCGACCTGTCCGAAGTCCGGATGCACGGTGGCGTCGATCGTCACGTTCGCCCCGAGGCCCGCCTTGAGATCGAGCCCTCCGGTGAGTTCCCCATGATTGCCGGGCGGACGGGTGGCGGCATTGGGCACGCTGCGCGCGACGCTGTAGGGCATCAGCTCGAGCCGTCGCGGGGTGCCGATGTCGGTGATGCCGGTGAGCGTCCCCATCTGCGACATGAGCGTGCGCTGTGACTGCCGATAGCGCGGCCACGCGTCGCGTTCGTTGCGGCGGGCAATGTCACGCCAGATGCCGAAGCCGAACGTGAGCGTGTCGGACTGATTGAAGCGCAGCTGGCTGAACGGCACGCGAAACTCGGCGGCCCACCCGAGGCTGTCGATGTGCGTGGCCACATCCCACACGCCATCCCAGGTGCCGTCCTCGATGTTGTCGCTGTAGATGACGTAGTCGCGCTTCACGCCGGCGGGATTCACCGCCAGCTCCACGCCGCTGCGTCGGTCGAGATAGCCATCGATGATGATCTTGAGCTGATCACTGGCGGTCTTGACGTCGCGGCGCGAGAGGAGCGTCACGATGCTGTCGGGGTGCGGGTCGTACGCCCGCACGTAGACGTACAGATAGCGGTGGTCGAACGCCGCGCGGGCCTCGCTGCGAAAGGTCGCGGCGAAGTCCTCCCCCGGATCGAACTGCACGAAATCCTGCATCAGCGGCGCGGTGCGCCAGACGGCATCGTCGTCACGGCCGTCGAGGATCGGCGCCCGTTCGGCGCGCATGGCCCGCGCGTTCGGCACCGGGAAGGGCACCGGCGACGGCGTGACGGTTCGGGGGGCGCCCGGCGGCGCGGGGGCCGGCTGTGCTCGCAGCGAGGGAGCGATCGCCAGCAGGAGGCCGGCCAGCCGGCGGGAGGTGCGGAGCATGTGATCCCTACGGGGGGCGAGTCAGGTCTGCTGGGACGGATTGTAACCGCGCACATCGGCGAAGAGCTGCCTAATGCGCGCGATGCCCGCCGCCGGCTCGTCTTCCGTGGCGTCGACGGCGGGACCCAGTCGAATGACCTTGGTGGGCCAGTCGAAGGCCACGCAGCAGATCGGGACGCCCGCGCCTTTCGCAACGTGCCAGAACCCCGTGCGCCACTCACTCACCTTCTTGCGGGTGCCTTCCGGAGCGAGGGTGAGGGCAAACCGCTCGCTGCTCTTGAAGGCGGCGATCGTGGTGTCCACCACGTTGTTCTTGGCGTGCCGCTCCACGGGAATTCCGCCGTTGGCGCGCATGAACCACCCGGTGAGCGGGCCGAAGAGCGTGTGCTTTCCCCACCAGTGCGAGTCGAAGCCGAGCGCCCACTTCGCGGCGAGTCCGATGGGGAAGTCCCAGTTCGACGTGTGCGGCGCGACGATGCAGACGAACTTGGGGATGTTCGGCATCTGCCCCTCGAAGCGCCATCCGGCGCGTTGCAGGAGCCACCAGCCCAGCGCGCGCAGCCAGCGACGCGAGGTCTGGGGGGCGTTCGGACCGAGGGCCCAGTCGTACATGCAGGAGGGGAGGGCGGGAGGCAGGATGCGGCGAACCCCCGGGGCGGCTGGCGTGCGCCTGCTGGCACGCGCCGGAGTGTTGGGGTTCATTTGATCCATGTCCGCACCGAACCGCAAGAGCCGCTGGGCTCGTCGGGCCGTTCTGGCCCTCCTCGTCAGCGTCGGCACCGTGCCGCCTTCGACGCCGCTCGCCGCGCAGCCACGGGCTGAAGGGCCACTCGTGCTGCGCCTCCCCGTGAGTGCGCGCATTCTCGCACTCGGGAACGCCGGCATCGCCAGCACCGATGCCGACGTGCTCCTCATCAATCCCGGGATGCTGGGGCAGGCTCGCGGCACGTCGGTGTCGATGCAGCGTTACGGCCGATTCGCAACCAGCGGCGCTCTGGCCACGGTCACCACGGCCGGCGTGATGAGTGTGGCGGTGGGCGTGCAGTTTCTCGACTATGCGGCGGGCAGCGCGCGCTACGATGACGCGGTGCGATTCGGGGCGACGCATCTGAGCGACAGCGGATCGGTGGCCGCGTCGAGCAGTGCGTTCACGCTCGGCATGGCCCGTACCTGGCTCGGATGGCGCATGGGCGGCAGCGTGAAGTACGCCGAGGAACGGCTGGGGGCTTCACACGATGGCACGGTCGCGATGGACCTGGGGCTCACGAAGCCGCTCGGTCCCGGTGCGCTCGGCGTCGTGGTCCAGAATCTCGGGGCCGGCGCGCGCCTCGGCGGCGTGCGTGGCCCGCTCCCGACGCGCGTCGGTGTGGGCTTCGGCGGCGGCAACTTCCCACTCACCGATCAGCTGGACATCGCCGCCCAGATGGCCGTGACGGTCGAAGGCGACGGCTTCGTTCGACCGGCCGGCGGTGCGGAGCTCATGTGGGTGCCGATCGAAGGCATCGCGATTGCGCTTCGCTATGGCCTGCGACTGCCACGCGAGAAGGATGAGCCCCTGGTGACCGCTGGTCTTGGACTGACGGTGGATCGCTTCTCGTTCGATTACGCGATGGAGCCGATGCGCGGTGGGCGACCCGTGTCCCACCGCGTCGGCGTCCGTATTCGTTGAATCCTCGCGCGCGCGGCGCGATCAGCTGCAGCTGGGGCGACCGCGCGGCAGCGCGATGGTGCAGTTCTTCGTCGTCCCGTCTTCGGTGATGACCAACTTGGCCGTGGCGCTGCCGTCGTAGGTGATCACTTCGCGCCGCGACCTGGTCACGGCGGCGGCACCGTCGACCGTCACCGTCGACTGCATGGCGCGCACGACCGAGCCAGCCGTCGGATACGTCTCGGCGGTCGTTGACACCGGGATCTTGAGGCCCGTCGTGGTGTCGCCCGCAGTGCGCGATGCGGTGAACTTCTGTCCGTCGCGGTTCGTGCCGCTGGTCGTTTCGGTGCCCTTCGACCAGCCGTTCACCGTGCGAAGCGTGCTGCCGCTCGCAAGACCGGTCACCGTGCGCTCGGAGCTGTTGTTGACCGTGGCCGTTACCGATGCATTGTCGCGGCCCCGCGTGGTGGAACCTGTGACGGTCGTCCTGGTCACCACCTTGTCGGTCGTGGCCGTGTCGATCTTCGTCTGCGCGACGCCGCCAGCGGTGTACAGGTTGTAGATCGTGGTGATCGTGAGACCGTTGCGGGTGTTCGAGCAGGTGATGTTGGGGCTCGCGACGGTACACGTGGAGTCGATGCGCGCCGCCGCAAACGGGCCACCATGCGGGCCGCGGCCCGGTGCGCCGAAGGCAAAGCCGGCCGCGAGACCGCCGCCCATCATCTCACCCATGCCCGGACCGCCCGGGCCGCCGCGACGCGGACCACCCCATGCCATGCCTTCCTGTCCATCGCCCGCGTAGCTGCTGGATACCGATTCCATTCCAGCGGGCACCGAACTGAAGGCGCTGGCAAACGACAGCGCGTTCGATGCGGTGGGACCATCGTTGGTGCATGCGGCCGCGCCGAGCACGGTCGCGACGGCGACAAGTCGAGTTGAGAGGCGTGCCATGGGTGGAGGCCCTGGGGTTCGGCTCGACGACCGACGCGCCCATCGCGCGGGGGATCGTCGAGCGTTCACTGGCGGGAACACGAATGCAACACGCCACCCTACGCCCGACCGCGCGATGACGCCAGCGAAGCCCTCAGTCGCCGGCGTGTCGTTTCAAATGCGGCGACAATTTTTCCCGCAATTGACGAAGTGCTCGGCTCATGTTGGCCTCTACCGCTTTCACGGAAATGCCAAGCTGCTCGGCGATCTCACTGTACTTGAGACTGCGCTCGCGGCTCATGACAAACACTTCACGCGTACGCGGCGGCAATTCGGCGACGGCCTCCCGAATTGCGGTCTCCAGTTCACCAGTATGCGCTTCCGCATCGGCGGGCTCGGCGGGCTCATTGAGCGCCTCGACAAAGACCTGCGACTTTTTCTGCACCTGCAGGTGCCGAAGATGATTGAGCGCCCGATTGCGCACGGCCTGCAGCAGGTAACCCGGCACGCTCGACCCGTCGGGGAGTGTCTCGCGGCGTCGCCACAGCTCGAGAAACACATCCTGCGCCAACTCCTCAGCCACCCCCGGCTCATGCAGAATCCGATTGGCCGCGCGCACCACCGGCTCGTACCACTGGCGGAAGAGCGCATCGAACGCGGCATGCTCGCCGCGGCGAAGGCCGGCCAGAAGTTCGGAGTCGGTCACGAGGGAATCGGGCGCGATGAATGAAACACGGGATTGGGTGAACCCGGGACGCTGGTATCTTACACCGGTGTCCACCGGATCCAGCGGGGCGTCCGCCTTCCCGTTGAACGAATACTGATCGACGTAGGGTCCTGTCACTTTCCCGTGTTTCCCCGGCATGTCCGACGAAATCCGCCCATTCCTGTCCGATGATCCTGACGCCCGTTGGGACGCGATTGCCCGCCATGTGGCGGGTGAGAGCGAACTGGCGGAGTCGGCGGCGGTTCAGGCCTGGCTGGCGGCACATCCGGAAGACGCTGCGCTGGCGGCGCTCGTTAAGACGCGCGCCGACCGGGCGGAGCACCGCTCGGCGGTTGCGGTGGACACGGAGGCGGCGCTGGCCAAGGTGCGGGCGCGGATGACGGAGGCCCCGGTGCTCACGGTGGAACGCGGCGGAGTTCCGCGGCGCGCCCCGGCGGCGGGTGCGGTGCCCTCTGCGGCGCCCCGGCGAGGCTGGCGCGGGGTGGGCTTTGCCGTCGCGGCCGGTCTGGTGGCGATCGTGGGGCTGAGCCAGTGGCGCGGCTCGCGGCCGGTGGAATCGGCGCGCGAGTATCGCACAGCCGTGGGGCAGCGCGATTCCGTCCGCCTTCCGGACGGCACGACGGTCGTGCTCGCGCCGGGCAGCCGCCTCACGGTCGCGGCGAACTACACGAGCGGGCCGCGTGACGTGACGCTCGAAGGGGCCGCATTCTTCGAGGTGCAGCACGACGCCGCGCACCCCTTCACGGTGCATACCGCCACCGCCGACATTCGCGATATCGGCACGGCGTTCTCGGTGAAGACGGCGAGCAGCGGGGTGTCGGTGGCGGTGACGCACGGCATCGTGTCGGTCGGCGTGAAGTCATCGGGGGCAACCGAATTGCGAGCCGGCGATCGTGCGACGTTGTCGAAGGGCACCGTGCTCGTGCAGCGTGGTGTGGTCACCGCCGAGGATGTGTCGTGGACGCGCGGTCAGCTGGCCTATCGCGATGCACCGCTCACCGAAGTGCAGGCCGACCTGCAGCGGTGGTACGGGCTCGATCTGCGCGTTACCGACAGCACGCTCGCTGCGCGCACGCTCACGGCGACCTTCCGCGGCGATTCCGCGTCGCAGGTCGTTCACCTGATTGCTCTTGCGCTCGGTGCGGACGCCGTGCAGAAGGGCGATACGATTTACCTCCAGCCGCAGGGATCGGGATCGCCGACCCCGTAAGTGAGGCGCCGAGGCGCATGCTGCACGGAATGCTGACGCGACGCGGACGACTCGCGGGCGCGATGGCCATGCTGACGGCATGGACCGTCGTGCCCGCGGCTGTTGTGCGCGGTAGCGACGTGCAGGGCGCCACCGTGCGTCTCGTTGGCCGTCCGGTGGAGCCCGTGTGTGCCACGCGGGTAGGGGCGGCGGACCGCGCGAGTCTGTGGGCCCCCCCGCTCGATCGCATCGTGACGGTGCGGGTCGCCGACGCCCCGGTGCGCGACGCGCTCGAGCAGATCGCCGCGCTTGCCAAGCTCGAACTGTCGTACAGCAGCGAACTGCTGCCTTCGGGGCGTCGGGTCTGCCTGACCCTCCAGAAGGTGCCCGTGGGCGCGGTATTGGAGTCGCTGCTCAGCGGCTCCACGCTGCGGCCCATCGTGCTGGGTACGGCGCAGGTGGTGCTCGCGCCGTCGCGCCAGGCGCCAACGGCGGACGTGCCGGTCAGCGCCACGCGCCACGCCAGTGTGCTCGATCGGGTGGTCGTGACGGGCTCCCCAGACGGCGCATCGCAGCGCGGCTCCCCGTTCGCGCTGGATGTGGTGGATGGCGCCACACTCGCGCAGCACGGGGTGAGCACGCTGGGTGAAGCGATGGATCTCGCGGTGCCCGGCGTGTGGACCTGGACGGCCAGTGCGGGCACGGTCACGGCACGCTACGGCAGCATTCGCGGGGCGAGTTCCTTCGGCGCGAGCGCGCCCAAGATCTACCTCGATGGGATCGAAGTGGCGAATCCGCTGCTGGTGACGCAGCTCGATCCGTCGCGAGTCGCGCGCGTGGAGGTCATTCGCGGGCCGCAGGGCGCCGCCCTCTACGGGGCCGATGCGATCAGTGGCGTGGTGAACATTCTCACCCGCCACGATGGCACGCCGGGTGGCGGCACTCAGGTGCAAATGTCCACGTCGGCCGGGCTGTCGGCCACGGCCTACGCGCCGCGCGATGCCTTCGTGCAGGATCACGCGATCTCGCTGCGTCGCGGCAGTGCGTCGCGCAGTCTGGGGCTCGGTTTCAATATCGGTACCGTGGGCGCGTATGTGCCGGGCGCGTCGGAGCGCCGGCTGCTGACCGATCTGGATGGGCGGCTCGTGAAGGGCAAGGCGGTGCTGACCGGCACCGCGCGCTATTCGCTGCAGCGCGCCAATGCCTCGAGCGGCGCGATGTTCGACGCGGCCACCGGCAGTACGCTCTCGGCCTTTCCGGCCCTTGCCTCGTCGCGCCGCACGGCGGGGCCGGCCATGACCGATTCGATGCGCAGCGCCCCGCTTGCGCGGGACACCGCGCACTTCATGGGCGACAGCGCGACGGGGCAGGATCTGCAGCAGTACACCATGGGCGGCAGTGCCGCGTTCATGCCGAACATGCACTGGACGCACACCGCGATCGTGGGCGTGGACGGGTTTCGGTTGCGCGGCCTTTCGCCGATGTCCACCGCCGCGCCGCTGCAATACACGGCCCTCACCGCGGTGACCAATGCGCAGAGCGCAGCCGATCGCAGCACGCTGCGCCTGCGGTCGGTGGGGCGCTTCGATGTGGCACGCGCCACGCTGTTCACGCTCACGTTGGCGGCGGAGCAGTCGGTGACGCGCGAGGCGTCGACGGCGACGGAGCTCGGTGGCCTCGCACTCGGTGGGAACGCGCTCGGCGTGGGCGCCCTTGGTGGCGGCACCGGCGGCGTTGGGGTGGTGAGCCGCGTGGCGGCCACGCAACCGTACACCGCGTGGTACAACAACGCTGGTCTCTCCGCGCAGGGCATGCTGGCGTGGCGCGACCGCTGGTTCGCCTCCGCGGGAGTGCGCGCCGAGCGGACGGCGGGCGCCACGCCGGACGTGCAGCAATCACTGCTGCCGATGATCGGCGCCGCCTATGTGCGGGATTTCGGCGCACAGGTGCTCAAGCTCCGTGGGGCGTTCGGCAAGGGCATTCGCCCCGCCCGCTCGCTGCTCCGAACCAGCTCGTGGGTCGGGCGATCGCAAGCGGAGGCGCTCGAAGATCTCGAAGCCGAGCAGCAGCAGGGCACCGAGTTCGGAGCCGATCTGCTCATGGGCGCGCGCGCCAGCCTCCAACTCACGCGGTTCGACCAGCGCGCGTCGGGGCTCATCCAGCCGGTGGGATCGATGGCGATGACCACCACCAGCACCGGACGGCTTCAACGCACAATGAGCTACACGTTGCAGAACGTGGGCGCGATCAGCAATCGCGGCTGGGAGCTGGAGGGGCTGACGCGCCTCTGGGCCATCACGTTCTCCGGATCCTGGTCGTACGTGGACAGCCGGGTGGCGAAGACGGCCGCCGGCTACCGTGGCGAGTTGCGCCCGGGTGACCGGATGCTGGATGTCCCGCTCAGCACGCTGAGCGTCAGCGCGGCCTACACGCGCGGGCGCCTCACGCTCACCAGCACGGCCACCCGCGCGTCCGACTGGGTGGGATACGATCGCAACGCGATCGGCGCGGCGCTGCTGGCCGATGGTCTCCCGCGCGATCTCGACGGGCCCATGATGCGACGCTACTGGATCACCTACGGCGGCGTGACCCGCTGGCGCGCGACCAGCGCCGTACGCCTGCGAGGTGACCTCTCGATGGTCTTCACCGGCGACAACCTGCTCAACGTGCAGCGCGGCGCGCCGGACAATGCCAGTGTGATCGCCGGGAGGACGCTGAGTCTGGGGTTCAGGACGATCTTCTAAACCCCACACTCCAAACCGAGAACCCCGAACTCCCAACTGATCAGT
>JBDHVK010000031.1:0-30417 GCA_039809645.1 Gemmatimonas sp.
TACGTGTGCTCCACCAGCGATCGCCCGCCGCTCGTGTACGAACTGCTGCCGGCCCGCTTTCCCCGGCGTGATCCCGTCATGGCCACCGTGGGGCGTCTCGATGCCGACACCAGCGGCCTGTTGCTCCTCACCGATGACGGCGCGCTCAATCACCGGCTCACGTCACCGCGCTCGCACGTGAGCAAGACGTACGAGGCCACGCTCGCCGAACCGCTCCGCGGTGACGAGACGGCACGCTTCGCGAGTGGCACCCTGCTCCTCTCGGGCGAGTCGACGCCCTGTCTCCCCGCCGCGCTCACGGTCCTGAGCGACCGACGCGTCGCGGTGACGCTTCACGAGGGGCGCTACCACCAGGTCCGCCGCATGTTCGCGGCCGTGGGCAACCACGTCACCGCCTTGCATCGCAGCGCCTTCGGCAGCCTCACCCTCGGCGATCTCGAGTTGGGCCGGTGGCGCGTCCTCACACCGGCCGAGGTCATCGCGCTGGCGGCGAGCGCCGTCAGGTCGAAGTAGCGCGAACCGCGCTACTCGTCCACCAGTCGACGGATCGCGGGCCGCAGCGTGACCGGTCCCACCGGGCCGATCACCGTGTGACGAATCACGCCCTGCTTGTCGAGCAGAAAGCTCGTGGGATAGCCCTGCACGCCGCCCAGCGCCGCGATGACCTCGTCGCTCACGATCGCCACCGGGTACGTGATGTTCCGCTCGCGCAGGAAGGCATCCACGGCCGCCGTCGGTCCGCGGTCCACGCTGAAGCCCAACACCACCACGCTGTCGGCGGCATAGGCATCCGCGAGCTGACGGAGCGCCGGCATTTCGGCACGACACGGCGGGCACCACGTGGCCCACACGTTGATCAGCACCACGCGGCCGCGAAGCGACTCGGAGGTGATCGACCGCCCATCACGTGCAACGACGCGGAAGTGCGCCACGCGTTCGCGCGCGCGGTGTCGCACGCCGGTCAGCGCTTCCACGTGCGGCCAGCAGCGCGGAGCCGCCCAGAGCAGCACCGCCGCCGTGATCAGATTGGGCAGCGTGATCCAGCGGCGCCAGCGCGGCCGGTCGGTCATCACCGTGGCGCGCTTTCCCGCGGCGCCCCCCGGGTAGGTGAACCGCGCGACTCACCGCGCGCGGCACTGCGCGCGGCACCGAGCACCTTGAAGCGACGCCCGTCGTGCAGCGTCTGCACCGCTCCGAAGCGCTCCATCACGAGGCGCTCGTAGGGGAGCTGCCGATTGGCCACGAGATACAGCGACCCACCGGGGGCGAGATGCGCATCGGCGGCGTCGATGAAGGCGCGCGGAATGGTCATCTCGGTGGCTTTGCCGAGGTGAAAGGGCGGATTCATCACGATCACATCGAACCGCTCATCGCCCACGGCCTCGTCTACATCGCTCGGCCGGATCTCCACCGTGTCGATACCGGCCTCGCGCAACGTGAGCCGCGCGCAGCGCACCGCGTCCGCGTCCGCGTCGACGCCGAGCACGCGCCCCGTTTCGCTCTGGCGCGCCGCGGCGATGGCCAGAATGCCGGCTCCGCAGCCGAGGTCGAGCACGGAGGCGCCCGTTGGAACCTGCAGGATGTCGAGCAGAATCGCTGTCGCATCGTCGAGGTGTTCCCAGGAGAACACGCCCGGACGCGTGTAGACCGCGGTGGGCACGCCCGCGATCGGGATCACGAGTTCGTTGGCGCGCAGCGGGTCGGTCCACGCGTGTCCGAAGGTGCCGGCCGGTTGCGCGCTGGTGCGGGTGGCCCGCAGCAGTCGGCACCCGCTGTGCTGTGCCTCCAGCGTGGCGTTGCCGAAGAACGCCTCGAGATGCTTGGCGGCGGTTCGCGCGCCCTCGTCGTTGGCGCCGGCCATCAGACAGGTCCCGCCCTGCCGGAGCACACGGAACGCTTCCTCGATCGCCTGCTGCACGCCAATCCGATCGGTCGGAATGCGAATCGTCACCAGAAATTGCGACCGATCACGAATCGGATCGGGCTCATTGGCGGGGAGCACCGCGTGCCGCACACGCCGCCGCGCGTCCGGCACCGCGTTGGCCTCGAGCGTCCGGACAGTTGCCTCGGCGTGGGGCGCGTAGCGGTCGAGCGCCGTGACGTCAAAGCCCCGCGCGGCCGCCACGGCTGCCACCACACCGTTGCCCGAGGCGAGGTGCAGCGACGGCTTCCCCTCGCCGGCAAGGGCGGCCACGGCCTCGGCGAGCATCTCAGTGGGGGCGTCGCTGCTCGCGTGCGCAAGGATGCCGGCCCGACTGGCCACCTGCAGGGTCAGGTCGGCCACCCGGCGCGGGGCGACGTACCAGGGGCGCGCGTGGGACATCAGGCTCCGCGGGAAGGGCGAGGGGGAAACGACAAACGGCGACCCTGACGGATCGCCGATGTCTTGCACCTGCTGCAGGAATGATGCAGTGGGCCTGAGAGGAGTTGAACCTCTGACCTCACGCTTATCAGGCGTGCGCTCTAACCACCTGAGCTACAGGCCCGGTACCAGGCCCGTCGGCTTTCGCCGAGCGCCAATCTACCAGAGCCGCATAATGTATCCCGATCATGCGGCCCCGACAAGGGCACGCCGAAATGCCCCGTCGGGTGTTCAGCCCATCGCCGGACGCCGATCAGGCGTCCGGGTCGTCCTCGTCGCCGAAGCCGTCGAGTTCATCGTAGTCGTAGTCCTCGTCGTCTTCGTCGTCGTCATCGTCATCCTCGTCGTCGTCGAAGTCGTCATCATCGTCGTCGTCGAGGTCATCATCGAGGTCGTCGTCGAGGTCATCATCATCTTCGAAGTCGACATCATCCTCCTCGTCGTCTTCGTCGAGATCCTCGTCGTCAAAACCCTCGTCGTCGAAATCCTCGCCATCGTCGGCCGCCAGCGCGAAGGCCGAGGACAGACCCTTCTCTTCGAGCGCGTCCAGCGACGACGACCCGAACAGCTCCAACATGAGACGATTCTCCTGCGAGTGTGGATGATGAAATCGGTGCACCGATTGCCGCAGCGGGTTCCCTGCGGATCCCGTCAGCACTGCCGGGAGTATCGGCAGGACCGCGCCGGGACGCAACCCGAAACTACGCACGACGGCGCAAAATGATGCGGGCGCCATCGGCAGAACAGCCGAGGCGCCCGCAAACCCTACCATTCCCACCGCGGTCGGTCAGGCGGAGGCGCGATCCCGTTCCCGCTTGACCTCGCGCGTCACCCGCTTGCGATCGCTCGCCGACAGCATGCGCTTGCGCAGCCGGAGGCTCGTCGGGGTCACTTCGATCAACTCGTCGTCCTCGATGTACTCGAGCGCGCTTTCGAGCGTGAGCTGACGGGGCGGCTCGAGCGTGATCGCTTCGTCCGCGCCCTTCGAGCGCATGTTCGTGAGCTTCTTTTCCTTGCACGGATTCACGTCCATGTCGCCCGGACGCGAATTCTCGCCGATCAGCATCCCCTCGTACACCGCATCACCGGGCGTGACGAAGAGCGTGGAGCGCTCCTGCAGGCTGAACAGCGCGAACGCGACGATCGTGCCGTTCTCCATCGACACCAGCACACCGCGCGACCGTCCCGACAGCGGACCCGCCCACGGCCCGTACTCGAGGAACCGATGGTGCATGATGCCGGTGCCGCGCGTGTCGGTCAGGAACTCACTGCGGAATCCGAAGAGACCGCGCGCCGGGACGCGGTACAGCAGGCGCACGAGCCCCTGCCCCGGGTTCTTCATCTCGATCATCTCCGCCTTGCGGGGGCCGAGCTTCTCGATGACGACGCCGAGGTAGTCTTCCGGCACGTCGATCGCGAGCTCCTCGAACGGCTCGAGCTTCTCGCCGTTGTCGCCGGTGCGCGTGATCACGCGCGGGCGCGACACCTGGAACTCGAAGCCTTCGCGACGCATCGTCTCCATGAGGATGGAGAGATGCAGTTCGCCACGTCCGGAGACGCTCCACGCATCGGTCGTGTCGGTGTCTTCCACCTTGAGCGCCACGTTCCGCTCGAGCTCCTTGTACAGGCGCTCGCGAATCTGACGCGACGTCACGAACTTGCCGTCCTTGCCGGCGAACGGCGAGTTGTTTACCAGGAAGTCCACGCTGATGGTGGGTTCTTCCACACTGATGCCTTCGAGCGCCTCGGGCGCCGACGGATCCGTGAGCGTATTGCCGATGTCGACGTCCTCGAATCCGGCCAACTGCACGATTTCACCGGCCGACGCCGACTCGACTTCCACGCGCTCGAGCCCTTCGTAGCCGTACAGCTTGGTCACGCGGCCGCGCACCGGCGCCACGTTGCGATCGGTGGTCACGAGCGTGATCGAATCACCCATGCGCACCACGCCACGCTCGATGCGGCCGATCGCCAGACGGCCAAGGTAGGCCGAGTAGTCGATGGTGGACACGAGCATCTGGAACGGACCGTCGCTGTCATTCGGCGGCGCGGGCACGGTTTTCACGATCGTGTCGAAGAGCGGCGTGAAATCGACCGGCTCCACATCCATGTCGAGCGTGGAGATGCCGTTCTTGGCGCTGCAGTACACGACCGGGCTGTCGAGCTGCTCTTCGCTGGCCTCGAGCTCGATGAAGAGGTTGAGCACCTCATCGTGCACGCGCAGCGGGTCGGCGCCGGGCCGGTCGATCTTGTTGATGACGATGATCGGGGTGCGCCCCAGTTCGAGCGCCTTGCGAAGCACGAAGCGGGTCTGCGGCATCGGGCCGTCGAACGCATCGACCACAAGCAGCACGCCGTCCACCATGCGCAGGATGCGCTCCACCTCGCCGCCGAAGTCCGCGTGCCCCGGGGTGTCCACGATATTGATCTTCGTGTCCTTCCACCGGATCGACGTGTTCTTCGCGAGAATGGTGATCCCCCGCTCCTTTTCGAGCGGATTGGAGTCCATCACGCGTTCTTCGACGACCTGATTGTCACGGAAGGCCCCAGCCTGGCGGAGCATCTTGTCGACCAGGGTCGTCTTCCCGTGGTCGACGTGCGCGATGATGGCGACGTTACGAATGTGCATAGCCTTCAAAGCTAGCGGAGGCAGGGGGGCGGTTTCAACGGGCCCGAGTTGGCGGAAGTCACGATCCGGCCACAACCTGCGCGATTCCGGCGCGCCGGGAGGCCCCGGCGGCGCCCCGGTGCCGTCAGGGCTCGCCTGATGGTGCGGGCGTGGTCCCGATGGAATGCTCCCGTCGAGACGCGCGGCGGATCACCCCTGTGGATCAGCTTGCCCCGGCCGTCCCACCGCCGTAGCGTCTTTGAACACCCGTTCGGACCACCCATCCACGTTGGAGGGACCGATGCACAACGAGCAGCAGGGCACGCCCAGCGAATCCCGAGGCACGACGAACAACACGGCCCGCGCCTCGGCCGGATATCCCCTGGGGCGTGGATACGGCCACGACTTGATGCGTGGCGGCGAAGTATTCGGCGGATACGGATACAGCGATCGCCCCGAATACGAGCAAACCCGCGGCGAAAATTCCCAAGCCCCGAGTTCGTAAGCCAACCAGCTCACCCCATTCTGACAGGCGGACGCACAAGCGTCCGCCTGTTTGCGTTTCCGACACCCAACCCAGGACCAAAAGCCCGGAACCCTGAACTGATCGGTTCCGGGTTGCGGGCTTTAGGTCGTGGGTTGTGGGTTCTTCCGGCGGTTCACCATCTCCACCGCCACCTGCATCGCCCGGATCATGCTCTCGGCGTTCGCAATGCCCTTCCCCGCGATATCGAGCGCGGTGCCGTGATCGGGGCTCGTGCGCACGAAAGGCAACCCCAGAGTGACATTCACGGCGCTGCCGAAGCTGGCGACCTTGATCGCGGTCATCCCCACGTCGTGATACGGGGCGATCACGGCATCGAATTCGCCGCGCAGGGCACGGACGAACACCGTGTCGGCGGGATACGGGCCGGCGAGCCCCAGTGCTCGCGCCGCGGGCGCCAGCAGATCGTCGTCTTCCGTACCGAAGCGCCCGTGGTCACCCGCGTGGGGGTTCATGGCACAGAGGGCGATACGCGGGCTCGCGATGCCGAAATCGCGTGTGAGTCCGTCCCGCGTGCCATGGGCCGCGACGTGCAGCGCATCGAAGGTCAGCGCCCTGGGCACGTCGCGCAGCGCGATGTGCGTCGTGGCCAGCACCACGCGCAGACGATCGCTCGCCAGCATCATCGTCGTGGGCACATCCGCGATCGCCGCCAACATCTCGGTGTGCCCCGGATAGTCGTATCCGCCCGCGTGAAGGGCGGACTTGTCGAGCGGCGCGGTGACCATGCCGTCGACCACGCCTTCCAACGCCAGCCGCGCGGCGCGCTCCACCGCCAATCCGGCAAAGCGTCCCGCATCGGCGGCGTCCCCGGCCGCCGTCCAGTCGCCGACCGGCTCACTGACCGGAACACCGGTGCCCACGGGGCCGATGACCTGCCAAAAGGCGCCCAACGCCCCCACGCGGGGGTCGTTGAGCGCCTTCGCCACAATCTCCGGACCGATGCCGCGGGGGTCACCCAGCGTCAGGGCGAGCCGCACCGTCATTTCGTGTTCGCGTCGGGCGTGTACCGAATGGACACGTAGGTCTGCTTCTTCAACGAGTCGATCAGCCGGCGCATCTTCCGCTCTTCCGCCAGCTGCTCGCGGATCCGATCGCGATACTCGGCCTGCGTGTACTCCCCCGCCTCGTCCAGGAAGGTGACCTGCGCCACCACGAACTTGTGGACGTTCGACTGGGGGTCGGGAATCGGGAACGGATCGGTGATCTCGTTCAGCTTCTTCCCTTCGAGCGCGTTCTTGTAGTCCACCGGCAGCGAGTCGCGCGGGAACTCGGGAATGGTCTTCTCTTCGCCGGCCGACTCGTCGTGATACTTGACGCTCAGCGAGTCGAAGCTGCCTCCCTTCCGCCACGCCTTCGCGACCGAATCGGCGAGCAGTCGCGTGCGCGTCTCATCCGACGTGTCCGTGGTGGGGCGAATGAGAATGTGCCGCGCCTTCACTTCGGCCGGCTGCACGCGGTCGACGCGCACGATGTGGTAGCCGTACTGCGTTTCGAACACCGGGCTCAGCACCCCGGGGTTCATCCCGAACATCACGCGATCGAACTCGGCAACCATGCGCCCGCGGCGATTCCAACCGAGGTCCCCACCCAGTTCCGCCGAGCCGGGGTCCATGGAGAAGCGCTTGGCCACGTTCTCGAAATCTTCCGGGTGCTTCTCGAGTTCGGCGCGGAGGGAGTCAGCCTTGTCCTTCGCGCGCTTCTTCGCCGCGTCACTCGCCTTGGTGGCGATGACGATCTGCCGCACGCCCACGCGCGCCGGCTTGGGCGGCAGGCGGTCCTTCACGTTGTTGAACGCCTCGGCAATTTCGGCATCGGTGACGTTCACCGCCGTCACCTTTCCATCCCGCTGCAGCTTGGACATGATGCCCTGCTGCAGCTTGCCGCGCCGGGCCTGGTCCAGCTGCATCTTGCGCCACTCTTCGAGCGTCCCGAAGCCGCTCTCCTTGAGCGCTCCGCGAAACTCGGCTTCGGTCTTGAAGCTGGCGCGTGCCCGCTTTTCGAGGTTGTCGACATCGAGCTGGATGTCGGTGTCGTTCACCTCGACCTTTTCCGCCTTGGCCTTCTGCACGAGCAGCTCGGCGTCGACCAGCTGGTTGAGCACGTCCGACTCGAGCTTGGCGAGCTCCTTCGGCGTGTCGGCCTTGGCGCGGCCACTGGCGCGCTCGGTGTTGACCGCGGCCATGACCTCCGACACGAGGATGACCTGATCACCCACCACGGCGGCAATGCCGTCGAGCGGGAGCAGGTTGGCCGTATCGAGCGCCGCGCGAGCGGGCTTGACGGCCGTCGCGACCGGCGGCTTGGCCGGCGGCTGAGTGCCCGCGCCCTGCGCGCGGGAAAGCGACACCGGCGCCGCGACAATCGCGGCGCCGGTGAGCAGGGAGAACAGTCGAGGCATCATTCCCCAGGGTACCCGAAGCGCCGGCCAGGGTTTCTGGCCGGCCGGATTCTTACTTCTTGGTCGTATCGCCAGCGGGCGGCACAGCCGGAGCCGCGCCATCCGGCGGCACGCCGGCGCCCGGTGCACCAGCCGGCGCCTTGCCGGCCTTCGAGCTGTCGGCCGACGCCCGCACCGTCTTGGCCTTCTCGATCACCCGATCGAGGCCGGCCTCGTTGAGCGCGAAGTCGTACTTCACGTGCAGCGCGCGCACCACCGGGTACGGCACGTCCACGAACGGCACTTCGTTCTTCACGAGCTTGTCGAAGAACTTCTCGACCCGGTCGGCGGCGATCGCTTCCTTGCTGCCACCCGCCTTGGCGCTGTCCGCCAGCTTCGCCGGCTCGACGCCGAGCGAGGTCCACGTCTGCGTGATGGCGTTCTTGTAGTTCAGGAACAGATTCGAGAGTTCGCCCGAGTCGGCCACGAACTTGGCGCTGTCGGCCTGCTTGAGCACGAGCTCGTTGCGGACGATCTGCTTGACGAACTTCTGCACCATCGAGTCCGGCGCCTGCACCAGCTGCGGGCGGATCTGCGATGAAGGCGGATACGCATTCAGCCACTCGGCGAACCGCGAGGCCGACAGCTCGCCACCCTTGTAGGTGGCCATGGTCGCGTTGTCCTTGGCGTAGCCGATGGTGTTCTTGGCGATCGCCTTGGCCTTCACTTCCACGCCGCTCTCGAGCTTCACGTTGTTCGCCGTTTCGAGCTTGGCGAGATAGGTGCTCTCGGCGATGGCAACGTTCCGCTGCTTCGCGGCGGGCGCGAACTTGTCCTTCACGTCCGCGTACGGCGAGCGGTAGATGATGTGGTAACCGAAGTTCGTTTCGCAGACGGACTTGGAGATTTCGCCCGGCTTGAGCTCGACCACGCACTTTTCGAAGGCCGGCACCATCATGCCCTTGGCGAAGAGCCCCAGGTCGCCGCCGCGCTCCTTCGCACCCGGCTCGTCGCTCTTGGCGGCAAGCGAGGCAAAGTTGGCCGGCGTGGCTTCCTTGAGAATCCCCTCGGCCTTGGCCTTGGCGGCCGCCTTCTGCTCCGGCGTGGCCTTTTCGTCGACCTTCACGAGGATGTGACGCGCCGCGTAGGCCTCGCCACTGTTGTAGCGCTCCTCGTCGGTGCCAGGAGCCTGCTCGCTCCAGCCCTTCGACACCGTCTCGTAGAACTTCTTGACGCGGATGTTGTCGATATTCGACCACAGGGCGTCACGCATCAGCTTGGGATCGTTGAGCGAATCGCCCTTCGCCGCGGCCTCGGCCGCCAGCTGATAGTTGATCCAGAGCTCGGCGATCGAGCGCGCCACATCCTTCTCGAGCGGCGCCTGGGAGCTGCCCAGGATGCCCGCCAGTCGGTCGACCGAGAGCTTCTGGCTGCCAGCGGTTGCAGCGACGTCGGGATTGGACGCCGCGCCGCAAGCAACGGCAAACGCCACGGCGGCGAGGACGGACACACGGGTAAATTTCATCAGGCGAACTCCGGCCACGGAGTGGTTGGTGGTGGTGGGACCCTGCCGGCCGCCAGAAGGTTGCCGTTAGGTGGAGGCAAGGGCGCGCAGCGCGCGCACCAGCCCCTCGAGCATCTCCGCGCCACCCAATCGGGTGAGCTTGAGCGCCAAGGGCTGCGTCCGACGGACATCCACCTGGAACTGCACATCGTGGAATGCCGTCGACAGCCCCTTGAGGCGCGGAACTGCGTCAGCCCTGAAACTAACACGGGCTTCAGAGGCGCGCACAAGCACCCCGTCCACCCCGAGGGCGGCCCCGAGCACCCGCAGCAGGGCCCCACCAAAGAGCGCCTTGGCCGGTTCGGGGAGCGCGCCGAACCGATCGCGGACCTCGTTCTGCAGCGCCTCGATGGCCGCCGGCTCCCGCATCGCGGTGAGCCGCCGGTACACGTCCAGCTTGGCCTCCTGCGACTCGATGTACTCGTCGGGGAGAAAACTGGGGAAGTCCATGCTGACATCGGGCGGAATCCACGGCTTCTTCCCGCCCCCGTCGGCCAGCTGGCGCACGGTTTCGTCCAGCAGCCGCAGGTACAGGTCGAAGCCGACCGCATGCACGAACCCGGACTGCTCCGGGCCGAGCAGATTGCCGGCGCCGCGCAACTCCATGTCCTTGAGTGCGACCCGGTAACCGGCACCGAGTTCCGTATGGTGCTCCAGCACCGCCAGGCGGCGCTCGGCGTCTTCGTCCACCTGCTCGGGCACCAGCAGGAAGCAGTAGGCGCGGCGATGCGACCGCCCCACGCGGCCGCGCAGCTGGTAGAGCTGCGCCAGCCCGAAGTGGTCGGCGCGATTCACGAACATCGTGTTCGCGTTCGGCACGTCGAGCCCGCTTTCGACGATCAGGGTGGAGACGAGGATGTCGACCTCCGCCTCCACGAACTGGCGCATGACCTTTTCGAGCTCACGCTCCTTCATCTGCCCGTGCCCCACCGCGATGCGAGCCCTCGGCACCAGGCGGCGCAGGTGATCGGCGATCGCCTCGATCGTGTCGATGCGATTGTGCACGAAGAACACCTGCCCACCGCGATCGAGCTCGCGCGAGATGGCCTCTTCAATGAGCGCGTCGTCGAACGGCTCCACGAAGGTGAGCACCGGCGAGCGGTCGCGCGGCGGTGTCTGCATGAGCGTGAGGTCGCGCAGGCCGGCCAGCGACTGATGCAACGTACGCGGAATCGGCGTCGCCGTCAGCGTGAGCACATCGGTGGAGAGCTTGAGCTGCTTGAGCCGCTCCTTGTGCTTCACGCCAAAGCGATGCTCTTCGTCCACCACGATGAGGCCGAGGTCGGCAAACTCCACGTCGGGGCTCAGCAGGCGATGCGTGCCGATCACGATGTCGATCTGCTTCTTCTTGAGCTTCTCCACCACCGCCGTCTGCTCCTTCGCGGTCTGGAAGCGGCTCATCACCTCGATCGTCACCGGGAAGTCGGCCAAGCGGTCGCCGAAGCTCCGCGCATGCTGCTCGGCAAGAATAGTGGTCGGCACGAGCACGGCCACCTGGCGCCCGCTCTGCACCGCCTTGAACGCGGCGCGGATGGCGATCTCGGTCTTGCCGTAGCCCACGTCGCCCACCAGCAGGCGGTCCATCGGCCGTTCGCCCTCGAGGTCGCGCTTCACATCCTCGGTGGCCTTGCGTTGGTCGGGCGTGTCCTCGAACAGGAAGCTGCTCTCGAGCTGCCGCTGCCATGGGCCGTCGGCGCCGTGTGGCTCGCGCGTCGTGATCTTGCGGCGCGCGTACAGATCGAGGAGCTCCTGCGTCATCTCGAGGATGGCCATGCGCGTCTTCTCGCGCTGCGCCTTCCACTTGTTGCCACCCAGCTTGTGCAGCCGCGGGGGCGGCATGTCATCGGATACATCGCTCGCGCTGCGATAGCGCTCGATCTGATCGATGCGATAGAGCGGGACGTTCAGCCGATCGCCGCCCTCGTACTCGATGACCGCGCTTTCGATCGTGCTCTCGCGAACGAAGATCTTCTCGATACCGCGATAGATGCCGATGCCGTGCTCGAGATGCACGACATAGTCGCCGGGCTTGAGCGCGCCCAGCGTATCGAGACTCGCTCCCGTGGTGTAGCGGCGCGCACGCCGCAGCCGACGCTCACGGCGGAAGATCTCGTGGTCGGTGAGGACGCGCACCACGTTCGGCACGACAAAACCACCGCCGAGCACGCCAATGGCGATCGACGCCGACACCGGGCCATCTTCGCCGAGGAGCTCCTCGAGACGCTCCGCCTGACCGCTATTGTCGCAGAGAATGAGCGTGGGTAGCCCATCGCGCTGCAGGCGGCGCAGCACGCGCAGGTCGCGCGAGATCGTCTCGGGCGCACGCGTCGGGAACGCGATGTCGGGCTCGGGGCCCGCCGGCGCATCGTCGGCGCTGTTGGCGCTCGTGGCCTTCTGCGGCGGCGGGTTGAGGCGAAGGGTGCCGAAGCGCGCCATCGTGCTCGCCATCTCCGGCGGCGCCACAAACAGCCGCTCGCGATGCACGAACTCCTCGCCACGGCGGCGCGCGAGATCGATATGGTGCTGCGCCTCCTCCCACGTGCGGACGAATTCGGGGAGCACGCTGCTCCCCGCCGGCATCACCACCAGCGTGTCGCTCGGCCAGAGTGCCGGCAGGGCCACGCGTTCATCCGTGGTCTCGTCCAGATCACTTTGAATGTCGACCGGCAGAATGAGCGCCAGCTCGGCATCACGCGTGCTCCGCTGGGTGTTGAGGTCGAAGTGCCGAAGCTCGATGATTTCGTCGCCCCAGAATTCGAGGCGCACCGGTTCGGCCATGCCGAACGAGTAGATGTCGAAGATGCCGCCGCGCACCGAGAACTGCGCGACGTCCTCGACCATGTCGACGCGCTCGAAGCCGATCTTTTCGAGATGCGCGGCGAGTTCCTCGGGGCGGCGTTCGTCGCCCTTGCGAATCTCGAGGCGAGCGGCGCCGAGCACGCGTGGGAGCGCGGTCTTCTCGAGCACGGCGCGTGCCGTGGTGAGCAGAATGCGCACGCCGCTGCGGGCGAGCTTCTCCAGCGTTTCGACGCGTTCACCGGCGACTTCGGCGTGTGGTTCGACCTCGCCAAAGCCTTCGCGCGGCGGATAGAGCGCGATGGGGATGTCGTCGGTCAGCGCCTGCAGATCGGCGAGCCAGCGCTCGGCGTCACCCAGCTGATCGGTGACGATGACCACGAGCTGCTGCGGCATCGCGCGGGCGAGTGCGCCCACGAGGACGGCATCGGACGAGCCGGCGAGGCCACCCAGTCGGAGCGACTTCCCCGCCCCGGGGAGTGCCTGCAGCGTACGAGCGAACGCCGGCAGGGCGGCGATCGCGTCGAGGAGACGCGGGAGACCCATGCCCGACCTCAGCGACCGCTGAGGTACGCTTCGGCGAGCAGGGCCACCAGCGCCAGCGCCACGAGCGGCAACAGCAGGGCCTGCCCGGCAGCGTGCGCGAAGATCGCGGCGCGCCATGCCGGCGCCGCGCGCACCACCGCCACATCCTTGCCACGCACGAGGCTGGCCAGCATGCCGGCCCCGTTTCCGTTGTCCTGCGCCATCCCTGCCACGTCCGACTCCTGAGGCTCCGCATTCACGACCAGCGCTCCGATGCGAGCCGCCTGGCGACGGAGAAAGTAAACACCGGCCGAAGCGGGGACGGTCAGTCGGTCGCCGGCGAGCGGGATGACCGTGCCGTCGGGCTGCTCGAGGCCGGTGGCATCACGCACGCCGGTTATGGTCGCGCCCGGCACGGTCTCGATGAGTCGGCCATCGTCGCCCAAACGTCGCGCCAGCGACTCGAGCACCCACGGCACGAATGCCGCGCGGAGCGGCAAGTCCGTGGCGTCGGGTTCGAGGGGGGAGCCAATCAGCACATAGCCGTCGCCGGCCACGACCCACGGCGTACCGCCGGCGGTCGCCAGCGTGTCGGGCGCAGCGCTGGCGTTCGCGGCGCCGCCGCCCGGCGAGTAGACGAGCGGATAGCGCAACCGCACCGGCGTCCCCTCGAACGCGCGCATCCCTGGTGTGGTGGTGTCCGCATGGGCGGCCGGCACACGCGCGAGCACCTGCCCCCGCGCGATGGCGCCGAAGCGCCACGGAATGTCGAGACGCGCGAGCTGCCGATTGGCGTCGCCGACCCGCAGCGGATCGGACGGTGCCGTGAGCAGGACCGGGGCGCGCGTGCCGTCGGCGTCCGCCCCGGCGACCATCACGGCGCGTGCATCCGCCGGCGTGCCGCGCGCGAGGCGACCTTCATCGACCAGCGTGCCGAGGGCCGCCGTGAGGAATGGCCCGCCTTCATTGCGCACCACCACCGTTGGCGGCGGGGCCACGCGAATGGCAAACCAGCGGGTGTCGTCGGCGCGCAGCGCGTCGGCATCGAGCTCCACACTGCCGCGCATCCAGCCGGAGCCGGTACTGGCGAGCTTTTGGGTGATGCGCGACGGGGCAGCGATCGTCGCCGGCGGCGCATCGCCACGTGCGACGGTGCGGCCGTCGAGGGTGAGGCGCCACGGGGTGGCGACGTCGGAGGCCACCGCGAGCGTCACGCTGCCGCCGGGCGTCCAGCGCACCGGATCGGGGCGCGCTTCGAGCACCGCCCGGTTGGTCACGGCGCTACCACTCACGGTGAGGGCGACAATCGGAATCGGGCCCGCGTCCACCACGCTGTCACTCACGAACGAACTGCGCTGCCCATCGCTCACGAGCGCCACCACCGGTGTTCGCGGCGCGCCACTGCGGGCGAGGCCCAGGGCCCGCTGCGTGGCGACGGTGAGATCGCCACGTCCGCCGAGCGGCGTCATGGTGCCGAGCGCGTCGGTGAGCGTGGTGGGTGCCCCGCCGATCACGCGGCCGTCAGCCGTGACGAGCCATGCGCGATCGTCACCCGAAAGCTCGTCGAGCACCCGCCGCGCTTCGGCGCGCACGCTATCGAAGCGCGCGCGGCCATCGGCGACGACCCCGGTGCTCATCGAGTTGTCGATCACGAGGGCCAGCGCCACCGGCGCATGACCGACCCCGAAGAGACCGGCGATCGGGCGCGCGGCCGCCAGCGCGAGCGCCAGCACGGCGATGATGCGCAGCAACAGCAGCAGCCGGTTCTTGAGCTTGAGATCCTTGCTGTGCTCCTGCTCCATCCGCGCGAGATAGCGCACGGCTGGAAAATCCACCGTGCGACCGATACGGCGGCGGAGGAAATGCACCAGGATGGGGACGCCGGCGAGGATGCCGAGCGCCAGAAATGCGGGAGCGAGAAACGCCATCAGGTCGCGATCAGATCATGGCGCCGCGGCCGTTCACACCCACCAGATAGCGGAGGGGGCGGCCGAACGGTTCGTCAGTATAGGCCAGCGCATAGCGGGCGCCGGATCGGGTAATCGCGCCCTTCCAGTCGGCGAGCGCCTCCTGCACGGTCTGGCGATAGCTCTGCCGCACTTCGCCCGGGGTCGCCGGAACTTCCAGTTGCGATTCGGGGTCGCGGTAGCGCGCCTCGCCCGCCTCCGGGAAGTCGCGCTCGACCGGATCCATGATGTGGAGCACGAGCACCTCGTGCCCGCGCGCGCGCAGCGTCCGGCAGGCATCCGACACCGGCGTGGGATCCGTCAGCAGGTCCGAGAGCAGGACGACGAAGCCCGGTCGCCGTACGAGTTTGCCGGCGGCCATCAAGGCCTCCTTCACATTGGACCCTCGACCGCCCCCCGCCTCGCTGAACGCGGCCACGAGTCGACGCCACTGGGTGTGCTGCGACCTCGGCGGGATCACGTTTCTGACGGCTTCGTCGAACCGGACGAGTCCCACCGCGTCACGCTGCCGGAGCAGCAGCAGCGCCATCGCGCTCGCCAGCCGCTCGGCGTAGGCCAGCTTCGTGAGCCGCGCCGGGTCGCCGGTCCACTGCATGGACGCGCTGACGTCGAGCACCAGCATCGCTCGGGCATTGGTCTCTTCTTCGAACAGCTTGACCACCCAGCGGTCGGCCCGCGCCGCGATGCGCCAGTCCAGGTAGCGCAGGTCGTCCCCCGGCTGATAGCCGCGGTGTTCGGCAAATTCCACGCTGAACCCCTTCTTGGGCGACCGATGCAGGCCGTTGATGAACCCCTCGACGGTCCACCGGGCCACCAGTTCGAGGTGGCCCAGGGCGGCAAGGACGGCGGGATCGAGTTCGTCGGCGCGGAGGCTGGACATCAGGGGATGATACGCGCGGGAGGGGCGAATTGCTCGGGGCGGCCGCGGGATTGAGTACGGGAGCGAGCAAACCCCTTAGCGATCAAGGGGGAAGGCTGTGAAGGGGGGAGTGATCGAGGACGGCGATGCTCGTGGTCCTCGATCACTCCCCCCTTCACAGCCTTCCCCCTCGACACCTGAGCGGATCCTCGCCGTTCCCCCCCCTGCACTGCAGGAACCCACCCCTGCCCCGCTATCTTATAAGGCTGTACCGCATTGCCACCCTACAGGACGGCCGTTTGAACCTCAGCCACATCCGCAACTTCTGCATCGTCGCCCACATCGACCACGGCAAGTCCACGCTCGCGGACCGGCTGATCGAGGTGACGGGCACGCTGCAGAAGCGCGAAATGAAGTCGCAGGTGCTCGATACGCTGGATCTCGAGCGCGAGCGCGGCATCACCATCAAACTGAACGCCGTGCGCATGAGCTACACCGCGCACGACGGGCAGGGCTATGAGCTCAACCTGATCGACACCCCGGGGCACGTGGACTTCACGTACGAGGTGTCACGGTCGCTGGCCGCCTGTGAGGGCGCCATCCTCGTGGTCGATGCGTCGCAGGGTATTCAGGCGCAGACGCTGTCCAACCTCTTCCTTGCCATGGACGCCGGGCTCGAGATCATCCCGGTGCTCAACAAGATCGACCTGCCGGGCGCCGAGCCCGAGCGGCGGCGGCAGGAAGTGGTGGACTTGATCGGCTGCATGCCCGAAGACGTGCTGTGCGTGAGCGGCAAGGAAGGCACGGGCGTGCCCGAGCTGCTCGAGGAGATCGTGAAGCGCGTGCCCTCGCCGAAGGGCGACCTCACGGGGCCGCTCCGCGCGCTCATCTTCGATTCGTACTACGACAAGTACCGCGGCGCCATTCCGAGCATCCGCGTCGTGGACGGCGAAATCCGAAAGGGGATGAAGATCACCTTCGGCGTCTCCGACAACGTCTACGAAGTGGCCGAAGTGGGCTACCTGCAGCTCCGGCAGGTCCCCACCGACGCGCTGCGCGCCGGCGAAGTGGGCTACGTGCTCGCGGCCGTGCGCTCGGTGCGCGAGACGCGCGCGGGTGACACGATCTTCGACAAGGACAACCGCGCCGCCGAGGCCCTGCCCGGCTACCAGGAAGTCAAGTCATTCGTGTTCGCGGGCATCTACCCGACGGATACCACGCAGTACGAAACGCTCCGCGACGCGCTCGAGAAGATGAAGCTCAACGACGCGTCGCTGCAGTACGAACCGGAAACGTCCACCGCGCTGGGTTTCGGTTTCCGCTGCGGCTTTTTGGGGCTGCTGCACATGGAAATCGTGCAGGAGCGCCTCGAACGCGAGTACGACCTCGACCTCGTCACCACGGTGCCGAGTGTGGAGTACCACGTCACCAAGACTGACGGCACCGAGCTGCTCGTCGAGAACCCGGCGCTCATGCCCCCGGCGGTGGTGATCGACGACGTGCAGGAGCCGTACGTGCGCGCGCGCATCATGTGCCCGTCCGATTACATCGGCGCGATCATGACGCTCGGCATGGAACGGCGCGGCATCTACAAGAACACGCGCTTCCTCGACACGGTGCGCGTGGAGCTCGACTGGGAGTTCCCCCTCGGCGAAATCATCCTGGACTTCTTCGACAAGATGAAGACCGTGAGCCGTGGGTACGCCTCGCTCGACTACGAGATGCTCGAGTATCGCTCGAGCGACCTCGTGCGGCTCGACATGCTGATCAACGGCGACGCGATCGACGCGTTCTCGGTGATCGTGCACAAGGACAAGGCGTACGAGTGGGGCCGCAAGGTGGCCGAGAAGCTCAAGGAGCTCATTCCGCGGCAGCTGTTCGAAGTCGCCATTCAGGCCACCATCGGCCAGAAGGTCATCGCCCGTGAGACCGTGAAGCCCCTCCGCAAGGACGTGCTCGCGAAGTGCTATGGCGGCGACATCTCGCGCAAGCGCAAGCTCCTCGAGAAGCAGAAGGAAGGCAAGAAGCGCATGAAGCAGGTCGGCAGCGTGGAGATTCCGCAGGAGGCGTTCCTGGCCGTGCTTCAGGTGGACTGACGCGGGGTGATCTCCGCCGTTCTGCAGACCAGTTTTCTGGGTGACATGGTCCTCACGACCCCGCTCCTCGAGCGGCTGGCGCGTGAGGGCCTTGTGCATGTGGTGGCCACGCCCGCGAATGCCGCGGTGCTGGCGAACCACCCAGCGGTGGCGAGCGTGATTGTCTTCGACAAGCGCGGCGCGGATCGCGGGTGGCGCGGCGTACGGCGCGTGGCCGACGCGCTCAAGGCAACCGGGGCGACGCGTGCCTACATGGCGCAGGGATCACTGCGCACCGCAAGTCTCGCCTGGCTCGCCGGTATTCCGGAGCGCATCGGCTTCGACACCAGCAGCGGCCGCGTGCTGTACTCGCGGCGCGTGCCGTACGCGAAGGACCAGCATCACGCCGTCCGCCTCTGGCAGCTCGCCTCGGCGCCCGGCGACAGCACGGTGCCGGCCAACATCCGACCGTCGCTGTATCCCGGCGCAGCCGAGCAGGACGCGGTGGATGCCCTGCTCCACGCCGCCGGTTTCAAGGGGTCGGAGTTGTTGATCGCGCTGGCGCCGGGGAGTGTGTGGGCCACCAAGCGATGGCCGAGCTACGACGCGCTCGCGGCCGAATTGGTGCGATCGGCACAGGGATCGAGAATCGTGGTGCTGGGGGCCGCGGGCGACGCACCACTGGCGACCGCGATCGCCACCGAGGTCGCGCGCACCGGTGGCGCCCCCGTGATCGATGCAACGGGCAAGCTCTCGCTGCTCGGCTCCGCCGCGTTGCTCGCGCGCTGCCGCGTGCTTGTCTCCAATGATTCGGCGCCGCTGCATCTTGCGAGCGCCATGAACACGCCGACGGTGGCGGTGTTCGGTCCCACGGTTCCGGGGCTCGGCTTTGGCCCCTTGGCCGAACGGCACGCGGTGGTGGAGCGCTACACGCTGGGCTGCCGGCCCTGCCACGCGCACGGGCCGCAGCAGTGCCCGCTGACGCACTGGCGCTGCATGCGGGACATTGCGCCCGATCGCGTGCTCCGGGCGATCGAGCAGGTCGCGGGGAGTTCGCGCTAGCCGTCGGCGCGCCAGCCCCAGCCGCGGCGCCGTTACCGGGCGCCCATTAGATTTGTGATCCTCATGCCGACCTCCCCCTCCTCCCATTTCGTCATCGGGATCGATCTCGGTGGCACCAACATCGTCGTCTCGGCGATGTCCCTCGACGGCTCGCGGCTGTATGGCGAGGCGTCCGAACCCACGCTCGCGCGCGAAGGCGCCGAAGCGGTCGTCGCGCGCATGGCTCGCATGGTCGAGACGTGCATCGAGACGACCGTGCGCGAGGGCGGCGTGCCACGCGAAAACATCATCGGCGTGGGCCTTGGCGCGCCGGGCACCGTCGATCGCGAACGCGGCCTGGTCATGGTCGCGCCCAATCTGCAGTGGCACGACTTCCCGCTCGTGTCCAAGATGACGGCGCTCACGGGTCTTCCCGTGAAGATCGACAATGATGCCAACTGCGCCACCTACGGCGAGTGGTGGCTCGGCGCCGGACGCGGCGGGCGCAACATGATCGGCATCACGATCGGCACCGGCGTGGGGGGCGGTGTGATTGTGGATCGTCGCCTCTATCACGGCTCCTCCGACGCAGCCGGCGAGATCGGCCACATCACGGTGGACCTGAATGGGCGCCAGTGCGGCTGCGGCAATTACGGCTGCCTCGAGGCGTATGCGAGCGGCAGCGCGATTGCCGGTCGCGCGCGCGAGGCGCTGGCGCGTGGCGAGCCGTCGATCCTGCCGGGCATGGTGAACGGCGATCTGTCGCTGATTACGGCCGCCACCGTCTACAAGGCCGCCAGTCAGGGCGATGCCATCGCGCTCGAACTGGTGCGCGATACCGCCAAGTTCCTCGGCACCGGCATCGCGAACCTGCTCAACATCTTCAATCCGGATGTCGTGGTGCTCGCCGGTGGCGTCACGCAGGCGGGCGAGGCGCTCTTTGGCCCGTTGCGCACGGAAGTGCGTCGCCGCGCCTTCAAGACCGCGTCGGATGCCTGCCGCATCGTGCCCGGGACGCTCCCCGGCACAGCGGGCGTGGTGGGCGCGGTCGCGAGCTTCATCGCGCAGACGACCGGCCAGCCGCCGGCGTAAGGAATCGCCGCCGTGAGCCTCCAGGCCACGCCGGCGCGCAAGCAGCGCCTCGGCGTCATCGGGTCATTCGTGTGGGACGTCCTTCACGGGCGCGACAAGCGCAGTGTGCCGATCGAAGAGTGGGGCGGCATCACCTACTCGCTGTCGGCACTCGACGCAGCGCTCCCCGACGAGTGGGAGATCGTGCCCCTCGCCATGGTCGGCAACGATCTCGTCGAGAAGGCGCAGCTCTACTGCCGCGGGCTGCGGCATATCGCGCCCGATGCGGCGCTCATCGGCGTGCCGTATCCGAACAATCGCGTCGAGCTGCGGTATCTCGACGATGAACGCCGCAGCGAGCATCTCACGGGTGGCGTGCCGGGATGGACCTGGCTCGGACTCAAGCCGGTGCTCGACGCCGCCAATCTCGACGCGCTCTACATCAACCTGCTGAGCGGCTGGGAGCTCGACCTCGAAACGGCGCAGCTCATTCGCCAGCATTTCACCGGGCCGATCTACTGCGATCTGCACATGCTGGTGATGGCGGTGCAGGCCGACGGGCTGCGCACCCCTCGCCCGCTCCCCGATGTGGCCGCGTGGTGCGGCTGCTTTGACGTGCTCCAGGTGAACGAAGACGAGATGCACCTCATGGCGCCCGATGCCATGGCGCTGGCCGCGACCGCCATGGCCGCCGGCGTGTCCGTACTCTGCGTGACCCTCGGCAAGCGGGGCGCCGCCTACTTCGCCGCCCCCGGCGTGGAGACGCTGCACGACCGTGCGCCCCACAAACATCACAACGCTGCGCTGTCCACATCGCCGCGCGGCGGAACCAGTGCGTTTGGTGCGGTGCGCACCGAACTCATTCCCGGTGTCGCGCCGCGCATCGATGGGCCCGGCGATCCCACCGGATGCGGTGATGTGTGGGGGGCCACCCATTTCTCGCGGCTGCTCGCCGGTGATAAGTTGACGGATGCCATGGCGGCCGCGAATCGGGCCGCCTCGCGCAATGTCGAACATCGTGGGGCCACCGGTCTCGCGAATCACCTCCGCGGAGAGCTCAGCACCACGTGACGACTGTCATCAGCGTGCCGCCCTCGCTCGACGAGCAGTCGTTCGAGCAGGTGATCGAGCAGCTGGCGCCGCTGCCCGAGGATGAAAAGATCCTCGTGGACGCGCGCCATGCACGCTGGGCCTCGCCGTATGGGCTCACCGCCCTGCTCTGTGTCGCGCAGTCGCGCGAACAGCAAATGGGCTTCGCGGTGCCGGAGAATCCGGACACGGTCTCCTACTGGTCCCGCACGGGGTTCTTCCGCTACGCCGCCGAGTTGTACGAAATGCACGGCCACGTGCCGCGCGCGCGCGACGCGCACGAGAGCGACGTGCTGCTCGAAATCACGCCCATTGTGCAAAGCGACGACGTGCATGGCGTGGTCGGGCGCATCCAGCAGAAGGCGGCCGACATTCTGCACGGCCAGCTCAATCTCGACACCGCGGTGACCGGATCGTTCGGCATGACGCTCAGCGAGTCGTGCCAGAACATCGTGGAGCACGCGGGACTCGGTGGGTGGGTCGCGGTGCAGACGTACAAGTACACGCGTCGGCTGGGTCGCCGCGTCGTGGTGATCGCCGTCTGCGACGCGGGCATGGGCTTCCGCAAGTCACTCGAAAGCTCGCCGAGCCATCGCCACAGCGATCGCTGGGATGACGGCATGGCGCTCGAGGATGCGGTGCTGCGCGCCGTGTCGCGCTTCCGTCACGGCGACAAGGGGCGTGGCCAGGGGTTGGCGGGCATCCGTCGGTTCGTGGGGCGCTGGAGCGGCAAGTTGAGTGTGCGCAGCGGAACCGCGCGCATTGCGGTCACGCCCGAGTGGGATGAAGACGTGCCGCTGCAGGAGCATCTGCCGTTCTTCCCGGGGTCGCAGATGCAGGTCATCATTCCGGAGCGCATCGGTGACACGCCGGTCAAGGCGCGCGGCGTGGCCTCGGCGTCACCGCGTTCACGGAGCGCCCGGCCATGAGGCAGACCCGATGAGCGTGCTGATCGATGTGGGTACCGTGCTCAAGGGCACCGTGTGCGACCTGTACTCGAATCTCGTCACGCGGCCGACCGGTGCGGCGGTGCGCACTGCCATCGAGCGGCAAGTGGTGGAGATCGGATCCCCGGTCGTCACCACGATCGACTTCTCGCAGGTGAACCTGCTCGACTTCTCCTGTGCCGACGAAATCGTGGCCAAGCTGCTGCTGCGCTACACCAGCGATGACGCGCCGCCGGGGTATCTCACCTTTCGGGGGATCCACGAGGGGCACATCGACCCGATCGAGACGGTGCTCGAACGGCACGGCTTGGCGCTCGTGAGCTGGCACGAAGGGGAAGCGGAGCTGTTCGGGTATGTGGATGATGACGAGCGCGATCACTGGCTCGCGGTGCGCGAGCATGGCCCGGTGCACGTGCAGGAGGTCGCGCGGATGCTGGCCCGCGACGTGGCGGAAAGCCACGCCTGCCTCGATCGGCTCATGCGGCGGCGGCTCGTGATGGCGCGCGATGACGGCTACTCCATTCCGGGCTCGGTCCGGGGTGTCACATGACAGGGCCGGGAAAACCGGGGAGCAAGCTGGGCGTCTTCACGGGGCTCTCCCCCGCGTTGCAAGTCGTGGGCTTCATCAGCTCGCGCCCGGGTGACACCGAACGCGGTCCACTCGTGCGCATGCGCGCGGATGATGCCCTCATTCGCCTCGTGACCCCGGGGGATTTGGTGCGTGTGGTATCGGAGCGCCGCTCGGAGATCGCGGTGCTCGAGGTCGATGACTCCGTGCCCCGCGGCGGGTGTGTGCTGCGCGATGTGGTGGGGGCGTCGCTCTCCGAAATCGTTCGCATCGTGAAGGTCGATACCGATTCCCGCACCCGTCCCCGTGCCTGAGACGCTGTCCCGCCGGCTCGCGGCCCTCGAGGGCGCCGAGTCGGCTCTCGTGCTCGCGAGCGGCATGGCTGCCACCGCGTGCACCATGCTGGCGCTGCTGCGTTCGGGGGATCACGTCCTGGTCAGTGCGTGGCTCAAGCCGTCCACCCGTCGCTTTTGCGAGCAGGCCCTCCCCGCGCTCGGCGTGCAGGTGACGTTCGTGGATCCCCTCGAAGGGCGCGGCTGGCGGCGCGGACTCACCAAGACGACCCGTGCGATGTTCGTGGAGTCGCCGGTGCTCGCCACCACGCGCGTGGTGGATCTTCGCGCGCCGCGCATGCTGGCCCAGGAGCTCGGGCTGGCACTCATCGTCGACGCCACCGCGGCAAGCCCGGTGAACCTGACCCCCATCGCGCTCGGTGCCGATGTGGTCGTGCATGACGCCCGCGTGCTGCTGGTGGGCGACGATTCCGCGGACGTGGGCGTGGCCTGTGGTACCGAATCGCTGATCGACGAAGTGCGCGCACAGATGCAGCTCTGGGGCGGCGTGCCCCACCCCGCGGCGATGACGAGCCTGGCCCTTGGCGTGAGCACGCTCGATGTGCGTATCCACCGCCAGAACGCGAACGCCCGGGCGATCGCCGAGTGGGCGACGACGTCGCCGGCGGTCACGGCCGTCCAGTGGCCCGGCCTGCCGTCGCACCCCGATCACGCGCTCGCGAGCGAACAGATGCTCGGCTTCGGCACGATGGTGGTGCTCACACTCGCCGACGCCGATCTCGCGCGGCGCGCCTGTGGCGCGTCGGATGCCCTTGGTGATGGCGCGCTCGCTACCCACATCGTGACGGGCGAGCAGCCGACCCAGATTCGCGTGCTGGCCGGTGTGGAATCGGCCGACACGGTGCTCGCCTGGCTGGCGACGCGCCTTCCCTGATCGACTCGCTGACGCCCGCATGTCCGGAATTCTTCGCGTGTCCAACGTGTCCAAGGACTACCCGCGCTCGGGGAGTGCCCTGCGCAACGTGTCCTTCGAGATGAACAAAGGCGAGTTCGTGTTCCTCGTGGGGCACAGCGGCGCCGGCAAGACGACGCTGCTGCGCATGCTGTCGATGGAGGAGCGACCGTCGAGTGGCGAGGTCCGCGTGTCGGGGTACTCGAGTGCCTCGATCAAGAAGCGGGAGATTCCGCATCTCCGCCGTCGCCTCGGCATCGTGTTCCAGGACTTTCGGCTGCTTCCCGATCGCACCGCCGAGCAGAATGTCGCGTTTGCGCTCGAAGTCACCGGTGCCTCGCACGCGCAGATCGGCGGCAAGGTGGCGCGGCTGCTCACGCAGGTGGGGCTCGCTTCCAAGGCCACCGCGTATCCGCATGAGCTGTCGGGGGGTGAGCAGCAGCGCGTCGCCATCGCCCGTGCGCTGGCGAACGATCCGTTCCTGCTCCTCGCCGACGAGCCCACCGGCAACCTCGACGATCGGGCGACGCATGCCATCTACCTGTTGCTGCGCGAAATCAACGCCCGCGGCACGGCGGTGCTGATGGCTTCGCACGACATCGCCATGATCGAGCGCGCGGGCCAGCGGTTCATCGAGTTCGACAAGGGCGAGCTGGTCTTTGACGGTACCGACGTGGCGCGCCTCAAGGCCGACATGCGGGCCAAGCGCTAGGGCCAGGAGACCTTCATGAGACTCGCCCTTCGCGAACTGCTCCTCGCCTTCAGGCGTGCGCCGCTGCTTTCCCTGCTCGGCATCGTGACGATCGGCTTTTCGCTCTTTGCCTTTGGCCTCTTTGGCCTGGTGGCGCTCAACATCCAGAGCGCGCTTCGCAGCGTGGAAGACCGCGTGGAGATTCGCGCGTTCCTCGTGGATGGCACGAAGGACGCGCAGGTCGATGAGCTGATGCGCGGCGTGGCGAAGGTGCCCGAGGTCGCGGACATCGGCTACGTCACCCCGGACTCGGCGCTCATCCGCGCCAAGGCGGAGCTGGAAGAATTCCGCGACGTCATGGAAGGGGCGATGCTCCCCGCATCGGTGGAGATCCGCCTGCGAGAGGGGAAGCGTGACCCCGCCACGGTGCAGGCGATTTCCCGTCGGCTGCAGACGTATCCCATCGTGGAAGAGGTCCGCTACGGCCGCGAGTGGGTGGAGAAGCTGTACAAGATCCGCACCGTGGCAGGCATTGCGGCGACGGTGCTGGGCAGCGTCTTCGCGTTCGTCGCCGTGATCATCATCGGCTCCACGATTCGCATGTCGATTCTGGCGCGGACGCGGGAGATCGAGATCATGCGGCTGGTGGGGGCGACGAACTGGTTCGTGCGCCTGCCCTACCTGCTCGACGGGCTGTTCAAGGGGCTCGCCGGTGGCATCCTCGCCGTGGGGCTGACGTATGTCACCAGCCAACTGGTCACGAGGCTGCTGATGAAGGCGGAGTTCTTCCACTCCGACCAAATCCTGTTCGGGATTGTCGCTGGGGGCGTGCTGGGGTTCATCGGCAGCTGGCTCTCGGTCGGCCGACATCTGCGCCAGGTGTGGCGCGACGCATGACGCGTTGGCGGTATGAGCGCTGGCTCGTGGGTGCCCTGCTCTGCGCGGCACCGAGCGTGGCGCGTGCCCAGGCCGGATCACAACCGCCGGCGCAGACGACGGAGCAGCGTCTGCGGGCGCAGCAGGACGAGCTGGCGCGTCTGCGTCGGGAACGCAGTGATCTGGAAGACAAGATGAACGCGCTGCAGCGGAGCGCGCGCACCTTGGCCGACGAGGTGAACAACCTCGAGGCGCAGCGGCAGACGACGCGACGGCTCGTGCAGGCGCTCGATCAGCAACTCGAGACGATCAACGACGAGGTCACGCGCGCCGGCAAGGGGCTGGTGCAGGCCGAGCAGGAGTTGACGGACAAACGCAGCGGGCTGCAGCGCCGCATGGTGGAGATCTACAAGCGCGGCAGCCTGTACGATGTGGAAGCGATGCTGTCGGCGCAGAGCTTTGCCAATCTCGTGGCGCGCTACAAGTACCTGCACGAGCTCGCCCTGCACGATCGCGGCATGGTGAAGCGCGTGGAGGGACTGCGCGACAGGATCATCAAGCAGCGCCTGCTGCTGGTGCAGCTGCAGGACGAGGTGGAGCGAAACCGCTCGGAGAAGGCGCGTGAAGCCAGCCGCCTGGCGGCACTCGAGAACCGGCGCCAGGCGAGCCTCACCCAGGTGCAGCGTACGGCGGCGCAGACGCGCGACCGGCTTCAGCAGCTGGCGCGCGACGAATCGCGCATCGCGAGCGTGCTCGCCAACCTCGAAACGGCGCGCCGTCGCGCCGAAATGACGCCGAATGCACGCCCGGCGGCACCGTCCACGATTCGTACGAGCGATCTGGGAAAGCTCGATTGGCCGGTCGAAGGGGGCGTGCTGTACCGCTTCGGGCGCGTCATCAACCCGAACAACACGACGACGCGCTGGAACGGCATGGGGATCAGTGCCAACACGGGGACGCCGGTGCGCTCGATTGCGGCGGGTGAAGTGGTGCTGGCCGACAACGTCGGCACGTACGGCCCCACGGTCATCGTGCAGCACGGCGGCGGTGACTACTCGGTGTACGGGTCGCTCGCGCGCATCGACGTGAAGAAGGGTCAGCAGATCGCCAAGGGCGCCGTGATCGGCACCGTGGGCGCCACCGACCCGGACCTGCCACCCCACCTGCACTTCGAGATCCGCCCCAAGGGGCGCGCGGTGGATCCGCTCGAGTGGCTGCGCGCGCAGCGCTAGCTGGTGCGCTGGTGCGCTGGTCGCGGGGCACGAGGGCGTCTTACGCGGACTATCCCACACCAGATCGCTGCGCGATCCGGTGCGGGGATAGCTCCGCGACGACGCCCTCGCGCCCCGCTCCCGGCCTAGCTGGGTTCGCGCGTCGCTTCGCTCGCGCGGAACGGGGAGCTCCGACTCCTTGAGCCCCGCGCTGATCGGCTCGCGGTTCCAGAGAAGCGTCGCGTGGTGTGGGCGAGGGTCCGCCGCGCAGGGGCAGCTATCGCCGTGCGGGAGCGCGCAGCGATCTCGCACGGGATAGTGCCCCGAAGCGGTGGCCCCTTGCCCACACCACGCCTGCACCACGCCCGCACGACGCCCGCACCGCGCGAGAACCGTGTAGCTTGTCCGCATGCCTGCCAAGAAAACGCCCGCCAAGACCGCCGCGAAGAAGCCGTCGACTCGCAAAGCCCCGAGCCCCAAGGCGCCGCCGATCGATGCGCCGATCGTGGTGAACGCCGGTGATCACACCAAGGACACCGCGCCGCTCGGCGCACATGTCTCGATTGCCGGCGGTACGTGGGAAGCCGCCGCGCGGGCGCGCGAAATCAGTGCGACCGGCAGCCAGATCTTCACCAAGCAGGCGAACCGCTGGCTCGAGCGCGACATCGAGCCCGAGGAAGCCGACAAGTACAAGCAGGCGATGACCGCCACCACCGTGCGCTGGACCTGCGCGCACGACTCGTATCTCATCAATCTCGCGTCGCCGGACCCTGAACTCCGAGCGCGCTCCATCGAGAGCTTTCGCGCCGAGCTCCGACGGTGCCATGCGCTGGGGCTCGACGCGCTCGTGTCGCACCCCGGCAACTACATGGACGACCGCGCCAGCGGCATTGCGCGCAACGCCGATGGCATCACGCAGGCGCTGGAAGCCGAGCCGGGGCCCACGCGGCTGCTCATGGAGCTCACCGCCGGCCAAGGCACCGTGCTCGGCTCCACGTTCGAGGAGATGGCCGACCTGCTTTCGCGCATCCCCGCCGCACTCCGCACGCGCGTGGGCGTGTGCCTCGACACCGCGCACATCTGGGCCGCCGGCTATGACCTCGTGGCGGACTACGACGGCGTGTGGGCGAAGTTCGGTGACGTGCTGAGCTTTGACACACTCGGCTGCCTGCATCTCAACGACTCCAAGGCCAAGCTCGGCTCGCATCTCGACCGGCACGAGCTCATCGCCGAGGGCACCATTGGCGGCGAGGCGTTCCGGCGTATCATGACCGACGAGCGCCTCGCGCACATCCCCAAGGTCATCGAAACCCCCAAGGGCGATGCGCCCGCCGAAACCGACGGGCGCATGCTGGCGCTGCTCAGGAGCTACGCGGCGGGATGACCCGCCGCGGTGCCGTGATGCACTAGTAGAGCACCTTGTACACGAGCGCGATGTTCCGCCCCGGATTGTAGGCGAAGCGCTTGATGCGGCTCGTCGCGTCGCGGTAGGCCTCGTCGAGCGCGTTGTCCACCCGGAATGTGATGGAGTGCACCTGACGCCCCTTCACCGTGAGCAGGTACGACGCGCTGAGATCCACCAGGGTGTACGCCGCCGTTGGCACATCAAGTTCGTCGTTCGTCACGCGGTCCTGCTTGAAGACGCGGCGCACGTCGCCACCGAACGACAGCTTGCCGTCGTCATAGCGGAGCGAGCCGCCGAGACGCCCGGCCGGGATGAACGGAAGGACGTCGTTCGTGCCGCGAATCGAGGCCCGGGTGTAGTCACCCATCGCACCGCCCACGAGCTTGCCCACGAGCTTCATCTCGAACTGCCCTTCCACGCCCGCCAGCTGCGCGTTGCGACCGGCAAAGGTCACCTTGGGTACCAGGTTGCCATCCACATCTTCCGTGCCGTTCGCGACCGGGGTGATGTAGTCGTCGATGCGATTCAGATACACCCCGAGACTGCCGAACGACCTGGCGTTCTGCACGCGAATCGCCGACTCGAGACCGGTGGCCTTCTCGGCCTTGAGATCGGCGTTCCCCACGTCGAAGGTGCCCACGGCGGCATGGAAGCCATTGGCGTAGAGCTCCTCCACGGCCGGGGCACGGAAGCCGCGCGACGCATTGGCGGTGAACGACACACCCTCAGCAACGGGCAAGCTCAAACCGACGGAGCCCGCGAGGTTGTTGAACGAACGCGAAACCGGACTGCCGAACCGCGAGGCCTGGTCACCGGGCCTGGTGTCGATCGAGAAACGGTCGAGGCGCGCGCCCACCTGCAGCTTGGGGCTGCGTTCGCTCCCCGTGAGTGCCAGCTCCTGATACACGAACGCCGCGATGTTGTCGTTGTTGGCCGCCGGCGTGAACGCCTCGTCGCCCGTGGGCTGATACTGGCGAAAGAGCCCCTGCACTCCGATCGCGCCGGTGGCGCGCCCCAGCTCCGTGCGCGCGGTGACGTTGGTGGTCTGCGTGTTGAGGCGGAAGCGCGTGCCGACGGCACCGGTTTCCTCGATCTCGCCGTGGTTGTACCACTGCACCGTCTGATCGACCCGCACGCTCGGCAGCGCCGCAAGACCCGTGTGAAACGTACCCTGAAGGGCGGTGGAGCGACGCACGCCGTCGATGCGTACGGCCTCCTCACCATCGGCGTGCGGCAGGCCGTAGTTGAAGTCCATCTGACGGTACACGACGCCCACCTGCGCATGCGGACCCACGTAGCCGGCGCCGACGGTGCCGTTCTGCGTGTTGCCGTTGGTGTTGTCCTGGGTGGCGCCGCCACCCACCCGCATGTTCGAGAAGTCGCGCGCGCCACCGCGGAGCGTGAAGGCGAAGCGCTCATTGAGCGGAACCGTCACGCCGGCATTCACCACCCCGCCGGGCGTTGCGCTCTCGCCCTGCCCGAGCACGTACCCGCTGAAGCGCGACGGGATCGTCGTCGGAATATCCGACGAGATCACATTCACCACGCCACCGAGCGCATTGTTGCCGTACAGCAGCGACGCCGGGCCGCGAATGACTTCGATGCGCTCGGCGCTACTCGGATCGACCGCGTTCATGTGGTCGGCGGCGGCGCTCGACAGGTCGCCCGCGCGATCGCCGTCCTGCAGCACGAGAACACGTTCACCGGTCAGACCACGTATCACCGGCGTCGCCGCCATCGGTCCATTGAAGCGGGTCGCCATGCCCGGTTCCTTGGCCAGCGTGGTGCCGATCGAGGTGCCGAGCGAGCGCTGCAGCTCCTTGCCCGAGAGCTGCACCGTGGCCTGCGTGACGTCGAGGGGGTCAGTTCCCGTGGGGGTCGCCGTCACGTTCACGCTGGAGAGACGCACGGTGGCGACGTGCATGACGATGGTGACCCGCACGTCGGGGCCGTTCGCGGGCACCGTGACCACCTGATGCGCGCTCGAGTAGCCGATACGAATGAGATCGAGATGATAGGTGCCCGCGGGGAGCCCCTTGAAGATGAACTCGCCGCGTTCGTCGGTGAGCGCGCTGCGGCTCGCGCCGCTGACGACCACCTGCACGTTGGAGAGCGGAACGCCGGCGGTGTCTTGCACCACCCCGATCACGTTCGCTTCGAACGCCACGGTGGGGCGCAACAGCGCGGAGGACGACACGAGCGCAGGCGTTTGCGCAGGAAGAGCGGTCGCGCTCAGGCCAATGCCAAGCAGCAGGACCGCGTGCTGAGAAACACGCATGGATACCTCGGAAGTTGAAAGCTCAGCTCGACGCCGACAGCGGGCCGGCGGAGCAGGTCAGGTCAACCGAGGCGCGCGGGCGGTGCGCGACAGGAGGCGTGCGGGAGCCGCGGCTGCGCGGCGGGCACGGCGATGGCGGCCACCGGCGCCGCCGGCGCCACCAGCGCCGTCGGGAGCGGCATGACGCCCGCTGGCCGCGCCTGCGCTCGCTCTCGTTCAAGGGGCTTCGCCCCTCGAGCTCGCCACGCACTCTCACACCGCTTCGCCGTGCTCGAGCGCTCCTCGTTCGGGCGGCCTCGCTCGCTCTCGTCCTCG
>JBDHVK010000032.1:0-30043 GCA_039809645.1 Gemmatimonas sp.
CCAGGCGCGTGACCTCGGCGGCGATACCGCCGAACTGGTGAAGCAGTCGGTGCGTGATGCCTACGAGCGCTTCAAGCCCGATGGCCGCTTCGGCACTGCGCATCGCGAGCGCGCGCACCTCTTCCGCCACCACCGCGAAACCGCGTCCGGCATCGCCGGCACGGGCCGCCTCCACGGCGGCGTTCAGCGCCAGCAGGTTGGTCTGGAACGCGATCTCATCGATCGTCTTGATGATGCGCGCCGTGGCGTCGGCGCCGGACTTCATGCGCCCCATGGCATCGGAGAGCTTCTGCATCGACCGCAATCCATCGGCGGCCGCGTCCTGGGCGCCATCGGCGAGCGAACGCGCTTCCGTGGCGTTGCTGGCGCTCTGTGCGGTCATGCTCGTGAGCTCCTGCAGGCTGGCCGCCACTTCTTCGAGCGCAGCGGCTTGCGTCGAGGCGCCGTCGGCCAGCGTCCCGCTGCTCTGTCGGAGCGCGTCGGAGGTGGTCAGGATTTCATCACTGGACCGCAGCACACCGCCCATCGCCTCGCGCAGCTGTCCCATGGCGTCGTTGAAGTGCGCCTTCACCTCCGCGTTGCGCTCCGTGTAGTCGCCGCTGATGGACACGGTCAGATCACCATCGGCAAGGCGTGACAGCGCGGCGCTGACCTCATCAAGAAACCGCATCGCTTCGCCTTTCAGCAGCGCTTCCACGCGCTCCTGGCGCGCGTTCGTGAGTGAGGTAATCACCACCGCGATGTCGAAATTGAGCAGGCGGTCAAAGGCCCGCTCGAAGCGTCGCTGCTCCGCAGCGGTGACGCCGGCCTTCTCGACCGCGGCGAACATGTGCTCGCGAATCACTTCGTACATCGCGACGTACCAGTTCGAGTCGAGATCGATGCGCTCGTGCACGCGACCGACGTGCTGCCGATAGGTGATGTACTGGTCGTCGAGCGTGCCGGAGAACATGCCCAGCACGTACTTGGTCACCATCGGACGCTGTCGGTCCACCGTGGTGTACCGTTCGATGATGGCCTGCGTCTCGCGCGTGCGGGCGATGAACTGATAGAAGTCATCGATCATGGGGTCGCACGCCGTCCGACACGCGTTCTCCCAGGCACGGATGACGCCAAGGTCGGCGGCGGTCACTCGAAGGAAGTCGATGCGCTTGCGGATGTCGGGATCGGTCACGGCAAGTTGACCGGCGGGATACTCACGCTCGGCTTGCGGCTTTCCCTTGAGCAGGGAGAACATCGAGGGGGCTCCTCACAACGATGCGCGACGTTTGCGCGTGGACCCCAGCGTGCGCGCCGGCGTTGGCGCTTTTGAGTGCGCTGGGACGAAACGCCTCGCTGACGAGTGTCGGCGATTCCCCTAGCGACTTGAATGTCAGAAAAACCATGCGGACGACGAGCACGTGCAATTCGACACCGACGGCCGTGCACGCGCCGTTAACTCACTCGTAACGCAACGCTTCAATTGGGTCGAGCCGAGCGGCGCGACGCGCCGGTACCATGCCGAACACAATGCCGATCGTCACAGAAACGACAACGGCGACGACCGTGAACGCAATCGGCACCGGTGCGTCCACCTTGAGAGCGAGCGCAGCCACGCGCCCCATGATCAGACCGATGGCGATGCCGATGACACCGCCGATCCCCGTGAGCGTCGACGCCTCGACGAGAAACTGGATGAGGATATCCTGTTTCGTCGCGCCAAGCGCCTTCCGAACGCCGATCTCGCGCGTACGACTCGTGACCGAAACCGTCATGATCGCCATCACGCCAATGCCACCCACCAGCAGCGAGACGCCGCTCAGCACGATCATGACCAGAAAGAACACACTGGTGATGCTGTTGAAGGTGTCGAGAATCTGATCCTGCGTGACGAGGTCGAACGAGTTGCGATCGGCCGGCCGCAGATGTCGCCGCTCACGAAGCGCCATGGTCACGGCGCCCTGCGCGGCCGCGACCGAGACGCCGGCCCGAGGCTTCACCGGAATCCAGAGCGCGTTGTTCTTGTCGATCGGGTACGCGTGCTCCATCAGGAGATAGGGGACGACCGCGCCCACCGACTGACCGGGAGGCGCGAAGATGTTCTCCGGTTCCTCCCACAATCCGATCACCGTGAGCGGACGCCCGCCGATGTGCACGATGCGCCCCATCAGCGGTTCTTGCCCGAAGAGCGAGCGCGCGGTGCCGCTCTCGAGCACCACGACGGGCGCCCCCACCGCGAGTTCGGCGCGCGTGAACCAGCGGCCGTCCACCAGTTCGCCGCCCTGGATTCGGGTGTAACCGTCATCGGCGCCGAACACCGCCATCTGTTGTGAGCGAATGCCGTCGGCTTCGATGCGCGCCAGCGTTTGCGCCCAGATGCTCGCGTAGGCCACCTCGGGCAGTCGGGCGATCGCCTCCGCCTCCTCGCGCGTGAGATCGGGGCGAATGCGCACATCCTTGGGCAGATTGTCCGGGTTGAGCGGCACCTGCGAGAACTTCTTCAGCACGTAGAACGTGGTCGGCCCGGCCACCTCGATCGTGGTCACGATCTGATCGCGAATGCCTTGCACCATCGCGGCCATCGTCATCACCGTCGCCACGCCGATCACGACGCCGAGAATGGTGAGCGCGGAACGCAGCTTGCTCACGCGCAGTGCCTCGAGGGCGATACCCACGTTCTCGGCGACCGCGGTGAACGAGAGGCGAGACATCTCAGGTCTCGGCGCGCATGGCGGTGATCGGATCGAGCCGCGCGGCGCGCGCCGCGGGGTACACACCAAAGAGCACGCCGATGCCGGCACCCAGTACGAGGGCCACCGCCACGCTCCAGGCGGTGACACGGGCGGGCAGGGGCGAGAACACCGAGACGAGCACGGCGAGCCCACTGCCGCCGGCCACGCCCAGCAATCCGCCGAACATCGCCAGAGCGACCGACTCGGCGAGGAACTGTCGCCGAACATCGGCCGAGGTGGCGCCGACCGCTTTGCGAAGGCCGATCTCGTGCGTACGCTCGGTCACCGCCATCAGCATGATGTTCATGATCACGATGCCACCGACCAGCACGCCGATGGCCACGACGGCCGGCACCACGGCGAAGAGCACGCGCGTGAGCTGCTTCCAGAACTTCACGATGGCGTCGGCCGTATCGACGTCGAAGTTGTTGCGGTCCGACGGACGCAACCCGCGGGAGATGCGCATCGCTTCTTCCGCCCGGGCCATCGCCGGACCGACTTCCTCGGCTTCACGCATCTTGATGGAGATCGTGGTGGCCTGGCGGCGGCCGTAGATCGACTCGAACGCGGTGATGGGCATCAGCACGAAGCCGTCGAACGACTGGCCGAGCACGCGGCCCTTCGGCTGCGTCACGCCCACGATGGTGAAACGCTGGCCGGCGACGCGTACCTCCTTGTCGATGGCGTCGGCCCCGTCGAACAGCTTGTCGGCGATATCGGTGCCCACCACGATCACGTTGCGCCGCTCGTGGACATCCACATCGCTCAGCGGCCGACCGGCGCGGAAGCGATAGTCCTGTACCACCTGGTAGTCGGCGGTGACACCGAAGACCATCACGCTGCCGAGCGTCCGGTCGCGATAGACCACATCGCTTTGCGGGGTGGGCCAGCCCGACTGCAGGCTGATGGCGAGCGCTTCGGGGACTGCCGCCTGCACGGCGGCGGCGTCGTGTTCGCTGATGCGGGGGCGACGCTGCAGCACCCGGAACTCGTCATCGGTGAAGAGCCCGAGGCTGACTGGCAGGCGGCGCACCTGGAAGGTGTTCACGCCGATCATGGAGTCGGCGAAGTTCTCCTTCACGTACGCGTTCATCCCCTGGATGATCGCGACGACTGCCACGAGAAAGCCGACCGAGACCACGATGCCGAGCAGCGTGAACACCGTGCGCAGCGGGTTCACGCGCAGCTGGCCCAGCGCCATGCGCAGAATGTCGATCGGACGCATACTGCAGGCTAATACCCGGAATGCCCCGGCGGTGTCAGGAAAGGGCCACGCGGGGCGTTCGGCGGGCCCTCGGGGGCGCGGCCGGAGCTACTCGTAGCGGAGAGCTTCGACCGGGTCGAGCTGCGACGCCTTGACCGCCGGCAGCATGCCGAAGGCTACGCCCGTGATGGCACTGGCGGCGAGTGCGGTGACCACGATGGAGGTCGGGAGCGACGCCGGAATCGACGAGTTGGCCCGGATGACCCACGCCAGCAGCGCCCCCACGGCCAGGCCGATGATGGCGCCGATGCTGGTAAGCGTTGCGGCCTCGACGAGGAACTGCCAGCGGATGATGCCTGCGGTGGCCCCGAGCGCCTTGCGCACCCCGATCTCGCGCGTCCGCTCCGTCACCGAGATCATCATGATCGCCACCACGCCCACACCGCCCACGAGCAACGCGACCGCCGACAGCGCCAGTCCCACCGCGAAGATCGCGCCGAAGAGCTGGTTGAACGTGTCCATGATGCGGTCCTGCTCGACCAGGTAGAAGTTGTTCGGATCACCCGGTCGGAGGCCGCGCCGCGCCCGCATGGCGGCCAGCACGTCGTCCATCACCTGATCCTGCGTGAAGGTCGTTCGCGGTCGCACGAACAGGGTCAGGCTGCCGCGCCCCGCGTCGAGCTGGCGGATCGCCGTCGTGAGCGGCACGATGGCGCGTGGCGTATCGGGACCGCGCCCCTCGAGTGAGCGCAGGAAGCCGGCCTTGGAATTGAAGACGCCGATGACCGTGAACTGCTGACCACTGATGGTGATGGGCTTGCCGACCGGATCCGAATCGCCGAAGAGCTGCGCCTTGAGCGTGTCGTTCACCAGCACGACCGGGGCGCCAGCATCATGCTCGGTGCGCGTGAAGTTGCGGCCGGGCGAGATGTCGGAGGCATTCACCGCCGGCCACTCGGTGCTGTACGCATCATAGCCGACGTTTTCCACGCGGCTGTTCCGATACGCGAAGTTGCCGTTGCCGCCCTGCACGCCCACGACCTCCTCGACGCCCGGGAGCCGCTTGATCATGTTCCACTCCGACACCGTGATCGGCGGGTTGCGCCGATCGGGGCACTTCTCGTCGGTGCCATCGCACGAGGAGAGTCCGGCGCTCCGCCGCTGTACGATGAAGGTGGTGGCGCCGATCTCCTCGAGGTCCTTCGCGAACGAGTCGCGGATACCGTTCACCACCGCGCCCATCGCGACCACCACGAACACCCCGATCGCCACGCCGGCGATCGTGAGGCCAGCCCGCACCTTGTTGCCGCGAATGGCCTCGAGCGCCATGCCCACGCCTTCCAACACCAGGAGCAACTTGTTCATGGTCGATTACTCCTGACGCAGTGCGGCGATGGGGTCGAGCTGCGATGCACGGCTCGCGGGATACAGTCCGGCGCCGATCCCGACGCCCGCCCCCGTCACGAGCGCCGCGACGATCGACCACGGCGCGACTGCGGCCGGCAGCGGGGTCAGTCCCGCAATCAGCTTGGCCAGGCCGATGCCCAGTGCGATGCCGATGGCGGCGCCCATCGTGCTCAGCGTGGCCGCCTCGACGAGGAACTGCGACAGAATATCGTTGCGCTTCGCCCCCAGCGCCTTGCGCACCCCGATCTCGCGCGTGCGCTCGGCGACTGCAACGAGCATGATGTTCATGATCACCATCGCGCCCACCACGAGGCTGATGGCTGGGAGCGCGGTGCCGAACAGCACGAGGCGCCCCTTGAGTTGCTTGATGAAGCCGAAGGCGGCGTCCTGCGTGACGATGCCGAAGTTGTCGGGCTCACCGGCCTTGAGGCCACGCACCGCGCGGAGCGCCCCACGGGCCGCCTCGATGCCCTCCGCAAGATCGGCCTGCGTGGGAGCCTGCACGACGAGCGAACCGAAGTCGCGCTGCGGACGAATGATGCGCTGCATCGGCGACGTGTACGGAGCGATCGCCATGCGATCGAGTGAGAAGCCGAACACAGACCCCTGCTTCTCGATCACCCCGATGATGGTGAACGGGACGCCGGCGATGCGCAGCTGGCGGCCCTCCGGGTTGAGTCCGGGGAAGAAGTGCTCGGCGACTTCCACGCCGATCACGAGCACCGGCGTGCCGGTGCGCACTTCCTGATCGGTGAAGGCGCGCCCCTGCGTGATCGCGAACTTCTTGATGGCGAAGTAATTCGCATCGGCAGAGACGGCCTGCACCTGCCGCGGCCGTGCCCCCGGCGCCGATGCGTACTTGAACGTTTCGCTGGCGACCGTCGAGCGCATGTTCGCCGGCAGCGACCCGCGCACGGCGTCGATGTCCGTCATGCGGATGAGCGGCCGGCGCGCCGCTGCGCGGGCGTCGAGGCCGCGATTGCCACCGGGTCCGACATTGTCGAAGCGACGCAGCGTGAAGGTGTTCGTGCCGATCAGGCGGGCGGCGAAATCCTCCTCCACGTACTTCCCCATCCCCTCGACGATCGAGACGACGGCGATGAGGAACATCACCCCGATCATGACTCCGAGCAGGGTAAAGAAGCTCTTCAGCTTCTGAACACGAAGCTGGGCGAGGGCGAGGGCGACGGCGTCACGGGTTTTCACGCCTGAACAATAACTCCCCCTGCCATGGCCGTTCCCACGAGGAGGAACGGCCGCCTACTCGTAGCGGAGCGCCTCCACCGGATCGAGGCGGGAGGCCCGCATGGCGGGAAGCATCCCGAACACCACGCCGGTGCCGATGCTGGCCAGAATGGCGGTGAGGATCGCCGACGGCGGCACCGAGGCGGGCACGGGCGTGTTGGCGCGCACGACCCAGGCGAGCAGGGCACCGATCAGCAGGCCGACGCCCGCGCCGATCGAGGTCAGGGTGGCCGCCTCCACGAGGAACTGCCACAGGATGGTGGCCCGCGTGGCCCCGAGCGCCTTGCGAACGCCGATCTCCCGCGTTCGTTCGGTCACCGAGATCATCATGATCGCCACGACGCCCACGCCGCCCACGAGCAGCCCCACGGCCGACAGCCCGAGCCCCACCATGAAGATCGCGCCGAAGAGCTGGTCGAAGATCTCCATCATGCGATCGGAGGCCACGAGCGCGAAGTTGTTCGGCTGCCCGGGCTTGAGGCCGCGCCGGCCGCGCATCATCTCCGTGATGGCATCCATCACCGCGTCCTGCCGCAGACCCGCCTTGGGCTTCACCATGATCATGAGCCCGCGCCGCCAGACATCGAGGTGGCGATAGGCGGTCATCATGGGCAGGATGGCCCGCGGCTTGTCGGGGCCGCGGCCGTCCATCGTCTTGAGAAAGCCGGCCTTGGTGTGGAAGACACCGATGACGTTGAACGCCTGCCCGTCGATCGAGACCTGCTTGCCGATCGGATCGGAGTCGCCGAACAGCTTCACCTTGAGCGAATCGTTGATCAGCACCACCGGCGCCGCGCCGTCGTGCTCCGACTTCGAGAAGCTGCGGCCGGGGAAGATATCGGCCACATCTGTCTTGATCCAATCCGCGCTCTGGGCATCGTAGCCGACGTTGGTGATGTGCCGGTCGTGATAGTCGAACACCGACTGGCCACTGAGCATGGCGGTGGCCGTCTCCACTTCGGGCATGCGGGCGATCACGCCCCATTCTTCGAGCGAAATCGCCGGGTTGCGCCGATCGGGGCAGGTGTCGTCGGTGCCATCGCAGTTGCCGAGCCCCACGCCGCGCCGCCGCACCTGAAAGCTGGTGGCCCCGAACTCGTCGAGATCACTCTGGAAACTGTTGCGAATGCCGTTCACCGCCGCGCCCATGGCCACGACGACAAACACGCCGATCGCCACCCCCGCAATCGTGAGCGTGGCGCGCACCTTGTTCGCCCGCATGGCATCGAGCGCCATGCCGATGCCTTCGAACGCCATCACGACCCGGTCCATGAAACGCATCGGTTACTCCTGGCGCAGGGCCGCGATGGGATCGAGCCGCGAGGCGCGACTCGCCGGGTAGATCCCGGCCGCGATGCCAACCCCCGCGCCAACGAAGAGCGCTGCCAGAATGGACCACGGGGCGACGGCAGCGGGCAACGGTGTCGTCGCCGCGATGATCTTGGCGAGGCCGATGCCCAGGCCGATTCCCACGGCGGCGCCCACCACGCTCAGCGTTGCCGACTCCACCAGGAACTGCGACATGATGTCGCGGCGCCGGGCACCGAGCGCCTTCCGCACCCCGATTTCGCGTGTGCGTTCGGCCACGGCGACCAGCATGATGTTCATGATCACCATCGCCCCGACCACCAGGCCGATAGCCGGAAGCGCGGTGCCGAACACCACCATCTTGGACTTGATGCCATCGAAGAAGGCCAGCGCCTCGTCGCTCGTCTCGAGGTCGAAGTTGTCCTTCTTGCCGGGCGGTACCTTGCGCGCCGCGCGCAGCACTTCGCGCGACACTTCGATGCCCTCGTCCACCAGCGGGCGGGTTGGCATCTGCACCATCAGCGATTCGATGTCGCCGCGCGGACGAATCGCGCGGAGCAGGGGGCTCGTGTAGGGCGCGATGGCGAGCCGGTCGAGCGAAAACCCGAACACCGTGCCTTGCTTCTCGATCACGCCGATCACGGTGTAGGGCACGCCATTGATGCGCAGTTCACGGCCGATCGGATCGAGCCCCTTGAAGAAGTGCTCTGCCACTTCCACGCCGATCACGAGGACGCGGGCGCCGACGTTCACCTCGGGCGGGCCGAAGGCGCGTCCCTTCTCCACGTTGAACTTCTTGATCTGGAAGTAGCTCGCCTCGGTGGCGACCGCCTGAACCTGACGCGGCCGGTTCATCGTGGAGCTGGCCCACAGGAACGTTTCGTTCGTGATCGCCGACAGCCCGCCGGGGGGGAGCGCCGAGCGGACGAGCTCCGCCTCGCGCGGATAGAGCCGCGGGCGTCGCATGATTTCGCGCCAGTCGGCGTTGTCGTCGGTGTTGAAGTCCTTCCAGCGGCGCAGCGTGAAGGTGTTCACGCCCATCAGCTTCGCCGCAAAATCTTCTTCGACGTACTTGCTCATGCCTTCCACGATCGACACGACCGCGATGAGGAACATCACGCCGATCGTGACGCCGATCAGGGTGAAGAAGCTCTTGAGCTTCTGCACGCGGATCGTCGCCAGGGCGAGGCGGACCGCTTCGAGGAAGGCCATGCGGAGGGATGACTCGGAGTGACGCGGACGGACGGGCGGCTATTCGTAGCGGAGCGCTTCCACCGGATCCAATCGCGCGGCGCGGCTGGCGGGGAGCATGCCGAACAGGATGCCAGTGATGGCGCTGGCCCCAAGCGCCACCACGACAGCGAGCGGCGGAATGCTGGCCTGGATCGGTGAGAAGGAGCGGATGGCAATGGCGCCCAACCAGCCCACGAACAGGCCGATCGCCCCGCCGATGCCGGTGAGCGTGGCGGCCTCCACGAGGAACTGCCACAGGATCGTGGCGCGGGTCGCGCCCAGCGCCTTGCGTACGCCGATCTCACGGGTGCGTTCGGTGACCGAGATCATCATGATCGCCACCACGCCCACGCCCCCCACGATGAGACCGACGCCCGAGAGCGCGATCATCACGAGGAAGAACATCCCGAAGATCTGATTGTACGTCTCCATCAGCTTGTCCTGCGTGAGAATCGCGAAGCTCGACTCGTCGTTGGGGCGCAAGCCGCGCATGCCCCGCAACGTTGCCGTGATCTCGTCGATCGCCTGATCGCGCGCCAACAGCGGATCCAGGCTCTCACGCGGCTTGATCGCAAGGCCATTGTTGTTACCGCGCGCCCCGAGATAGCGGATGAGCGCCGTGATCGGCACGACCGCCTTGGGACGCTCACCGCCCGAGAGGAAGCTGCTGTTGTCCTTGTAGACGCCGATGACTTCGAACGGCACGCTGTTCAGCATGATTTCGCGCCCGATCGGGTCGGCGTCCCCGAAGAGGCGCTCCTTCATGAGCGTCGAAATCACCGTCACTCGCGCCGCCGAGCGCACCTCCGCGCCCGTGAACGCGCGCCCGGGGAACACGTCGGGCGCGCTGATCACCGTCCACTCCGCCGAGTAGCCCTCGACCGGCGCCTGCGACAGCTCCCGATCGCGGAACTTGACCTTGGTGCCCCAGTCGAGTCGCTCACCGACGGCCTCGACGCTCGACAATCGCCGCAGCGCCTCGATCTCGCGCGGACGGATCGGAGGATTCCGCTGCCACGCGCAGGTCTGGTCACTGCCGTCGCACGCCTCGAAGCTGATCGGGTAGCGCGTCACGAAGAACGTGGTCGGGCCGGTGCTGGCGAAATCCTTGGCGACCGACTCGTTGATGCCGTGGACCGCCGCCGAGATCGCCACCACCACGAACACGCCGACGGCGATGCCCAGAATGGTGAGCCCGGCGCGCACCTTGTTGGCGCGGACGGCATCGAGTGCGATGAGCACGCCTTCGGACACGGCCGACAGGCGTGGGCGCCAGCTGCTCATGTCCTACTCCTGCCGCAAGGCCGTGATGGGATCGAGGCGCGACGCCCGACTGGCGGGGTACACCCCGGACACGATGCCCACGCCGGCACCCAGCAGCACGCCGACGGCAATGGACCACGGCGCCACGCTGGCGGGGAGCGGGGACAGGGCTGCAATGAGTTTGGCCAGGCCGACACCGAGTCCCACGCCGATCGCCGAACCGACGGTGCCGAGCGTGGAGGCCTCAATGAGGAACTGGGCCAGAATGTCGCGTCGCTTGGCGCCGAGCGCCTTGCGGATGCCGATCTCACGGGTGCGCTCGGAGACGGCCACGAGCATGATATTCATGATGACGATGGCGCCCACGACGAGGCCGATGGCCGGCAACGCGATGCCGGCGAGCACGAGATAGCGCTGCATCTTGTTCCAGAATTCGAGCGCCGAATCCGCCGTCTGGAGCGAGAAGTTGTCCTTCTGCGACGGGCGCAGCTTGTGCTGCGCCCGCATGACGGCCCGCACGATCTCCATGGTCTCCTTCATCGCCGTCTCACTCGGCGATTGGATGGCGACCGCATCCACGATATTCGGCCGCGCATTCAGCAGTCGCCGAACCGGCGCGTGCCAGGGAGCGACCACGAAGTTGTCGAAGGACACGCCGAAGGTCTTGCCCTGCGCCTCCGCGATACCGACCACGCGATACGGAACGCCACCGAGCTTGAGCTCACGCCCGAGCGCGTCCACGCCAGGGAAGAGACGATCCGCAGCATCCTGCCCCACCACCACGGACTTCTCGCCCCGCGCGAGCTCCTGCGGCGTCAGGGCGCGGCCCCGCGCGATGCCGAGCTTCTTGATCTCGAAATATTCGCCGTCGACGGCGTAGATCTGCACCGAGCGGGGCTTGCCGCTCACCGTGGTCGTGGCCCGAACGTTGTCTTCGCTGGAGAAGAACCAGCGCACGCCGGCGGGCAGGGCACTGGTCACGGGGGCCACGTCGGTGATGTCCAGGCGCGGACGCTTGCGGTACTCCTCCCACGTCGCATCGTCCACGTCGCCGATGTTGATGTTCGGCCGCTGGCGCAGTTCGAAGGTATTGATCGGGATGAGCTTGCCGACCAGGTCGTCCTTCATGTACCGCCCCATCCCCTCGACAATCGACACGACGGAGATCAGGAACATCACGCCGATACAGACGCCGAGGAGCGTGAACGCGCTCTTGAGCTTCTGTGTGCGGATGGTACGGAGGGCCAGGACGACCGCTTCGAAGAAATGCATGCGGGCCCTACGCGCCGCCCGGCGGATCGTTTCAGCAAACCAAAGGGGTCACGGCTGTTCGCCGTGACCCCGGTGGCCCCCGTAGACCCGCGACGCGTGATCAGTGCGCCGAGTGGGTCAGCCCAACCCGTTCGATGAACTGCTGGCGCTGCTCGTCGCTCGCGATGACACCGTCTCGCAGCACCACCACGCGACGCGCGTGGGCGGCGATGTCGGGTTCGTGGGTCACCATGACGACGGTCTGTCCCTGCGTGGCGAGCTCTTCGAAGACCTTCATGATCTCTTCGGAGGTCTGCGAGTCGAGGTTACCCGTCGGTTCGTCGGCGAGGAGCATCGACGGGCGGTTCACCAGCGCGCGGGCGATGGCCACGCGCTGCCGTTGACCGCCCGAGAGTTCGTTCGGCCGGTGATGGACGCGCTGGCCCAGCTGAACGCGCTCGAGAGCTTCCATCGCCCGAGCCTTGCGCTCCTCCGCCGAAATGCCGGCGTAGACGAGGGGCAGTTCGACGTTCTGGAGCGCCGTGGCGCGGGGCAGGAGGTTGAACGTCTGGAAGACGAACCCGATCTCCTTGTTGCGGACGCGGGCGAGCTGGTCGTCGGACATGGCGGAGACGAGCATGCCGTTGAGCCAATATTCGCCTTCGTTCGGCGTATCGAGGCAGCCCATGAGGTTCATGAGCGTCGACTTGCCCGAGCCCGACGGACCCATGATCGCGACGTACTCGTTGCGGCGGATGGCGAGATCGACCCCGCGGAGCGCGCGGACGATTTCCCCGCCCATGTCGTACTGCCGCTTGAGCTGGCGCGTGACGATCACCCAGTCCTTGGACGGGGTGGCGCCGTGCGTCGCCGTGACGGCGGCGCGCTCGCCGGTGGTGCTCAGGCCGATCTCGTCGGTCATGCTCACTGCTTTGCTCCGGTGGCCGGCTTCTTCTCCTCGGGCTTGCTGGGCTTGATGAGGGCCCCGTCCTTGAGCTCGCGGATGGCCTGATACGTGCCCGCCACGATCTGCTCGCCCGCCTTGAGACCGGAAAGTACCTCGAAGTGGCGCTCGCCGGTGATGCCCACCTTTACGGGCCGGAAGGTCACCTTGTTGTCGGCGCCCACGATGAATACGCCTTCGACATCGCGCTTGCCCACTTCCTTGGCCGGCTGCTTGCCCACCGTGACCGCCGAATCGCCGTTCGGCAGCGACTCGTTCTCGCGCACCGACAAGGCAATGATCGGGATGCTCAGCACCTTGGTCCGCTGCGCCGTGATGATCTTGGCCGTGGCCGAGAAGTCCGGGCGGGTGTCCTTCGGCGGATTGAGCAGCTGGATCTTCACTTCGTAGTCGATCGCCTGGTCGCCCGTGTTGGTCGAGGCGGCCTTGGCGACCGAGCTGTTCGAGATCTCGACCACCTTGCCGACGAACGTCGTGTCCGGGAAGGCGTCGATCTGGATGACCGTGGAATCGCCGAGGTTGATGCGGGCGACATCCGTCTCATCGACCTTCACCTTGGTCTCGAGCACGCTCATGTCGGAGATCGTGAGCAGCGTCGCGGCGTCCTTGTTCAGGGTGCCCATGATCGCCGTTTCGCCCTCTTCGACGTTGAGGCGCGTGACCTTGCCGCTCATGGGGGCCACGACCGTCGTCTTGCCAAGCGCCTGACGGGCATCGCGTACCGAGGCGACCGACTGTTCCACCGAGTAGTTGGCCGCCTCGGCGAGCGCCTTGCTCACTTCCGTTTGCGTGCGGAGCTGCTCGAGCTGCTCTTCACTCACCATGCCCGGCTGCGTCTGCTTGAGCTGCTGCTGGCGCTCATAGTTGCGCTGGGCCTGCAGCAGGTTGGCCTTGGCCTGCGCGGCCTGGGCGCGTGCCGAGGCCAGCTGCGCTTCGGCGCGTTGCATCGCGGCGGTGGCGGCTTCCGGGTCGATCTGGAGCAGGAACTGCCCCTTCTTGACCATGTCGCCTTCGCGCACGGAGAGCTTGACGATCTTGCCGGTGATATCCGACGAGACATTGACCTTGGTGCGGGGCTGGATCTGCCCGCTGGCCTGCACGGAGGAGACGAGATCGCGCGCTTCCACCGCTTCCACGCGCACCTCGACCGGCTTCGTGCCCTGCTTCTTGGCGGCGACAACGCCGAGGGCGCCGAGTCCGGCGACGGCGACGATGCCAATGCCCCACTTCACGGAAGTCTTCATGACGGTACTCTGTTAGCGGAGGGGACGCCCGACGGCGTTTTCGAGCGCGGCGAAGGCGCGCTGCACGTCGTACACGGCGGTGATACGGTCGGTCTCGGCGCGCTCGTAGTCACCACGAGCCTGCACGAGATCGACGATACTGATGGCGCCCACGCGGTAGCGTTCCTGCGCGAGCTGCAGGGCGGTACGCGCGGTGCGCACGTTCTGCTCCTGAAGCGTGACCGTCTGCTGCGCCGTGTTGAGCGAGAGATACGCGGCGGTGACATCCGCCGTGACCCGGAGTTCCTGCGTGCGCCGATCGTTCTGGACGTTCTTGCGCTGCACCTCCGCCGCCTCGATCTGCTGCTCGCGACGGAAGCCGTTGAAGATCGGCAGCGAGAAGCTGGCGTTCAGGCTGTACGGGTTGCGCGTCATGCTGAACGGGTACTTGCTCTGGCTGTCCTTGATCGCCTGCTCATCGGCCGCGGTCCACGCGATCGCGTTGCAGCTGGCGAGACGGTTGGACAGGTTGAGCGCGGCACGCACTTCCTCGGTGCGAATGCACGAGGCCTTCTGGGACACCAGTGAGGCCTGGCCACTCGTGATGAGCTGATCGGTGCTCGTATAGCGATTGGCGAACGCCGAGAGGCTGGCGCTCAACGACATCGACGGGAAGTAGCTGCGCTTGGCCGAAGACAGCGACCGGCTCGCGGCCTGCTCGCGCGACGTCAGCGCCGCCAGTTGCGGGTTTGACTGCTTCGCCTGACCGAGCACGGCCGACATGTCGATGGTCGGGATCGCCGGAAGATTGGGATCGAGCTTCGCGTCGAGGACCGGCGGGATGCCGATTTGCTGGAACAGGCGCACGATCTCGATCTGGGCCTGGTTCCGCGCGTTGAGCGAGGCGACGCGCTGCTGTCCATCGGCCACTTCGGCCCGCTGCACGTCGAGCTGCGTGCCGGATCCGACCTGCAGGCGAGCGCGGGCGAGCTGCAGCTGCGCGGTCGTGGTGGCGAGCAGTGTGTCCTGCAACATGGCACGGGCCTGCTGCTGCAATGCCGTCAGGTACTGGGTGGTGACCGCGTTGCGCAGGTTCTGCTCGGCCACCGCGATGTCGGCTTCGGTTGCGTCTCGATTGGCCTTCACCGCTGCCAGGTCCTGCAGGAAGCCGGGCGTGATGCTCAGCGACACGCTGGCACTCGCGTCGGTGGAGAGCTGGTCGTTGGTGGAACCGAACCCCTGGCCGGCGAAGAACTGCTGACGGCCTTCACGATAGCCGGCGCCGAAGCTCGTGCTGAGCGAGGGGATCAGCTGACCGTTGGCGGCTCGCACATTCGCGGCCGCCGTGCGCCGCGCATTAACGGACGTCTGCAGCCCCGGATTGTTGCGTCGCGCCAGGGTGATGGCATCGGCAAGGGTCAGCACGTTGCCCGCAGCGGGGGCGGCCTGCGCCAGTGCCGCGGCCGGGCGCATCGCCCCCGAAACCGTGGCCAGCGCGATCGCAAATCCGAGGGCAGTCGCGGAATGTCTCATGGGACGAAGCGAAGGGAAGAAGAGTCGGAACAGCGGGGCGTACGCGAGGCCCCGGGGAATGGTTTCATGGCGTCCGGACCGGCGTGGTCAGCGGGGGACATCGTCGCGTACGGCGTCGAGAGTGCGGGCCGGAATGCTCAGGCGGAGCAGGTGCCCGTTCTGGTCGGTCCATACCAGCCGGACCTCCCCATCGTTGGTCACACAGCGCCAGCGACGAGCCGCCACGCGTACCCCCGCGATGGACACCGCATCCTCGTCGGCTTCCGGCACGATGCGCACGACCCCCTGCGAGTTCGCGATGGGCGTGAGGCTTGGCAGCGTCACGCCCACTGAGGCCAGCGGATCGATCCCTCGCAGCAGCAGCGCGTGCTGGACGACCCCATCCTCCTCAATGACCACCGCGCCCGGGCGCAGCAGGTACTCGCGCGCCGCCTCGCCGGTCAGGCTGCGGGCCAACGTGGCAAAGCGCCCGCGCACCCGTTGGCCACCGAGGCGGAGCGTCAGATCGGCACCGCGCCGTTCCTCGACCGAGTACCGTACCGGGGTGCCGGCGCTGTCCGCTTCGAGTCGCATGGCGCTCCGACGATCGCCGACGGCGGATTCCGCGCGCACTTCCAGTGTCGCCCCGTCGGCGGCGGCCACGTGCTGAATGGAGAACTGCTCGCGGCCGGCGCGCTGCCCGTTGATCGTGACGGTGAAGCTCCCCTCGTCGAGGCGCACCGGCGCCTTGGACGAGGTGGCCTGCGCCGCCGTGGCTTGCGCCGCCGTGGCTTGCGCGCCGACTGCCGTGGCGGAGAGTGAGGCCGCCGCCACGAGGAGCCATGCCCGGGCAGGACGCATGGTCGACATTCGCAATGAGAGGGCGGGGGGCATCCGTCTAAGATAACCCGAATGGCGGGCCGCCTCTCGACACCCGTCGCCTCCCGCAAGGCTTCGGGGTATTCTGGGCCATGGCTTTGCCGACCCCTCCCGGTCAGACCTCGACCAGCGCCGAGCGCTGGCCCGCCCTGTGGGTGCTGGCCGCCTCCTCGGCGCTCCTCGCGCTGGCCTGGTGGCAGCAAGCGCCCGGGGGGACACGACTGGTGGTGGCGGCCGCGGCTACGGTGTGCGCCGCGGCTCTCCTCCCTGGTATCCGCCGTCCGCGCGCCGTCGCGGTGATTTCCGTTCTCGCGCTGACGATCGGCGTGCTGATCGGCGCCGCCGATACCGTCACCCTGTCGTCGATGCGGCGGGACTGGTCGCGCTGGTCGGCCACCGAACGGGAGGCGCGCGCCGAACAGGTCTCGGCCAGCGTGCAGGAGGTCGCCGAGACGTTGCAGGAGGCCGTGCGTCAGCGCGCGACCGACGCCACGTTCGTGGCTGACGTCCGTGCAGGGCGCATGCCGGCCATCGCACCGCCGTTGCCCGCGGAGGTCGAGTCGGCGCTGCTGGTGTTCCGCAGCGGACGGCTGGTGGCCCGGGCCGGCCAGTTGCACACGCCCGTGACCGCCACCGGCGGCTCGGGGCTCACGCTCGTCGACGGGGTCTTTCATACCTCGGTGATCGCGCGGGCGCTGTCACCCGAGGGGCAGATCGAGATCGTGGCGGTGGCGCTGCTGACGTCGGCCCCGCCGGCCGATCGTTTCACCCGGCCGCTCCTGCGCACCTTGCCGGGGCGCATCGATGCCGCGCACACCATGATCGAGTCGCCCGACAGCTCGCGCGTCGAAACCGGCTGGACGGTGATGGTGGTGCAGATCGGCACGACCCGTCTCGCCCGGGTGCGTGCCACGACCTATACGGAAGGCGAGACACGCCTGGCCATCGAGCAGCGGGTGCGTTCGCGCACGGCCGTGGCGCTGGTGATCGCCCTCGTGGCGATGCTGGCCGTGGCGTGGCGACGTCCCTCCGGCACGCTCGAACGAAGCGCAAGCGCGAGCCTCGCACTCGCCACGATTGCGATGTCGCCGCTGCCGGGACTGTCGAACATCTCTTCGCTGTTCGATCCGTCGAACTTCTTTGCTCCGATGGGCGGGCCACTCACGTCGACGGCCGCCGCCCTGTTGCTGTCGTCATCGCTGGTGCTGGCCGTCCTGCTGTTCCTCCTGCGTGCCACGCGACAGCGGCCATCGCGTCGGGTGGCCATTCTGCTGCTGGCGATCGCGGCCGGCGGCGGGCCGTTCCTGCTGCGGGATCTGGCGCGGGGGATCGGTCTTCCTTCCGCGGGGCCGGGCGTGGGCCTGTGGTCGGCGTGGCAGCTGGCACTCGCGCTGGTGGGGTCGGTGGTCCTGTTGGCCGGCGCCGCCGCCGGTCAGGTGGCCCTCGGCAAGCGGCGCGGCATGCCGCCCGTGGTCGCCCCGATGCTGGCGGTGATCGCGGCGATGCTCGCGCCCGTGCTGATCGAAGCGTCGGGGACCTGGCCGGGGTGGTACCCGGTGGTGTGGATCCTCGCGATCGCGGCGTTTGCCCTCACGCGGCGCGGGCTCGCGCAGGTGGTGGCCGCGGCCGTGGTGGCCGGTAGTGGCGCGGTCACGCTCACCTGGGGCGCCACCGTGCGGGCGCGCGTTGCGTTGGTGGAGCACGATCTGGCGCGGCTGTCGGCCGTCGACGAGAACGCACTGCGCCTTCTCGAGCGCTTTGCGATTTCCCTGCGCGATGAACCGGTGCGCGGCACCGGCGCGGACATCCTGCTGCGCCGCTACGCGGGGAGTGAACTGGCGGCCGCCGGGTATCCGTCGCGTGTGGCGCGGTGGTGGCCGACGAGCCCCGATACGGCGTCGACCGTGCTGGAGCTTGCGCCGGTGAGTGACCCGGGGGGCGCGCAGGCGACGGTCGCCATGCTGGCCCGGCTCAGTCGCGCCATTGAAATCCGCACCGTGACCGATGGCCCCACCCGCCTGCTGCTGGCCGGTGTGCCGATGGGCGACAGCTCGGTACTCACGGTGGCCGTTCCGCCGCGTACCGCGCTGCTTCCGGCCGATGCGTTCGCGGCATTCACCGGCGTCACCGGCACGCGCGGACTCGTGGCGCCCTACAAACTCGAACTCAGTGCGCCGATCGCCGGCGATCTGCTCACCCACCGTATCGTGTGGCGCCGTCGCGCCGACGCGCTGCACGGCGACGGTGTGGTGGGGCCGAGCGCCATCGACACCGGCGAAATGCGTCGCGTCCATGTGGAGGTCGATCTCCGCGGGCTCGACGCGCTGCTGCCGCGCGGCGCGCTGCTGGTGATGCTCGATGTCCTCGTGGTGTTGCTCGTGTGGACCGCCACCGCGCTCGCCGACGGCGCGCTTGGTCGGTTGCTCCGCGTACGTCGCGTCCGCTGGTCGCGCAGCTACCGGGTGCGCCTCTCGGGCGCACTGCTCACGTTCTTCATCGTACCGGCCGCGCTCTTCGCGTTGTGGGCGTGGGTGCGCCTTCAGGCGGATGATCGGGCCGCGCGTGAACTCCTCGTGCGCGAGACGTTGCGGGTGGCGGTGGCCGAGCAGGAAACGCGTCCGCTCGGAGCGCAGCGCTCGAGCACCGGAGCGCCACTTTTCCTCTATCGACAGGGGATGTTGGCGACCGCGAGCGATTCCGTGCTCGACGCGCTCGCACCGCTCGGACGCTTGCTGCCGGTCACGCTCACCGAGACCGACTTCACCAGCGACGATCTGTTCACCACGCGCCGCTTGCGTGTGGGCGAGTCGGACGCGCTGGTCGGTTACCGGCGCTTCGGGCGGGGGCCGATGCCGAGCGCCATGGCGCCCACGTCGGCCGCGACGTCGACAACGGGCGGCGCCGAGACGGTGCTCGTGACCCCCGCCCGCGGAGGCGAGTTCGCGCTCGACGCGCGGCGCGAGGATCTCGGCGTCCTCGTGCTCTTTGCCACGATGCTCGGCGCCCTCGCCGCGATCTGGTCGAGCGGGTTGGCGGCACGCTCGTTGGCGCGCCCCGTGGGCGCTCTGCGCGAGGCGGCGCTCGCACTGGCCGCCGGCGGAGAATCGCCGCGCCTGGGGGCGGCGCCGGCATCGGAGTTCGCGCCGGTGTATCGCGCCTTCAGTCGCATGGCCGACGATCTTGCGGCGAGTCGGCAGGCGCTGGAGGCGGCGCAGCGCCGTACGGCCGCCGTGCTGCAGAACGTGGCGTCGGGGGTGGTCGGCGTGCTGCAGGAAGAGACGGTGAGTCTGGCGAATCCGCGTGCCGATGCGTTGCTCGGCTTTCCGGTGCGCGACACCACGCTGGCCTCGTGGCCGGCCCCGCATGCGGCGCTCGTGCTCCGCATGCGAGCGTTTCTGGCGAGCGAAACCGACGAAGACGCGTTCGACCTGCGCCTCGAGGGGCGCGAGCTGCGCGCGCGTCTCACCCGCCTGCCGACCGGTGCCGTGCTCACGCTCGATGATGTCACCGAACTGGCGTCGGCGCAGCGAGTGCTGGCGTGGGGCGAAATGGCACGGCAGGTCGCGCATGAGATCAAGAATCCGCTCACTCCCATCCGCCTTGGTGTGCAGCACCTGCGGCGGGCGTATCGTGACGGGCGTGGCGATTTTGCCGAGATCCTCGAGACGAATGTGGGGCGGGTGCTTCAGGAGATCGATCATCTGGACGAGATCGCCCGTGCGTTCAGTCGCTACGGCACGGCGCCCTCCGATCGCACGGCGCCGGTGGCGGTGGACGTGGCGGCCGTCGTGCACGACGTTGTGCAGCTCGAGCGGCTTGGTGATGCGGACCCGCATGGGGTGCCAGTGCTCTGGCACACCGACCTGCCCGAGGTCGCCTGTCTCGCCGTGGCCCGCCGAGACGAGCTGCGCGAGGTGCTGATCAACCTGCTCGAGAATGCCCGGCTGGCGGGGGCGCGTGCGGTGCACGTGGCGGCGGCCATGTCCGACGGACAGGTCCGCATCACCGTACGCGACGACGGGAGCGGCATCGCCGACGACGTACTGCCACGCATCTTCGAGCCGCATTTCTCGACCCGCACCAGCGGGAGTGGCTTGGGGCTCGCGATCAGCCGTCGGCTGATCGAGGGGTGGGGCGGAACGATCAGCGTGACGAGCCGCCTCGGTGAGGGTACGACGGTGCAGGTCGTCCTGCCGGCGGTTCGGGAAGCATCGGCCGCGATGGTGCGTTAAACTTGGGCATGTCGCTGATCAGCTCCTCTACCGACCACGAGCCTACCGCCTCACCGCCACCGCACCTGGCGTCGTGGACGTTGCCGCCGGGTTGGTCGTGGGGCGACGAAGCGGTGCAGCGCGAACATCGGCACTATCAGGAAGTCGTCGACGCGCTGGGCCGTTCGCTCTCACTGGTCAGCGTGGAGGATGAGGCTCACGGGGACTGGCTCAAGCACGAAGCGCGGGCGCTGGCGCACCGGAATCACCCGTCCATTCCGACGACCTACCACTACTGGGCGTCGTATCAGGAAAGTCGACGCGGGCCCGGCTACCTTCGCCGATGGATCAGCGGCGAAACCGTGTGGTCACGGACCACGCGCCTGGGTCCGGACGGCATTCCGTTCGCGCTGCAGGTGCTGCGCGAAGCGGGGAGCACGCTCGCGTACCTGCACGACACCGGCAGCGCCCATGGCGCGGTGTCGCCCAGCACGGTGTGGCTCACGCCGGGCGGGCGGCTCTGGCTCCTGGGGTGGGAATGGGTGCTGCCGCGCGAACAGCGACCGGCCGGTCTCATCCCGGACATGACCTTCACCCCGTGGCCGCCGGAGTGGGCGCCCGGTGAGTGGAAGCCCACGACGGCCTCCGATCAGTGGCAACTCGCCGCGATGCTCTTCGTGATGCTCACCGGCGAGACGGCACCGCACGACCACGTGCCGCCGATCTCGCTGTTGCGCCCGGAGTGTCCGCAGGCGCTGGGCACGGTCATCCAGCGAGCGCTCGATCCCGATCCTGAGGCGCGCTATCCGAGCATCGCGGCGATGCTGCGCGAGCTCGATCGCAACGTGTCCGTGCGTCCGCTGTTCATTGCGCCGGAAGGTGACGAGCTCCCGAGTACACTCGCCTCGGCGGAAGGACGACTGCGCTGGGCGACGGCCGACGACTACGAGATTCTCGCACCACTCGGTAGCGGGATGTTCGGCAGTGTGTGGCGGGCTCGTGATCTTTCGCTGTCACGCGAAGTGGCCATCAAGGTGCTGCATCCGCACATCGCCAAGGATGACGTGGCCGTGGCCCGCTTCCGTCGCGAGGCGCGGCTGGCGGCGCAGCTGGCACACGCGGCCATCGTGCCGATCTACGACAGCGACAGTCGCGGTGGCATCGTCTGGTACACCATGGAGCTCGCCGAAGGCGGTTCGGTGGCGCAGCTCGTGTCGCGCTCCGGCCCGCGCCCGTTCGAGGAGATCGCACCCCAGGTAGATGAAGTGCTCGAAGCGCTGCATGCGGCGCACACGAGCGGGATCATTCACCGCGATCTCAAGCCGGAGAACATCCTCATCGATCGCTTCCGACGCTGGCGCATCGGCGACTTCGGCATCGCCTACGCGTTGGGCGACGAGAAGGCGGGCACCAGTGGCACGCCAAGTTTTGCCGCGCCCGAGCAGTTGCTTGGCGAGGCGCAGGGGCCGGCGACGGACTGCTACGCCCTGGCGAGCATCGTGTTCTTCGTCCTCACCGGCAAGCCGCCGTTCGGCGATGGCAAGGCGGAGATGATCCTGGCCCAGCAGCTCTCCGATACGCTCCCCGAACGGCTGCAGGAGCTGGGGTTCACCGAGGAACTTGGCTCGTGGCTCGCGCGCGGCCTCGCGCAGCGCGTCGATGACCGCTTCGAGGACGCCCAGGAAATGCGCGCCGCCTGGCGCGAGGTGGTTCGCGCCATGCGGCGGGCGGAAGACCAGCGCCCGTGGTGGCGACGCCTGCTCGAGGGGCCGCAGGGCGCCGACGAGGAAGCCCCCGCGCCGGAGTGGTAGGCTCGGCGCGTCGCGCGCCGAGGTCAGGAGTTCACATGCAGACGAAGCGGCGGTACCATGGGCATCGCGTCGGTCGATGGTGCCCGGGCGGGCAGGTTGCGCGCCGCCGCAATGGCCACCGCTGCCACGTCGGCCGGCACGGCCACCGGCGCCACGCGCGGTGTGCGGCGCGGTCCGCGAGGGCGTACGGCGGCCACCTCGGGCATGACCGCCTCCCCAGCGTGCAGCCGGGTGAGATGACGACGACGCTTGCGCGCGTACAGTAGCTGGTCCGCGCGGGCGAGCAGCTCCGCCACCCCGGCGTGGTCCGACGGACGCACGCGGGTATAGCCGATCGTCAGTCGAAGGGCGGCCGGCAGCTCCCCGCGCGCATTCGCGAGCGCCAGGCATTCTTCGATGCGCCGCTGAATGATGCGAGCGCCCGTACCGTCGGCGTCGCAGGCGAGAATGGTGAACTCGTCGCCGCCCAGCCGGGCCACGACATCGCAGTCGCGCACGGTTTCGCGCAGCACACGTCCCACGATCTTGAGCGCCTTGTCTCCCACCGCATGTCCGTGCTCGTCGTTCAACTGCTTGAAGCCGTCCATATCGGCGTAGAGCACGGCGCAATCGCGTCCATTGCGACGGGCCATGCGCAGCTGCTGCTCGGCGAGCGCCATGAACCCTCGGCGATTGTACAAGCCGGTGAGGTCGTCGGTGAGTGAGGCGCGACGGAGCGTGCGCTCCTCGCGTTTGCGTTGCGAGATGTCGCGAACAGTGATGGCCAGCCCATCACTCGTCGGCATGGCCTGATGCAGCACCCAGCGGGCGTCCACATGCTCGCGGCGCACACGCACCTCTTCCACGATCGGTGAACCGGTCGACAGCGCCCAGGCGTAACGCTCGAAGAGCTGCTCGGCGAAGGGGGCCGCAAGCTCCTGCCGCAGCCGACGGCCGGTCAGCCGATCGGCAGAGCGGCGGAGCAGGGAGGCGCCGGTTCCGTTCACATCGGTGAAAGTGAAGTCGCAGAGCATGCCGTTCTCGTCGCGCTGGGCGGTGAGCAGGAACAGCCCGTCCGCACTCGCCTGCATCGCCTCGTGCAGGCGCCGCACCTGCTCACGGAGCGAGTCGTCCTCCCGACGCTGTCCCAGCAACTGCCGGTGGAGCAGTCGCCACCCCAGGACCGCCACCAACAGCGCCACCAGCGAGAGCAGGGTGGCCGAGTCCGTGAGCGTGGATGGGGTCATGCCGACCGTGGCCGCGGCGGCACCCGCCGGAGCAATGGCCAGAATCGCCCAGATCATCAATCGTCGAGAAAAGCGGTCGAGCATGCTGAAGCGAGGAATCGAGTCGGAACCCAAAGAACGCCGGCATCGGCAGCAGAGTCCCCCTCGGAGAGCCGAGGTGTTAGGGACGGGATGATGCAACCGTTATGCCAGAGTTCGCTTTGGGATACATTTGCTCGAAATCACGTACGCTGACTGCTTGTATCGTATTGTGAAACAATGGCTTATGTGATTCACAACGGCCTCCATTCCAGCGCCGTTTGGCGGTCTGCCGCGCGTCGTTCTCCTCGGGGGGTGGGACGAAGCTGCCGGCCGTTCGTACCTCGACGTCCCGCAGCGCCGACCGACGGGTCAGTGTTCGCCGAGCAGCATCTGCGCCTCGAGGGCGGCGTACCGTGCGTCGGCTTCCCGATCGGGCGCGATCAGCGACACGACGATGCCGGTCAGGAAGGACAGCGGGATCGTGACGAGCGCGGGGTTCTTGAGCGGAAAGAGTGCGCTGGTGTGGTGGAGCAGGTCCACCTGCACGGCGGGCGAGAGGGCGATCAGTCCCAGGGTCGCCGTGGTCCCCACGATCATGCTCGCGGACGCGCCGGCGGTGCTCGTGCGGCGCCAGAAGACACTCAGGACCAGCGCCGGGAAATTCGCGCTCGCGGCAATGGCAAAGGCCAGCCCAACCATGAACGCCACATTCTGCCCCTTGAAGGCAACGCCCAGGGCAATCGCCACGAGCGCGAGCGCAATCGTGGCGATTCGGGCGACGCGGATCTCCTCGCCCGGCTTGGGGTGCCCCTTTCGCACGACGCTCGACCAGAGGTCGTGCGAAATCGCGGCGGCACCGGAGAGGGCGAGGCCGGCGACCACGGCGAGAATCGTGGCGAACGCCACCGCCGCGATGAAGCCGAGGAACGCGCGGCCGCCGAGCAGCTCGGCCAGCATCGGGGCCGCCATGTTCCCGCCGGCGTCGATCCCCTTGATCGTCGCCGGACCCACCAGCACCATCGCGCCGAACCCCAGAACGAACGTCATCAGATAGAAGAGTCCGATGAGGCCGGTCGCGATGAACACGGACTTCCGGGCCGCCTGCGCGTCGGGAACGGTGTAGAAACGCATGAGAATGTGTGGCAGTCCGGCGGTGCCGAACATCAGCGCCAGCCCGAGCGAGACGGCATCGGCCGGATTCGAGACCAGCTTGCCCGGCGCCAGCACACCGGCGCCATTCGCCTGCGCGGCCGCCGCGAAAAGCGCGCTCGGATTGAAGTCGAAGCGGGCGAGCACCATCAGCGCGAGCATCGCAGCGCCAGCGAGCAGCAGAAACGCCTTCACGATCTGCACCCACGTGGTGGCCAGCATACCGCCGAAGAGCACATACGCCATCATCGCGGCGCCCACGATCAGCACCGCCGTCTCGTACGGAATGCCGAAGAGCAGGCGAATCAGACTGCCGGCACCCACCATCTGCGCGATCAGATAGAAGGCAATCGTGGCCAGGGTGCCGTACGCCGCGCTGATGCGAACCGGCGTGGGGTTGAGACGGGCGGCGACCACATCGGCGAACGTGTAGCGGCCGAGATTGCGCAGCGGTTCGGCGATCAGGAAGAGCACGACGGGCCAGCCGACGAGCCAGCCGGTCGAGTAGATCAGACCATCGAATCCGCTGGTGGAGACCAGGCCGGCGATCCCGAGAAAGGACGCCGCGCTCATGTAGTCGCCGGCGAGCGCGAAGCCGTTCTGCCCCGCGGTCACCGACCGTCCGGCCGCGTAGAAGTGTTCGGCGGTACGGGTACGTCGGGCGGCCCAGTAGGTGATGCCGAGCGTGATGGTGATGAAGATGGCGAAGAAGCCGATCGCCACCGGATCCGGCTTGCCGAAGCTGGTGGAAGCCGCGCTGGCGGCGGGAGCGGCGGCCTGCATCATGCGCGGCCTCCGGTGTGCTGCTTCCGCAGCGCCGCGAGCGCCGGATCATAGACGGCATTGGCCCAGCGCACGTACACGTACGTGAGCAGCCAGGCCGCCAGGATCACGCAGGCGCCCAGCACGATGCCCAGGCTGAGGCCATCCGTGAGCAGCGCGCCGAGGCGCGCCGGGGCAAAGGCGACGAGCGCAATGAACCCGAAGTAGACCAGCACCATGGCGCTCGTGAGGAGGATCGCGATGCGCCACCGCTGGGCGGCGACCTGTCGGGTGGCTCGGAGGGCGTCCGCCGATGGGGCGGGACGGGACGCGTCGGGGGAGTGTCCGGGGGCAGGCGTCATGGCGCGCGAAGGTACCGTCGGGTGATCTTATCCGATAGAGCCGGGTACGAGCCGGCACCCTTCAGCCCGATTGATCGTGAGCACTCGCAAGTTCATCGCCGTGTTGGCCCTCGTGAACGCCATGGTGGCGCTCTATCTCCACATGTGGAAGCTCGGCATGGTGGGGTCGCTCGCGTGCACCGGCAGCGGCGGCTGCGAGTATGTGCAGGGAAGTCGCTTCGGGTGGTTCCTTGGCGTCGATGTGGCGCTCATCGGAACGGTGGGCTACACGCTGCTGTTCGTGGCCGCGATCATCGGCTCGCTGCCGAGCAATGAGGATGCGGTGTGGCCGGCGACGCTGCTGCAGCTGATGGTCTGGCCCGCGGTGCTCTTCACGCTGCGCCTCAAGTACGGCGAGTTCATCGTGCTCAAGAGCTTCTGTCCGTGGTGCGCGATCTCGGCGCTTTCGATCCTCACGTGTGCGGTGCTGGTGACGCTCGAGAAGAAACGCGTACGTGCGCTAGGGCGTGGTTGAGTCGCCGACCATCACGGTCCAGAGGCGCCGCAGTTCGTCGCCGATCGGATAGCCCGGAATCACGCGCACCACTCGGCCATTGCGATCGACGGCGATGAGCGTCGGCGTGCCGGGGAAGCGAAAGGTCAGCAGCACTTCATCGTTGCCACTGGCGGGGCCGACGAGTCGCGCCCCGGTGAGATGCTCGTTGGCCAGCATCGGGACCCCTGCCTCGGCGCCCTCGAGCGTGAGGACGGTGAAGCGCGGCAATGGGCGCGCGCCGGTCGCGGCGTTACTCATCTCGCCCAGATCCTTTAGCGTGCGCTTGCACCAGCTGCAGGTGCGCGAGCTGATCATCAGCACACCGGGCTGTCCCGGCGGAATGATCGGTACGACCTTGCCGCTCGGATCCTTCACGCGCGAGGTCCCGAGCGTCTGTCCCAGCCGGGGCGCGGTAGCGGGCGCGGTATCGGTGCCGGGAACAACGCCCGACGAGGCCAGAATATTGCCGGGCTGATCCTTCTCCGTCGCCGAAGCCAGCTTGGCGACGAGCACGCCACCGCCGATGAGGCTCAGCGCTAGCACAAGCGAGCCGAAGCTCACGGGAACCGGGGTGGGCGCATGCATGGTATGTAAACTAACCCGCTCATGACCCGACCACCCGTTCCATCCAGTCCGGCTCGCCTCGGCGAACTCGACGTCGCCGCGCATCTCGCCGATCCGGCGCGCAAGCAGGCGTTCGTGACGCCGATGTTCGACATCATCGCGCCGCGCTACGATGCGTTCACGCGCCTCTTCTCCTTTGGGATGGACGCGGGGTGGAAGCGTGAGGCGTTGGCGGCGGTGCGGTCGGCGGTTGCCGCGTCGCCGTCGGCGGTGCGCGAGGCATTGGACCTCGCGAGTGGAACGGGCGATGTCGCATGCGCACTGGCGCGCGCGTGGCCGTCGGTGCGGGTCACGGCGCTCGATGCGTCGCCCCGCATGATCGACGCCGCGCGGGCGCGCCTCGCGGGCGCCGATCGCGACGTTGCCGATCGGGTGGAGCCGATGGTCGGCGATATGATGCGGCTGCCGCAGTCAAACGGGTCGGTGGACGTGGTGACGGCGAGCTACGGTATACGCAATGTCCCCGACGCCACCGAGAGCGTGCGCGAGATCGCGCGCGTGCTGCGCCCCGGGGGAGTGCTGGCGACGATCGATTTCTATCGACCGGCGGCCGCGTGGTGGCGCGCGCTCTTCCTGTGGTATCTGCGCGCAGCCGGCAATGTGGTGGGGTGGCTGTGGCATCGCGATCCCGTGGTGTACGGGTACATCGCACACAGCATCGACGCATTCATGAGCGATGCCGAGTTTGCGCGGCTGCTCGAGCGCGAAGGGTTCGAGGTGGTGAGCGCGCGCCGCTATCTGCTGGGCGGCGTCGCGCGCCACGTGGCGCGCAAGCGCTGACGCGTCGAGGTCAGCGATAGGAAAAGGCCGTGGCGACGATCCAATCGCCATCGACATACCACTGCGCTTCGACCCGCACATCCTGCACGATGGGCTCGGGGAGCAGCAGCGCCACCTCGGCGGTGCCGTACGGATCGACGATCAACTCCACTTCGGTGAAGTTGACGTAGCGCGCCACAAACGGATCGACGGCCTTGTACACCGCCTCCTTCACGGCGAAGTGCACGAGCACGCGCTCGCGCTCCACGAGCGGATCGAACCGCTCCGCGGCCAACTCGGCGCGCTCGGTGGCGGTGAGAATGCGCGGCGCGATGGACGGGCGCTCGAGGTCTGTCGCAGTGGGACGAAGCTCCAGGTCGACGCCCAGGTGCCGCATGGTCTCCTGCTGGCGCGTCACCGCGGCGAGCGCGAGATCGCGCTTGTGTGAGATCGACCCGGTCACCCCCGGCGGCAGCACGGGGGCGCCCCGTGAGTTCCGCAGCACGGGCGGGACAATCGCCCCGTTGAGCGCCGCCGTCAGCGCCGATCGCATGGCCAGCCGTCCGCCCACGAACGAGCCGCGTCGCGTGAGCGGCAGCAGATCGGCCATCGTCGCTTCACGTGCATGCAGGCGTCCCGAGTCGACGAGGGCCACGCGCTGCACGCGCCACGCGTCGTCGGACGCGATGGCCGGACATTCCGCAGGGACGAGTTGCACATCGGGCCAGTGGGCGTGCGCCGGCGTTTCCAGTACGCGCGGCCGCGATGATGCTCGCGGCGTCTCGATCGTCAGGGACGAATGACCTTCCGATGGGTCCGTTGGTAAAGACATACCAACAAAAGGTAGCCATGCGGATGCAAATTTGTTGACGCGTCCTCAGCTTTCCGGAGTGCGTGAACCGGCCGTCAACTCCGAGTCCTCCGTGGCATCCACTTCGTCGTCGGTTTCTGTTTCCAGAGCGTGGTACGCGGTTGCGATTCTGACGATCGCGAACGTCTCGGGCTTCGTCGATCGGCAGATCCTGTCGTTGCTCGTGGAGCCGATCAAGCGCGACCTGCACGTCACCGACACACAGGTCAGCCTGCTGATGGGGCTGGGCTTTGTGGTGTTCTACTCGCTGCTTGGCTTGCCGATCGGGCGCTGGGTCGATCGTGGCCATCGTCCGCGCATCGTCGCGCTCGGTGCCGCGGTGTGGAGCCTGATGACGGCGTTCACCGGTATGGCCTCGAGCTATGCGCAGCTGTTCGCCGCGCGCATCGGCATCGGTGTGGGCGAAGCGACGTTGGGGCCGGCGGCAGTGTCGATCATCGCCGATCGCTTTCCGCGTCGACAACTCGGCGTCGCCATGAGCACGTACATGATGGGCACGTTCGCCGGGAGCGGTGTCGCGTACGCGCTCGGCGCCTACGTGGTCGGGCGCTTCAGCGGCGAAGGGCGCATGGCCGTGCCGTTCGTGGGCGAGGTCTTTCCGTGGCAGGTGGCCTTCTTCATCATCGGCTTGCCTGGACTGCTCGTGGCCGCGCTTGCGCTGACGATGGGGGAACCGCGCACTGCCGTCAGTGCGGCGGCTCGCGTCGAGGCGGTTCCCACGGTCTCGGGCGATCTCCTCACCTATGTGCGTCGCAACGCGCGCACGATCCTCGCGCTCTCGCTCGGCTTCGCCTGTTCGGCGAGCGTGAACTACGGCATGGGCGCCTGGCTCCCGGCGTTCTTTCAGCGCGCGCATGGATGGCCCGTCGCGAAGACCGGTGCGCTGATGGGTGTGTTGACCGGTGTGCTCGGACCGATCGGGGTCATCGCCGGCGGACGCCTGACCGACTACTGGACGCGCAAAGGGCATGTGGACGCGCCGATTCGCGTCGGCATGGTGGGCGCGTTCGGCATGCTGGTGCTCGCGGGGACGTTCCCGCTCCTCGGCGATGCGAATGTCGCGGCCGCACTGCTGCTGCCGGTGAATGTGTTCGCGGCCTTGCCCTGGGGCGCGGCGAATGCCGCGATCGCGGAAGCGATGCCGGCGCGACTGCGAGGACAGGGAAGCGCGGTCTATCAGCTGGTGGTGAATCTGCTGTCGGGCGCGCTCGGCCCGACCGCGGTGGCGCTGCTCACCGACCACGTATTCCGCGCGGCCGATGGGGTGCGGTGGAGCATCTCGATGAACTCGGTGGTGGGCATGACCATCACGCTCGCACTGCTGGCGTGGGCGCGACCGGCGTATCGCCAGACCGTCGCTGCCGCTGCCGACTGACTCCCGATCAGGGAGCCCTTGATCGGCGGCGCCTTGATCGACGCTAGCGCCGCACGCGATTGAAGGCGCGCGTGACCACGTTGCCGGCGAGCATGCCGGCGGCGAGGGAGATGCCCACGATCGCCACCCGGAATCCG
>JBDHVK010000033.1:0-29605 GCA_039809645.1 Gemmatimonas sp.
CCCGACGAGCGGCTCACTGGAAGATCGGCTCCGCACCAAGTCCAGCCCGCTCGTCCGGAAGATGGCCGCGGAGCACGGTGTGGAGATTGCGGCGCTCTCCGGTTCGGGGATCGCCGGTCGCGTCACCCGAAAGGACCTCGAGTCGTTCCTGGCGAATCGTCCCGCGGCCGGCGCTGCGGTGTCCGCACCGGCGGGCGCCTCGATGCACGCCCCCGCCGGGGTCGAGCATCACGGCCCACAGCCCACGGCGTGGCCCGGCGACACTGTCGAACCCATGAACAAGATCCGCAAGCTCACCGCGGATCACATGACGCTCGCCAAGCGCGTCGCCGCTCACGTCACGACCGTGTGGGAAGTCGACCTCACGCGCGTCGCACGCGTCCGCACGGCCATGCGCAAGGAGTTCGAGGCGCAGTCGGGGCAGAAGCTCACGTACCTGCCGTTCATCCTGCAGGCCGTCTGCCAGCAGCTCAAGCGCCATCCCGTGCTCAACGCGGCGGTGTCGGGCAACGACATCATCTATCGCCGCGCAATCAACCTCGGCATCGCCGTCGCGCTCGATCCGACCGGGTTGATCGTTCCGGTGCTCAAGCACGCCGATGAGCTCTCGCTCACGGGGCTCTCGCGCGGGGCGAACGACCTCGCCGGCCGCGCGCGCAGCAAGAAGCTGAGCCCCACGGATGTACAGGACGCGACGTTCACGGTGACCAATCCGGGCACCTTCGGCTCGCTCTACGGCACGCCGATCATCCCGGTGGGTACAACGGCCATCCTCTGCCTCGGTGCCATCGAGAAGCGTCCCAAGGTCGTGACCGGTCCGGACGGCGAGGAGACCATCGCCATCCGCACCTGCGCCTACTTTGCGCTCTCGTTCGATCATCGCGTCGTGGATGGTGCGGACGCCGATCGTTTCATGGGCGATCTCAAGAAGGCGCTCGAGTCCGTCTCGGAATCCGTGGCCTGACCCGGTATGCCGCGCGCGCTGCACATGCAGGAACGTCGAGTACAGGACGCGGCGCGCGCGGCATATCTTGCAACGGTGGCGGAACGCCGCACGCTCGCGGCATCGCTGCAGGCGCATTTCTGGGTTTTTGAGCACGCCGGCGAGGCCGGTCGCTTTCTGGAGTTCACCGAGGCGAAACGCGAGGAGGATCTCGTGGCGCTGGTGGGATCCGAAGCGGCGGCCGACCGCTGGGGTGAGATTCAAGGAGAGTGACGTGCCTTCACGTCAGGTGGATATCGATGGGCGCCGCTGGCAGGTCTATCCGTCAGGATTCCTGACGCAGTCGGTCGGCGACGAGTTCGGACTGATCTTCGTCGCCGGAACCGGAGCCGCGCGCGCGGTGCGGGTGACGCGCTACTCGCCCACGGGAGCACGGTCGCGCGAGCAGTCGCTCGCCGAGCTCAGCGACGCCCAGCTCGTCGAGTACTTCCGGATGTCGCAGTCGGGTGAGCGCTCCCCCGAAGCCGGGTATCAGGCGTGAGCGAGACCCCCGCCTTCGTCGATCTGCAGGTCCACACCACCGCCAGCGATGGCGCCCTGACGCCCACGGCTACCGTGCAGGCCGCCGCCGCCGCGGGGTTGGTCGCTATTGCGCTCACCGATCATGACTCGGTGGAAGGCATCGAGGAAGGCGCCGCGGCCGGCGCACCCTTGGGTGTGCGCGTGGTGCCCGGCGTCGAACTCAGTACATGGTTCGAGGAGGAGGAACTGCACCTGCTCGGACTGCATCTCGCCAACCGCGACACGATGCGCGAGGCGTTGCTGGCGCTGCAGGCGGAACGCGTCACTCGGGCCGAGCGCATTGTCGAGATGCTCAACGCGCATGGCATCTCCATCACCATGGACGCGGTGCTCGCCGAGGCCGGCACCGGCGCCGTGGGGCGTCCGCACATTGCGCGGGCCATGCTCGCCGGCGGCTTCGTGAAGGAATTCCGCGAAGCGTTCGACAAGTGGATCGGCTGGAATCGTCCGGCGTACATGGCCAAGGACAAGTTCGACGTCGCCGACGCCATCGCGCTCGTGCATCGTGCTGGCGGGCTCGCCGTGTGGGCGCATCCTGGCGAGATGGCGACGCCCGCGCGCATCGCGCGACTGGCCGCCGTCGGCCTCGATTGCGTGGAAGTCCTGCACCCCAGCCATCCGCCATACCTCGTGCAGCGCCTGGTCGAGCACACCGAACAGGCAGGGCTGCTGCCCAGTGGGGGATCGGACTGGCACGGCAATACCGATGGTCCCCGGCGGCTGGGTGGACAGATGGTGCCCAAGATCTGGCTCGACTGGCAGGACGCCAGAGCCGCCTCGCGCGCGGCCGCGCTCTCGGCCTGAGGGAAGCGAGCGCATGACGATGCAGGAGGCCGCGCGCCGCGTGGCGTTGGTGACCGGTGGAGCGCGGCGGCTCGGCGCCGAGATTACGCGCAGTTTCGCTGCACGCGGCTACGACGTCCTGTTGCACCACGGAAACTCCAGCGCCGATGCGGAGCGCCTGGCAGCCGAGTTGCGGCGCCTGCATGGCGTGCGCATCGAGATCGTCCAGGAGGATCTGCAGGACCCAGCGGCGCCGGCCCGCGTCGTGCGGGCGGCGATCCGCACATTCGGCGCGCTCGATGTCGTCGTGAGCAGCGCCTCCCTCATGCTGAACAAGCCGTTCGCCGAGGTCACGGTGGACGATTGGACGCGCACGGAAGCCATCAATCTGCGCGCCCCGTTCTTTCTGATGCAGGCGGCGGCCGCCGTGATGGGGAAGGGCGGCGTGATCATCCAGATGGCGGATCACCTCGCCAATGAAACCGGATTTCCGCATCTCATCGCGCATCAGGTGACGAAAAGCGCGTTGCCTCAGCTGATCGCCACTTTCGCCACCGCGCTGGGCCCCGATATTCGCGTGAACGGGATCGCCCCCGGATTGGTGCTGGCACCAGACGATCTGAGCGAAGGTGCGATTGCCGCCTTCCTGCGCGACGTGCCGATGGCGCGCAGTGGCATGCCGGCCGACGTGGTGCAGGCGCTGCACTATCTCGTCGAAGCGGAGTACGTGACCGGCACGGTGCTGCAGGTCGACGGCGGCCGTCACCTGCGCCGCTGAGTTTCCCTGCGTGAGCGCGCCCGGGCGTGCAACGCTGGCCTTTGGCCGCGTCGTGGTGATCGGCGGCGGATGCTATGGCAGTTGGTACAGCCAGCAGCTCGGCCGTGCGATGGCCCGCGGGGCGCTTACCGCTCGGGAGATCGTGGTGGTCGACCGCGACCCCGCGTGCCGGGTTGCCCAGTCTCTCGCCGCGGGCGCGTTCGCTGATCTACCGCTGCGCGTTGACGTCGCGCCGTGGGATGACTTCCTCGCCGGGTGGCTGGCCGAGGGCGCCGCGGCGCTCGCCGGCGACGCGATGGTTCCGTCGCCACTCATGCCCCATCTCTGTCTCGACTGGCTGCTGTCCCGGTCGCGAGCGCGGTGGCCCGAGCGGCGCATTCGGGTGGAGCCGTTGCCGGGGCCGCCGCCCACGCCGTGGGAGCGGGCGGCGCCCGACGCCCGGCACTACGTGAGCTTCGCCACGTGGATGTGCCCCGTGAACTGCATCGAACCCGCGACCTGTCCCGCCACCCGTGGTCCGCGCGACTGGTCCATGCCCACCACCATGGACCGATTCGCCGCCGGCGATCCGGGGCTCGACCACTCGCTTATCTTTCACTGCACGCATCGCACCTACGGCGTCGGCATGATCGACGCCGCGTCGATTGCGTTGGCCGACGAACAGCTGACTACCTGGGGAGCCAACGCACCGCTGCGGGTGCTCGTCGGAACCGTTTCGCATTGTCACGGCGCGCTTGGCGTGCTGGCTGTTGACTGACCCCTTTCCGCCCCTGCCCATGACTGCCTCGACCGCCGAAAACGTCGTCATCATCGGATCCGGGCCCGCCGCCTGGACCGCCGGCATTTACGCGGCGCGGGCGAATCTGCGGCCGCTGGTCATCGAAGGGGTGCCCATCGGCACGCAGCTGCCCGGTGGGCAGCTCATGCTCACGACCGACATCGAGAACTTCCCCGGGTTTCCGGAGGCCATCAGTGGCCCGGATCTCATGGAGCGTATCAAGGCGCAGGCTGTCCATCACGGCACGCGCGTGGTGTCGGACATGGTCGCGTCGGTAGACTTCTCGCAGCGACCGTTCCGCGTGAAGACCGACTGGTCGGGCGAGTTCACCGCGCACACGGTCATCATCGCGACCGGTGCCGCCGCCAAGTGGATCGGCCTCGACAACGAGATTCGGCTCGCGCAGCAGGGGGGCGGGGTCTCTGCCTGCGCCGTGTGCGACGGCGCCATGCCGTTCTATCGCAACAAGCGGCTCGCGGTCGTCGGCGGCGGCGACACGGCGATGGAAGAGGCGATGTACCTCACCAAGTTTGCCAGCGAAGTGGTGGTCATTCACCGCCGCGATGCGTTCCGCGCGTCGAAGGTCATGGCGAGCCGCGTGCTCAGCCATCCCAAGGTGCGGGTGATCTGGAACGCCGAAGTGGCCGAAGTGCTCGGGACGGAGTTCATCACCGGCGTGCGCCTGCGTGATACGGTGAATGGCGCAGAGAGCGAACTCGAGCTCGGTGGGCTGTTCGTGGCCATCGGACACACGCCGAACACGGCGTTCCTTGATGGTCAGATCACGACCTCCCAGCACGGCTATATCCAGGTCGCGCCGTGGAGAACGGCCACGAACATCGACGGCGTGTTCGCTGCGGGTGATGTCATCGATGACTACTACCGTCAGGCGATCACCTCAGCCGGAACGGGATGCATGGCGGCGCTCGAGGCCGAGCGGTGGCTGGCGCACCACGGCATCGGCGAATCGCCCGTCCTGGAGACGGGGGAAAGCAGCGTCTCGCAGGCCGACACGCACTGAGTGATCCGATGCCTCTGCGCATTCAGCAGCTGACCGTCGGCCCGCTCGAGGAGAACTGCTGGCTCCTCGTGGATCCGGCGACCCGCGCGGCGGTGCTGGTGGATCCCGGTGAGGAGGCGGACCGTCTTGTCGACGCGGTGGCCGCCGAGGGCGCATCGCTGGCCGCGATCTGGCTGACGCACGCGCACTTTGACCACGTCGGCGGCGTTGCCGGCGTCATCCGGCAGGCGCCGGTGCCCATTTTTGTGCACCCAGACGATCGGGTGTTCTACGAACGGGCCAAAGAGACCGCCGCCCGCTGGGGGCTCACCGTGGAGAATCCGCCGCCGGCCACCGACGCGCTCGCCGAAGGCGATACGGTGACGCTCGGCTCGTATCGGTTCGACGTGTGGCACCTCCCGGGGCATGCGCCCGGGCACGTCGCTTTCATCGGGCATGGCCTCTGCATTTCGGGCGATGTGCTCTTTGCCGGATCCATCGGCCGGACCGATCTCCCCTTGTGCGACCCCTCCGCGATGCACCGCTCGCTGTCCCGCCTTGTGACGTTGGATGAGGGAACTCGGGTATTGCCGGGGCACGGTGTTACTACCACGATCGGCCGTGAACTCGCGACCAACCCGTTCCTGCGCGGGGCGGCGCGCCCCATCGGCGCCTGACCACGCGTTGGCTCACGCTTTCTTTCCGGTGTCCCTCATGTTTCGACGTCTTTCCGTGCTGGTCGCCGTCACTGGCAGCGCCGCCCTCGCCGCCTGCAGCAATCTTTCGGGCTCTGAGGTGCAGCCGAATCGATACGGCGCCCTGAACGTGCAGGCGAAGAACAACGGCAGCACGTCGGCAACGGGGCTGGCCACCATGATCTTCTTCAAGGGCGTGAGCGTCAGCGTCCCCAACAGCAGCAACAGCCAGTTCGACCAATGCATCATCAGCACGAACGATACGTCGAACGTGGCGGCCACGGGCATGAACAGTGTGGGAACCGGGCTCGCGATGAGTATCGCCGGGCGCGCGGTCCCGCTCACGTACAACAGTGCGACGCTGCGCTATGAGTCGGGCGCCAACCAGGTCAACTACAACAGCGGCGAGAGCGTGACGATCAACGTGCCCGATGCTGGGACCGTCTTTCCGCTCAGCACGCTCACGTTGAAGCTTGCCGAGCCGATCATTCCGTCGCCGCTGACGCTCCCGGCCGCGAACGCCGACTGGCTGGTGCGCTGGAACGGGACCAACGATGGCGTGTCGTCCATTCAGCTGCAACTGCGATACGCCACGAGCTCCACGGCAACGGCGCCAACCGAACAGGTGTACTGTGTGCTGCAGGACGATGGCAGCGTAACGCTGCCGGCGAGCTACCTCACCGGATTTCTCGCCAGCCCGAATGCGTTGCGCTCCATGCGACTGCTGCGCTGGCGCACGAGTGAACGGGTCGTCGACGCCAACACGCTCCTGCACCTGACCAGCACGATCGATACCGTGATCACCTTCCCCTGACGTCGGCTCGTTTCGTTCGTCGCGGCGCCCTCCGGGGCGCCGCACGCGTTTGGTACCGCCACTACGCTGGAGTTCGCATGAGCACCCGATCCGAGCGCGATCCGCTGGGCACGGTGGACGTACCGAGTGAGGCCCTCTATGGCGTGCAGACGATGCGCGCTCTGCAGAACTTCCCCATCAGCGGGCTCCGTCCGCTCGAGCCGTTCGTCGTGGCACAGGTCTGGATCAAGAAGGCCGCCGCGCAAACGCACCGCGAGACCGGGCGCCTCGATGCCAGCGCCGCTGACGCGATCATCGCGGCAGCCGATGAGGTGCTCGCCGGCGCGCATCGCGAGCAGTTCGTGGTGGATCCCTATCAAGCAGGGGCCGGCACGTCACACAACATGAACGTGAATGAGGTGCTCGCGAATCGTGCCAATGAATTGCTCGGATACGCGCGCGGGAGCTATGCGCCGGTGCATCCGAACGATCACGTGAACATGGCGCAGAGCACCAATGACACGATCCCGACGGCCATACGGCTGGCGATTCTGCGACAGTGGCCGCTGCTGCGGGCCGCGATGCGCACGCTCGAGAACGCGTTGAGCGATCGCGCGCAGGCCTTCGACCACATCGTGAAGGCCGGGCGCACGCATCTGCAGGACGCGATGCCGATCCGACTGGGGCAGGAGTTCGCCGCGTACGCGGGATCGGTCGGTCGGAGTACGCGCCGGCTGGCCGACGCCACCGACTATCTGCTCGAACTTGGTATCGGCGGGTCGGCCGTCGGTACGGGCGTGACCGTGGAACCGGAGTATCCCGCGCGGATGCTTCAGCACCTCCGCACCATCAGCGGCATCGACACGCTGCGGGAGGGTCGGGATCGCATCCAACTGATGCAGAGTCTTGGGGATGCCGCGGCGTTCAGTGCGGCGCTGCGCGGGACCGCCATCGAGATCTCCAAGATCGCGAGTGATCTGCGTCTGATGGCCTCCGGACCGCGCACGGGGCTCGACGAGATCGTGCTCCCCGCCGTGCAGCCCGGGTCGAGCATCATGCCCGGCAAGATCAATCCCTCCATTCCGGAGATGGTCAATCAGGTGTGTTTTCAGGTGATCGGCTGCGATACCACGGTCACCCTCGCCGCGGAACATGGGCAGCTCGAGCTAAACGTGATGATGCCGGTCATCGCCCAGAATGTGCTCTTTTCGATGCAAATTTTGACACAGGCCGTCCAGGTGTTCGCCACGCGCTGCGTCGCCGGCATTCAGGCGAACGAGACCATGTGTGCCTACTGGGTGGAGCGGTCCGCGGCACTGGCGACGGCGCTGATGCCGCAGATCGGCTACGCGCAGGCCGCCGAACTCGCCAAGCGCTCCGTTCGTGAGGGGGTGCTGATCCGGGATCTGGTCCGGCGCGAGGCGGTGCTCCCCCCCGATCAGATCGACGCCGTGCTCGACCTTCGGAAGATGACCGAGATTGGCGTCCCCTCCGGGCCGCAACAGGTGACCCCCGACCGGACCGTAAGTCCGAATACTCTTGTCAGCTCCCCGGACCGGGCGTAGACTCGACGTATGCGCATTACGACGTGGGCGGAGTACGGGCTGATCTGCGCGCTGCATCTGGCGCGGCGAGCGGGCACCGGACCGGTGACCGGGCGAGACGTGGCCGCCCGTGAGAAGCTGCCCGGCGACTACGTCGAACAGATTCTGCTGCGCATGCGCCGCGCCGGTATCGTGAACAGCACGCGCGGCGCGCGTGGCGGCTACTCACTGGCGCGCACTCCCGCGGAAATCTCGGTGCGCGACGTCATTCAGGCGTCCGAACTCACCACCTTCGACCTGCACTGCGTCTCGCATCCGGTCGACAGTTCGCGCTGCGCTGAAGCGGAGAACTGCAGCATTCGTCCGGTGTGGTTGCTGTTGCAGCAGCGGATCGACGAAGTGCTCGAGGGCGTGAAGCTCAGCGATTTGCTGGCCGACGAATCGGTCGTTCGCAGCCGCGTCGGACTGCCGGCGTTCGAGAGCGTGGCCGATCTGCCGGGCGCGCTTCCCATTCTGCAGGGCTGAGCCGCTCCATGGGTCTCTGGACCGAGTGGCAGGCCGCGCGGGAGCGCCGCCGCCGGGTCGAGAGTTATGTGGGCCGAATGCTGCGGGAGCCGGATGCGTCCGTCGTCGGCATGCTGGAGGGCGCCGCCGGGAGCGACGTCGCGCGCCGCGAGCTGCGATTCGCGCTCCTGGCCATCGGCCTGATCGTCGCCGAGCGCGACGCGCTGGACGATCAGACGGCGGCCGATGTGAGTCACCAGTTGCAGCCGCTGCTCGCCGCCGAGGCGAAGCGCGATCCGGAGGTGGGACGTCTGTGGCCGGAGCGCTGGCGGGCCTATTCTGCGGCCCTGGCGCTCCGGGGGAGCCCGGAGGCCCCCGCGGTGCGACTGGCCCGCGTGCTGCTCGAGGCGGCTGGGATGGCCACGCCGTCGGCGGCGCAGCTGGAGCGGGCGACCCACTTCGTGCAGGAAAACCGGACGGCGCTCAACGAGGCGCTGCGTGCGGTGTTCGGGGCTGCCTCGCTCCCCGAAGATGTCCGCCCGTCGGCCCTGCGCGCGTAGCGCCGAAACCGGAATCAAAACAAGAAAGGGCACCGGAGAACCGGTGCCCTTTCTTGTTTCAGGAGAACTCAGGTGCCGAAGGCCGGACTCGAACCGGCACGTCCTTGCGGACACTGCGCCCTGAACGCAGCGCGTCTACCAATTCCACCACTTCGGCGATCCCCGCGAGCCGGAGCCCGGTAGGGTCGGGAAGAATAGACCGTAGGCGCCCCCGAAGTCAACGCCGGACGGAGAATGTGATGGAGATGTCCCGCCCGCGACTCATACTCGGCGCCAGCGGTGCGATTACGTTACGCCACGTATGGCAGCGACGAACGCCAAGGACACTGACGAGTCCACCGAACTGATCGCGCGGAACAAGCGCGCCCGTCACGACTACGAAATCCTCGATACCTGGGAAGCGGGCATTGTGCTCACCGGGACCGAGGTGAAGGCGTTGCGTGACGGTCGGGCCAACCTCACCGATGCCTTCGGCATCGTGAAGGACGGCGAGATCTTCGTGCTCAACCTGCACATCGGCGCGTACGGACACGGCAACCTGTTCAACCACGAGCCGACCCGGACGCGCAAGCTCCTGCTCCACAAACGGGAGATTCGTCGCATGATCGGCTCGGTGGAGCGGCAGGGACTCACCCTCGTGCCGCTGGACCTGTACTTCAAGGGGGGCCGCGTGAAGGTCCGGCTCGCCCTCGTGCGCGGCAAGCAGCAGCACGACAAGCGTGAGGATCTCAAGAAGCGCGACGCTGAGCGGGAGATCGCGCGCGTCCTCCGGAAGCGCTAGCGTGCGGATGGCGTGGAGGCGCTGGTCGAGCCTCGCGATGGGGCTGCTGCTCTCGGCGCCCGGCGTGGCACTCGCGCAGCCCATCGCCCAGGCCACCGCGCCGCTGACCGTTCGCCTGGGGGCACGCGTTCGCTCGGTCCCGACGCTGCGGCATCCCGACGGCAGTCTTTCGGTGCGCGCCGACGCGCTGGTCGAAGCGCTGGGAGGCCAGGCGGTGCTCGATGCCCGACAGCCGCGACGACTGCGGCTCGAGGTCGGCACCGTCGGCATTGATGTCGAATCCGGCTCGGCGCTGGCGGTGGCGGCTGAAGACACCGTGCCCCTTTCGTCGGAGGTGATTCGACAGGGTGGGCAGTGGTACGTGCCGCTCACGCTCGCGTCGGACCTGCTGCCGCGCCTTGGCGCCGGCGTGCTCTTCGATGACGAGAAGCGGGAGGTGCGCCGATTCACCCCGGTGGTGGCGTCGCGTGCCCCGTCGCGCCCCGCGCCGCCGCCGGAGCGCACCGCGCCTGCGCCGGCGCAATCCGCGCGCGCCCAGTCGTCCGATGAGGGGCGATCCCCCGCGCGAGCGACGGTGAAGGGGCAGCGGATCGTGGTGGTGGATGCGGGCCACGGTGGCCCCGACAACGGTATGACTGGCCCGATCGGCTCCCCGCGGAAGATCTACGAAAAGAACGTGACGCTGGCGATGTCGAAGGAGCTGCGCCGCGCGCTCGAAGCGCGCGGCGTACAGGTCGTCATGACCCGCACCACCGACACCCTCATCGCGCTCTCCGATCGCGGCAAGATCGCCAATCAGGCGCATGCGGACCTGTTCGTTTCGGTGCACGTGAATGCGGCGAATCCCCGCTGGCAGAATCCCGGCGGCGCGCGCGGGTTCGAGACGTATTTCCTCGCCGAAGCGAAGACCGAGGACGAACGGCGCGTGGCGGCCATGGAAAACGAAGCGATCCGCTTCGAGACCACGGTGGATGCCTCACGGGACGACCCCCTCGGATTCATCATTCGCGACATGGCGCAGAACGAGCATCTGCGGGAATCGTCGCAGCTCGCGTCGTTGATCAACGGCAGCATGAAGGCCGTGCATCCGGGCCCCAATCGCGGCGTGAAGCAGGCCGGCTTTCGCGTGCTGGTCACGGCGTTCATGCCGGCGGTGCTCGTGGAGATCGGCTTCGGCACCAACAAGGCCGAAGCCGACTACATGACGGATCCTGCGCAGCAGGCGACCCTGGCCGACACCATCGCCGACGCGGTCGTTCGCTATCTTGCGCAGTATGAGCGCAAGGTTGGAGGAAGCTGACGTGGCGCGCGGCGCGGTGTCCGTGGCTGGACTCGCGTTTCGCAATCCCATCGTGCTGGCGTCGGGCACCGCCGGATTCGGTCGCGAACTCGACGACGTGGTCGACCTCGCGCAGATCGGCGGACTGTCGACGAAGGCGGTGAGCGTCGAGCCGCGAAAGGGAAACAAGCCTCTGCGGGTCGGCGAGTTTGCCGGTGGCATGATCAACGCCATCGGCCTCGCCAATCCGGGGCTCGACGCGGTGAAGCAGCAGTACCTGCCTTGGCTTCCCGCGCGGCATCCCGGTCTGCGGGTGTTCGTGAACGTCGTGGGGAACAGTGTCGAGGACTTCGAAGCGGTCATCGCCGGCCTCACGAATGAGCCGGGGGTGGATGCCTTCGAGCTGAATGTCAGCTGCCCGAACGTGAAGGCGGGCGGCATGGAGTTCGGCGCCGATCCGGTGGCGCTTGCCACGCTGGTGCGTGCCGCGCGAGCGCTGACGCCGCGGCCCCTGTTCGTGAAGCTCTCGCCGGCGCTCGGCCCGAACATCGTGTCAGCCGCGCAGACGGCGGTCGAGGCGGGTGCCACCGGACTCACCCTCGTGAATACCATGCCCGGCCTCGTCATCGACACGGCGCACCGGCGGCCACGCATCGGCTTCGGGTCGGGTGGGGTGAGCGGGCCGGCGCTGCTGCCCATCGGTCTGCTGGCGACGTGGCGCGTGAGTCGCGCCCTCCCGGGCGTGCCGATCGTCGGGCTCGGTGGGGTGAGCACCGCCGACGATGCACTGCAGTACCTCCTGGCCGGCGCCCACCTGGTAGGGGTGGGCACCGCCATGCTTCGCGATCCGCGCGCCCCTGAACGCATCGCGCGCGACCTCGCCCGATGGGCGGAGCGCGAAGGGGTCCGCGATCTCTCGACCATCATCGGCACCCTGCAATGGCCCTCCTGAACCGCGTCGTCACGCCCATCGTCGCCCTCGATGTCCCGGACCGCGCCGCTGCCCAGACGCTGGTCCGGCGTCTCGGCGACGCCTGCGACTTCTACAAGGTCGGCCTGGAACTCTTCAGCGCCGAAGGGCCGGCGGTCGTGGCCTGGCTGCGGGATCAGGGAAAGCGGGTGTTCGTGGACCTCAAGCTGCACGACATTCCCAACACGGTCCGAGGAGCGGCGCGGAGCGTCGCCCGCCATGGGGCGACGCTGCTGACGGTGCACGCGAGCGGCGGCGCGGAGATGATCGCGGCCGCGGTGGCTGGTGCTGCCGAAGGTGGGTCCGAAGGCGGCTCCGGGGCCGGGGCCGCGGGCCAGACGGACGGCGGGTGTCAGATTCTCGGCGTCACGATCCTCACCAGCCTGAATGCCGATGCGATCGGGACCGCCTGGGGGCGGGACGGGGTGGACGTGACCCGCGAGGTGGTCCGCCTGGCGGGATTCGCCGCCAGTGCCCGGGCGGCCGGGATCGTGTGTTCGGGGCACGAGGCGGCGGCGGTCAGGGCTGCTCATGGTGACGCGCTCGACCTGCTGATCCCGGGGATCCGGCTGGCCGGCGGCGACGCGCACGATCAGGCGCGGGTGATGACGCCGTCGGCGGCGGCCGCGGCCGGGGCGCGGTGGCTGATTCTGGGGCGAGCCGTGACGGGTGCGGCGGACCCGGTGGCCGCGATGGCGGCCGTTCGCGCCGATCTCGGCGGGGTTGCGGCCTCGGCCTAACTCCGCTACGATACAGGTCTTGCCCGTTTTTGGGGTCGTTTGCCGTACCCCAAGGGGCAGGTTCCTAGGCCAATCCGCTGGCCACCTTCGCTTCGTCCAGGCGCGGAATCACTCCCAAGCATTGCTTGAAGAGCTGATGCATCCTGGCGATGAACAGCATGGGGAGTCCGGCCGGCTGCCGATTGATGGCAGTGCGGGAGACTCCGTCGGTGCGTGAGCGCCGAGGTGACCCGTGAAAGTTCGCAGCAGCGTGAAGCCGATTTGTGAGCACTGCAAGGTCGTGAAGCGACAGGGCGTGACTCGCATCATCTGCAAGCGCAACCCGAAGCACAAGCAGCGTCAGGGCTGAGGGTAAGCGCACACTATGGCACGTATCGCAGGCGTCGATCTTCCGCGTGAAAAGAAGATCGAGATCGGACTGACCTACATCTTCGGCATCGGTCGCAAGACCGCGCAGAAGATCCTGGAAGCAGCAGGAGTGTCGAGCGCGCAGCGCGTTCGCGACCTGAACGACTCCGATCTCAACAAGCTCCGTCAGGAAATCGAGCGCAATTTCCGCGTCGAAGGTGCTCTGCGCACCGAAGTCGCGATGAACATCAAGCGCCTGATGGACATCGGCTCGTACCGTGGCACCCGCCATCGTCGTGGCCTCCCCGTGCGCGGGCAGCGCACGCACACGAACGCGCGCACCAAGAAGGGGCCGCGCCGCGCCATCGCGGGCAAGAAGAAGGTGACCAAGTAAGCCATGGCTACCGCGAAGAAGACCAAGCGCGTCGTCGAGGCGGAAGGCATCGCCCACGTCAGCGCCACGTTCAACAACACGACCATCACGATCACCGACATGCATGGCAACGCCGTGTCATGGGGCTCGGCCGGCAAGGCCGGGTTCAAGGGATCGAAGAAGTCCACGCCGTTCGCCGCCACCGTGGCGTCCGAGCAGTGCGCGCGCGAAGCGCTCACGCTCGGCGTGCGCCGCGTCCATGTGCGTGTGCAGGGCCCCGGTTCCGGCCGCGAGTCGGCCATCCAGGCGCTCGCCGCTGCGGGTCTCCAGGTGAAGTCCATTCGCGACGTCACTCCGATCCCGCACAACGGCTGCCGTCCCCCCAAGCGCCGGAGGGTCTGATCCATGGCCCGTTATACTGGTCCCAGCTGCCGTCAGTGCCGTCGTGAGGGCGCGAAGCTCTTCCTGAAGGGCACCAAGTGCTTCACCGAAAAGTGCCCCGTGGAGCGTCGTCCGTACGCCCCGGGTCAGCACGGTCAGGCCACGGCGCGTCGCAAGAAGATGTCCGAATTCGCCAAGCAGCTGCGCGAGAAGCAGAAGATCAAGCGCATCTATGGCATCTCGGAGAAGCAGTTCCGCAACACGTTCGAGCGTGTGGCGTCGCAGGCCGGCATCACCGGTCACAACCTGCTCGCCGCCCTCGAGACCCGTCTCGACAACGTGGTGTACCGCATGGGCTTCGCCCCGAGCCGCAAGGCCGCGCGTCAGCTCATCCGTCATCGCCACATCGAGGTGAAGGGTCGCCTCCTCGACATCCCGTCGTACCAGGTGCGCCCGGGCGAGGAAGTGCGCGTCAAGCAGTCGTCGCGTGAACTCGTGCTCGTGATGAGCGCGATGGAGCAGGCGGCGCGTGGTGCCTCGCTGTCGTGGATCGCCGTCGACAAGGAGTCGTTCAGCGGCCGCGTGCTCGAGAAGCCGCAGCGTCAGAGCATCCCGCTCGCGGCGCAGGAACAGCTCGTCGTCGAACTGTACTCGAAGTAAGAGAACGGCAACCGATCAGTTCTGTGTTTCGGGTTTTAGGTCGTGGGTGCTGGGTGACCCACAACCCATCACCTAAAACTCGAAACTCATCACTGATCAGTTCGCAGTTTGTGTTGGGTCGGGGCCCGAACCCTTTTACGAGTCTACCGCGCGTTCGGGGCGGGGTAGAGCGTCGCCACTCGGTCGAGTGGCGTGACCATTTTCTCCAAGACACTCATGGCAACGATCGATCTTTCCGGGCTGGTCCGTCCGCAGCTGGTTGAAGCAACCAAGCGCGAGGACACGCCCAATCTGGCCGAATTCCGCCTGCAGCCGCTCGAGCGCGGCTTCGGGCACACGCTGGGCAACGCGATGCGCCGACTGCTGCTGTCGTCGCTCCGGGGCTCCGCCGTGTGGGCGTTCCGGATCGATGGCGTGGTGCACGAGCACCAGACCATCGCCGGCGTCGTGGAAGACGTGCACCAGATCATCGGCAACCTCAAGACGCTGACCCTGTCCCTGCCGGACGACGTGGAGCAGACCGTGCTTCGCATCGCCAAGTCGGGCCCGGGCACCGTCACCGCCGCCGACATTCAGGCGAGCGGTGGCATCCGCGTCGTGGAGCCCTCGCACCACCTCTTCACCATCACCGACGAGCGCGACTTCACGGTCGAACTCTACGTGAACAAGGGGCGGGGCTATGTCGAAAGCGACCAGCATCCGGCCGACAAGAACCTCCCGGTCGACGTCGTTCGCATCGATGCCATTTACTCCCCGGTCCGTCGGGCGAACTTCACCGTCGCGGAAACCCGCGTCGGGCAGCGCACGGACTACGACCGGCTCACGCTGACCGTCGAAACCAACGGCACGATGTCGCCCGAGGAAGCGGTGAGCTATGCGGCGGCCCTCGCCCAGACCCACTTCCAGTACTTCGTGGGCTTTGGTTCGTCGGCTTCCGCCCAGCCCGGCACGGGCGGCGACGGCGCCAACTCCGACGCCATCCGCCTGGCGGAGCTGTTCCGCACACCCATCGATGACCTCGAACTTTCCGTTCGCTCGGTCAATTCCCTGAAGAACTCCAACATCCGCTCGCTCGGCGATCTGGTTCGCCAGACCGAGGCGCAGATCCTCCAGGTCAAGAACTTCGGCAAGAAGTCCCTGCAGGAAATTGCCGCGCTGCTCGAGAAGGAAGGGCTCAATTTCGGCATGCGCTACGAGGAGAGCACGGATGGCGTGCGCATCCTCGACATGGGCACCCCGCCCAGCCGCGCCGCTGAGAATGCGCCCGACGACGACGACGACGAGGACTAACCTTCCATGCGCCACCGTAAGGCCAACCGCCAGCTCCGGCGGACCAGTGAGCAGCGCCTCGCGCTGCTCCGCAACCTCGCCACCTCGCTCATTGAGCAGGGGGCGATCGAGACGACCGAGGCCAAGGCCAAGGAACTGCGCCCGTTCGTCGAGAAGCTCATCACCAAGGCTCGCACCGGCACGCTCCACGCGCGTCGGCTGGCGGGCAAGCACGTCCACAAGCGTGAGGCGGCCGACAAGCTCTTCCAGGAAATCGGCCCCAAGTTCGTCACGCGTCCGGGCGGCTACACGCGCATTCTCAAGACCGGCCACCGCAAGGGTGACGGCGCGGAGATGGCGCGGATCGAACTGATCCTCAGCTGAGGCACGCCCCCATGGCCATTCAACGCAACCGCTGCTACAGCTGCGACAAGGGTGTTGCTTACGGCAACAACGTCTCGCACGCCAACAACAAGACGCGCCGCACCTGGAAGCCCAACCTCCAGGTCGTCCGCACCCTTGCCGATGGCAAGATCATCAAGGTGAAGGTCTGCACCCGCTGCCTCGCGGCCGGCAAGGTGCAGCGCGCGCCGCGCGGTCAGGTCGCCGTCGCGTAATTCGCTGCTCGATGTCACGTACGCGGGGAGCTCGCTACCAAGCGGGTCTCCCCGCGTCGTGTATGGAGGATGAGGTTTGCGGTGCACCCCAAACCCCCGACCTCAAACCCCAAACCCCAAACTGATCGGTTGATGCACAAGACTGCGCTTATCACGGGAATCACCGGGCAGGATGGCTCCTATCTCGCCGAGCTGCTGCTCGCGAAGGGCTATCGCGTCGTCGGCGTCGTGCGTCGTTCCTCCACGACCCCCTACGAGCGCATCGCGCACCTCGTCGATCGCGTCGAGCTCGTCTCCGCCGACCTGCTCGATCAGACCTCCCTGACCGATGTCGTGCACGACGCGCAGCCACACGAGATCTACAATCTCGCCGCGCAGAGCTTCGTGCAGACCTCGTGGAACCAGCCGGTGCTCACCGGTGAGTTCACCGCGCTCGGCGTCACCCGCATGCTCGAGGCCATGCGCAAGGCGGCGCCCAACGCGCGCTTCTATCAGGCCTCGTCCAGCGAGCAGTTCGGCAAGGTCGTCGAGACGCCGCAGACCGAGTCGACGCCGTTCTACCCGCGGTCACCCTACGGCGTCGCCAAGGTGTACGGCCACTGGATCACCGTGAACTATCGCGAGAGCTTCAACCTCTTTGCGGTGTCGGGCATCCTGTTCAACCATGAGTCGCCGCGTCGCGGTCTCGAGTTCGTCACGCGCAAGATTTCGGACGGCGTGGCGCGCATCAAGCATGGCCTTTCGAAGGAGCTGCGCCTCGGCAATCTCGATGCGCGGCGCGACTGGGGCTTCGCGGGCGACTACGTGGACGCGATGTGGCGCATGCTCCAGCAGGACCAGCCCGACGACTACGTGATCTCGACGGGCGAGACCTACAGTGTGCGCGAGTTCTGCGAGGCCGCATTCGGCTATGCCGGGCTCGACTATCGCGAATTCGTGATGCAGGATGAGCGCTTTTTCCGCCCGGCCGAAGTCGATCTGCTGGTGGGCAGCCCGGAGAAGGCCCGGCGCCAGCTCGGGTGGACACCCCAGGTCAACTTCCGCCAGCTCGTCGAGATGATGGTGCAGGCGGATCTCGATCGGTACGCTCGCGCGAAGTGAGGCGCATTCTCGTCACGGGGGCCGCCGGATTCGTCGGGCAGTGGTTGCTGCCCGCGCTGCGCGTGGCGTTCCCCGAGGCGACGCTCTTCGGGCTGGCCACGGATCCCATCACCGACGAGCGGCCGCGGGGCGTGCCCGCCGCCGTGCCCACCACGTGGCTCATCGGCGATCTGCGTGAGGATCGCTACGTGCGCGATGCAATGGCCACGGCGCAGCCCGACCTGGTCATTCACCTCGCAGCGATCTCGCATCTCCCAACCGCCGCCGCCGATCCGGCGCAGGCGTGGGATGTGAATGTCACCGCGACCGCGCGGCTGCTCCACCAGCTTGAAGCCCAGCGGCAGGCCGGGCGTGGCGAGGCGCGCGTCCTCATCGTCGGCAGCGCGGAGCAGTACGGCCGTCACGAGTCCAACGAGGAGCCGCTCGCCGAGACGGCGGTGCAGGCGCCGCGGACCGTGTACGCGGCGACCAAGGCGGCGCAGGAGGTGCTGGCGCTGCAGCAGTGGCGCGCGACCGGTCTGCCCATCGTGGTCGCACGCAGTTTCAACCACAGCGGTGCCGGTCAGCCGCCGCGCTTTCTGCTGCCGGCGCTGGTCGACCGGGCACGCTCGCTCGCCAACGCGCCGGCGGGGACCCCGATGCCGGTGGGCAATCGCACGCCAATACGCGACTTCCTCCATGTAAGTGACGTCGTGGCTGCCTATATTTCGCTCTGTCAGCGGGGCACGCCCGGCGAGGCGTACAACGTGGCCAGTGGCACCGGGTGGTCGGTGCAGCAGGTGCTCGAGCGGGTGGTGGCGCGAACCGGTACGCGCGCCGTGCCCACCGAGGATCCGGCGCTGGTCCGCCCGGTTGACGTCCCCAGTCTCATCGGGGATCCCCGAAAGCTGCAGCATGCCACCCAGTGGCGTGCCACGCGTTCACTCGACGACATCATCGACGATCTACTCCATGCCGCGACGTTCTGACCTGCACCGGATTCTCGTGATCGGCTCCGGGCCGATCATCATCGGGCAGGCCGCCGAGTTCGATTACTCCGGAACCCAGGCCACGAAGGCGCTGCGTGAAGAGGGGTATGAAGTCATCCTGGTGAATTCCAATCCGGCGACGATCATGACGGATCCGGAATTCGCCGATCGCACGTACGTCGAACCGGTCACGCCGGAGTTCGTCGAGCGGGTGATCGCCAAGGAGCGCCCCGATGCCGTGCTGCCCACGATGGGCGGCCAGACGGCGCTGAATGTGGCCCTCGCGCTCCACGAGAGTGGGGCGCTCGAGAAGTACGGGTGTCAGCTGATCGGTGCGAATGCGCGCGCGATCCGTGTCGCCGAAGATCGCAAGCTCTTCGCCGAAGCGATGGAGAAGATCGGGCTCAAGTGCCCCACCGGTCGCACCGTGACGTCGTTCGACGAGGCGCTGGCCGCGGTGGAGCAGACGGGCTTCCCGGCGATCATCCGGCCCTCGTTCACGCTGGGGGGGACCGGCGGCGGCATCGCCTACAACCGCGAAGAGTTCGAAACGATCGTTCGTCGCGGCCTCGATCTCTCGCCCGTGCACTCGGTGCTCATCGAGCGCTCGCTGCTCGGGTGGAAGGAGTACGAGCTCGAAGTGATGCGCGACTGCGCCGACAACGTGGTGATCGTCTGCTCGATCGAGAATCTCGATCCGATGGGCGTGCACACGGGCGACTCCATCACGGTGGCGCCGGCCATGACGCTCACCGATCGCGAGTATCAGGTGATGCGCGACGCGGCGGTCGCGATCATTCGCGAGATCGGCGTGGACGCTGGCGGCTGCAACATTCAGTTCGCCGTCAGCCCGACCACGGGCGAACTGATCGTCATCGAGATGAATCCGCGCGTCTCGCGGTCCTCGGCACTGGCCTCCAAGGCCACCGGCTTCCCCATCGCGCGCATCGGCGCCAAGCTCGCCGTGGGCTACACGCTCGATGAAGTGCCCAACGACATCACGAAGACCACACCGGCCAGTTTCGAGCCGGTGCTCGACTACGTGATCGTGAAGTGCCCGCGCTTCGCCTTCGAGAAGTTCGCGGCGGTGGATCCGGGGCTCACCACGCAGATGAAGTCGGTCGGCGAGTCGATGGCGATCGGGCGTACCTTCAAGGAGGCGTTTCAGAAGGCGCTCCGGGCGCTCGAGACGGGCCGTCCCGGCTGGGCGGTCGGCGAGCGGCTGCAGGATGACCGGCTCTCCGACGGCTCGCTCGAGGAGCTCAAGGGGGCGGTCCGTCGCCCGACCCCCGAGCGCATCTTCCAGCTCAAGCGCGCGATGCAGGCCGGGCTGTCCACCGCGGAGCTCTACGCCATGACCGGCGTCGATCCGTGGTTCCTCGACCAGATGCGCGAACTGCTCGACGCCGAGTCGTGGTATGCGGCGCTTCCGAGCGTCGACGCCGATGGCATGCGTCGCATGAAGCGCATGGGCTTCAGCGATCGGCAGCTCGCGACGCTGCGCGGCACCGATGAAACGGCGGCGCGTGAACTGCGCTGGTCGCTCGGCGTGCGCCCGTCGTACAAGATGATCGACACCTGCGCCGGCGAGTTCCCGTCGAGCACGCCGTATCTCTACGGCAACTACGACGAGGAGAGCGAGGCGGCCACTGCAGGACGCAAGAAGGTCGTGATCCTCGGGTCCGGCCCCAATCGCATCGGGCAGGGCGTGGAGTTCGACTACTGCTGCGTGCGCGCCGTGCTGGCGCTGCGCGAGCAGGGGTACGAGACCATCATGGTCAACTCCAACCCCGAGACCGTCTCCACCGACTTCGATATCTCCGACAAGCTCTACTTCGAGCCGCTCACGCTCGAGGACGTGCTGGAGATCGTGCAGCGGGAGAACCCCGAGGGCGTGATCGTGCAGCTGGGTGGGCAGACGCCGCTCAAGCTCACCCGGCCGCTCGAGAAGGCGGGCGTGCGCATCATGGGAACCTCCCCCGACGCGATCGACACCGCCGAAGATCGGCGCCGCTTCGAGGCGATCGTGCGCGAGCTCGGCATCGAGCAGCCGGCCAACGGGACCGCCACGAGCGTGGACGAGGCGGTCGCCATCGCGACGTCCATCGGCTTCCCGGTGCTCGTGCGCCCGTCGTATGTGCTCGGTGGCCGCGCCATGGAGATCGTGCACGACGAACCGTCGCTGCGTGACTACTTCGAGCGTGCGGCGCGCGTGAGCGAGGACCGCCCGGTGCTGGTCGATCGATTCCTCGAGGATGCATTCGAGGCCGACGTCGATGCGCTCTCCGACGGCGAGCACGTCGTGATCGGTGCGGTGATGGAGCACATCGAGAGCGCCGGTATTCACTCCGGCGATTCGGCGTGCATCCTGCCGCCGTATCTCATTCCGCCCGCTGCGGTGGAACAGATGAAGCAGCACACGATCGCCTTCGCCAGGAAGCTCGGCGTGGTGGGGCTCATCAACGTGCAGTACGCCTACAAGGACGGCGTGGTGTACGTGATCGAAGTGAACCCTCGGGCGTCGCGCACCGCGCCGTTCGTCTCGAAGGCCATCGGCGTGTCGCTGCCGTCGGTGGCGGCGCGGCTGATGCTCGGCGAAACGCTCGAGCAGGTGGGCTTCACGCAAGAGATCGTGCCGCCGTACATCAGCGTCAAGGAAGCCGTCTTCCCCTTCAACAAGTTCCGTGAGTTCGACCCGGTGCTGAGCCCCGAAATGCGCTCGACCGGTGAAGTCATGGGCATCGACGACGATTTCGGCGCGGCGTTCCTCAAGTCGCAGATCGCGGCCGACAACGCGCTGCCGCGTCAGGGCGCGGTGTTCTTCACGGTGAACAACACCGACAAGCCGGCGGCGGCCGCGCTGGCGAAGCGGTTGCATGCCCTCGGCTTCTCCGTGTGCGCGACCAGTGGCACGGCGACCTACTTCCGTGAGCAGGGCATCCCGGTCACCAGTGTGCTCAAGGTGCACGAGGGGCGCCCGCATGGCGTGGATATGATCGTGAACGGCGAAATCCAGCTGCTGGTGAACACGCCGCTGGGCAAGGCGGCGCAGGTCGACGACGAGCGGCTGCGCCAGGCGGCAATCGCCAACCGTGTGCCGTACACCACGACGCTCACGGCCGCGAGCGCCGCGGTCGAGGCGATTGCCGCGCGCCAGACGCGGGAGCCGGTCGTTCGGTCGTTGCAGGAATGGCACGCCATCCTGCGGGGCGCGTGACGTCGTCGGCCAGCCCGATTCCGGGAATGATCGCCCGCGCGGGTGAGGGGCGCGTCGCTGCGGGCGCGCACCTGGCCGAGGGGGCGCTTGTTCACGAATCCGCCTACGTGGACGAGGGGGCGGTGATCGGTGCCGGCACCCGGGTGTGGCACTTCTGTCACGTGAATCCGCGCGCCACCATCGGCGCGCGCTGCTCGCTCGGTCAGAACGTGGTGGTGATGCCGGGCGTGCGTATCGGCGACAACGTGAAGATCCAGAACAACGTCTCGGTCTACGAGGGCGTCGAACTGGAAGACGACGTGTTCTGCGGGCCGTCGATGGTCTTCACGAACGTCTACAATCCGCGCAGCGCGGTGTCGCGCAAGAACGAGTATCGCCGCACGCTCGTGAAGCGCGGGGCGAGCATCGGCGCCAACGCCACGATCGTCTGCGGCGTGAGCGTCGGGCGCTATGCATTCATCGGCGCCGGCGCCGTCGTGAATCGCGACGTCCCGGATTATGCGCTGGTGGCCGGTGTGCCCGCGCGTCGCCTGGGGTGGATGTCGGAACACGGCGAGCGCCTGGTGGTCATCGGCCCCGACGCGCAGGACGCCGCGGTCGAACTGTTGCAGTGCCCGGCAACGGGTCAACTCTACGAACGGCGCGGCGAGTTGGTCGCGCCCCGCGTGAACGGGTGACACAGCCATGAGCGTGCGCATCATTCCCGAGGGCCAGCGAATCCGCGTCGCCCTGGTCGGCTGTGGTCGCATCAGCCGGAACCATTTCGACGCCATTGCGAAGGTCCCGGACCTGCAACTGGTGGCGGTGTGCGACGTGGTGGAAGAGCGGGCACGGACCGCCGGTGAAGAGCAGGGGGTGCCCTGGTTCACCAGCTACGAGCAGATGCTCGCCGAGGTGCCGTCGGACGCGGTCGTCGTGGCCACACCGAGCGGATTGCATCCGCAGCACGGCATCCTGGCGTCGAAGGCCGGTCGTCACGTGATCAGCGAGAAGCCCATGGCCATTTCGCTCGCGGCCGCCGACGCGCTGGTGCAGGCCTGCGACGATCATCACGTGCAGCTGTTCGTCGTGAAGCAGAATCGTCTCAATCCGCCGATCGTGCTGCTCAAGCGCGCGATCGACCGGGGTCGCTTCGGGCGGATCTACATGGCGAACTGCACCGTGCGCTGGACGCGGCCGCAAGAGTACTACGATCAGGCGCCGTGGCGTGGGACGTGGGAGTTCGACGGCGGGGCGTTCATGAACCAGGCCTCGCACTATGTGGACCTGATCCAGTGGCTCGTGGGGCCGGTCGAAAGCGTGATGGCCAAGACGGCGACGCTCGCCCGCCGGATCGAAGCCGAGGACAGTGGTGTGGCCGTGCTCAAGTTCCGCTCGGGCGCCATCGGCACGATCGAGGTGACCATGCTGACCTACCCCAAGAACCTCGAGGGATCGATCACGATCCTCGGAGAGAAGGGGACGGTGAAGATCGGCGGGACGGCGGTGAACAAGGTCGAAACGTGGCAGTTCGCCGACTACGACGACGACGACAAGCAGGTCGAGCAGTCGAACACGAACCCGACGAGCGTGTACGGGTTCGGGCACGAGGGCTATTATCGGAACGTGGTGCCCGTCCTGCGGGGGCAGGCGCGCCCCGATACCGATGGGCGGGCGGGTCGGAAATCCCTGGAATTAATCCTCGGGATCTACGAATCGGCCAAGACGGGGCGCGACGTTCCGCTGCCCCTGCGCGTCAGTATCTAGTTTTCGGGTACCCGTGACTTCCTGCAGCTTCGCGATTCTGACTCACGCCCTGGGGCGTTGACCATATGGCCGTACCGCTACTTGATCTGAAGGCGCAGCACGCCACCATCCGGGATGAGGTGGTGGCGGCGCTCATGGACGTCGTCGACCAGCAGGCCTTCATTCTCGGCGATCCGGTCGCGCAGCTCGAATGCAGCGTGGCCGGCCTGTCGCAGGTGAAATACGCCGTCGGATGCGCCAACGGCACCGACGCCCTGCTGCTGGCGCTCCGGGCGCTGGGCGTGGGCCATGGCGACGAGGTCGTCACGACGCCGTTCACCTTCTTCGCCACCGCCGGGGCCATTCACAATCAGGGTGGTCGTCCGGTCTTCGTCGACATCGACCCGAAGAGCTACAACATCAATCCCGCCCTGATCGGTCCGGCCCTCACCGAGCGGACCAAGGCGGTTATCGCGGTGGACCTGTTCGGTCAGATGGCCGCCATCGAGCAGGTGCTGGCCGCCGCCGGGCCGGTGCCGGTGATCGAGGATGCCGCCCAGTCCATCGGTGCCAGCCGACTGATCGATGGCAAGAAGGTCATGGCCGGTGAAGCGGTGGCGATCGGCACGTACAGCTTCTTCCCGTCGAAGAATCTGGGCGGCTACGGCGACGGCGGCATGATGGTCACGCAGGATGAAGCGCTCTTCGAGGCGCTGATGAAGTTGCGCGTGCATGGCGGCCGGAAGACCTACTTCCACGAGATCGTGGGGTACAACAGCCGCCTCGATGCGCTGCAGGCGGCCGTGCTTCGGGCCAAGCTGCCGTATCTCGAGGGGTGGAGCGCCGCGCGCCGCGCGAATGCCGCCCGCTACGACGCCGCCTTCGCCGATATTCCCGAGGTGGTGACGCCCTACATCGATCCCGCGAACACCTCGATCTACAATCAGTACACGATTCGCGTGCCGCAGCGCGATGCCCTCCAGGCGCATCTCAAGGCGCGCGGCATCGGGTCGGCCGTGTACTATCCGCTGCCGCTGCATCTCCAGCCGTGCTTCGCCTATCTCGGCTATCAGGAGGGGCAGTTCCCCGAATCCGAGTTGGCCGCGAAGGAAGTCGTCTCGCTGCCCGTCTATCCGGAGCTCACCGATGCGCAGCGTGACGAAGTGATCGCTGCCGTGCGCCAGTTCTTCGGGCGCTGAGGACCCTCATGACGCATGAGTCGATGAAGACCCAGCTGCTGGCCCGGATCCAGGATCGCTCGGCGGTGATCGGCGTGATCGGCCTTGGCTACGTGGGGCTGCCGCTGGCCATGGAGTTCGTGCACGCCGGTTTCCGCGTCATCGGTTATGATGTGAGCCAGCGTGTCGTGGACCTGCTGATGAGCGGCGAGTCGCACATCCAGGATATTCCGGCCGCGCAGGTACAGGCCGCCGTGTCGGCCGGCAGCTTCGTGGCCACGACCCTCGAGGCGCGGCTCAAGGAATGCGACGCGATTTCCATCGCGGTGCCGACGCCCCTGTCGAAGACGCGTGATCCGGACATGGCCTACGTGCTGAGCGCCGCCGACGCGATCGCGCGACAGGCGCACCCGGGCCTTTGCGTGGTGCTCGAGAGCACCACCTATCCGGGGACCACGCGTGAACTGCTCCAGCCGCGACTCGAAGCGATGGGCCTGACCGTGGGCACCGACATCTTCGTGGCCTTCAGTCCCGAACGCGTCGATCCCGGCAATCCGGTCTACCAGACGAAGAACACCCCCAAGGTGGTCGGTGGGGTCACCCCCGCCTGCGTCGAAGTGGCGACGGCGCTGTACGCCAGCTGCATCGACACCGTGGTGCCGGTCAGTTCCCCGGAAGCCGCCGAGCTGGTCAAGCTGCTCGAGAACACGTTCCGGGCCGTGAACATCGGCCTCGTGAACGAAATCGCGATCATGTGTGACAAACTCGGCGTGGATGTCTGGGAAGTCATCAACGCGGCCGCGACCAAGCCGTTCGGGTTCATGAAGTTCACCCCCGGGCCGGGCATTGGCGGGCACTGCATTCCGCTCGATCCGCACTACCTCGCCTGGAAGATGCGCACGCTCAACTACAAGACGCGCTTCATCGACCTCGCGAGTGAAATCAATTCGCACATGCCCGAGTGGGTGGTGCAGAAGGTGGCCGACGCGTTGAACGACGGGCGCAAGGCGGTGCGTGGATCGCGTCTGCTCGTGCTGGGCGTGGCCTACAAGCGCGATATCGACGATGTCCGCGAGAGTCCGGCGCTCGACGTGATCCGACTCCTCGAGGAGCGCGGCGCGCACGTCGAGTACCACGATCCGTTCGTGAAGGAGTTCCGCGAGGACGGGCACAGCCGCATGGGCGTGGAGCTCAGCGACGAAATGCTGCGCTGGGCCGACGCGGTGGTGATCGTGACCGACCACAAGACCATCGACTATCAGCGGGTCATCGATCAGGCGCTCGTGGTGGTCGACACCCGAAACGTCACCGCTGGCCTTACCCCTGGACGTGCGCGGATCGTCCCGCTCGCCTCCCGGACCCGCTCCGCTTGACCAGGGTACCAGACCACCGCATGAGTTCCCGTTCCTATCGCGTCGACTGGCGCCTCTTGATGCTCCTCGGCCTGGCAGCTGCCCTGGCCGGGTGTGGCCGTGGCTTCCAGCCTCGCGACTTTGCCACGCCGGAAGCGCTCTTCCGCGCCTCGCTCATGGAGTTCGAGCGAAAGGCGTGGGACAACGCGCAGGCCGGTTTCGAAAAGCTCACGACCGACCTGTCGTCGCGCGATCCGTTGCTGGCGCCGGCGTACTACTATCTGGCGCTGACGCATGAGCGGAAGAAGGAATTCCTGCTCGCGGCGCAGGCATACGAGCGCATCACTGATGGTTTCCCCGATGACACGCTCGCCCCGGTGGCGATGCTCGGCTCGGGGCGTTCGTACCAGCTGATCTGGCGGCGGCCGGCGCTCGATCCGGAATACGGGCAGAAGTCGGCGTCGGTGTTGCGGGCCCTGCTGTCGTCGTATCCCGACTCCAAGCAGGTGGATGAGGCCAAGCAGCGTATCGCGCAGCTCGAGGAGTGGTTCGCCGAGAAGGACTACCTGACCGGCGTTCACTACATCAAGGTGCGGAAGGCCGTCGATCCCGCGATCATCTACTTCAAGGACGTCGTCCAGACCTACCCGGCTACCAAGGCGGCGCGGCTGTCGTGGCTCCGGCTCCATGAGCTGTACACCAAGATCCGCTGGAAGGAGGATGCCGCGGAAACGTGTACCGCCATGTGGAAGGCCTACCCGGGCGATGCGGCGGTCACGCTCGCGTGCGGGGCGGCGCCCAGGGATACGGCCGCGAAGAAGGTGGGCGTGACCTCGCCCGAGGCCTCCGGCCCGGCGACAGTCACCGCGCGAACCCCCGCGCTTTTTGCGCGCCCCGGACCGACCGCCCGCTGACCCACCCTCCCGTGCGACTCGGGCTCTTCGGCGGCAGCTTCGATCCGCCGCACGTGGGCCACGTGCTCGTCGCGCAGGATGCCCGCGAGGCGTTGCGCCTCGATCGCCTGCTCGTGATTCCCGCCGCCCAGCAACCGCTCAAGGGGAGCGGTCAGACAGCGGCGGTGCATCGGCTGGCCATGACGCAGGCAGCCTTTGGCGGCGTTGACGGGCTCGAGGTCGATGCCATCGAAATCGATCGGGGTGGGTTATCTTTCATGGTTGACACCGTGGAGGCGGTGCGCCGGCGCAATCCGGACGCCCAACTCCATCTTCTGGTTGGCGAGGATGTGGTCCCCACCTTGCCGCGCTGGCGCGAGCCGGAGCGGCTGCTCGCCATGGTCCAGCTCGTCATCCTGACCCGGGACTCCGGGGCGGGCGCGAGTGGGGAGCCAGAGGGGCTGATCGCCAACGCGATCCGCCTGGCCACCCGACGGGTGGACGTGTCGTCAACCGAAGTCCGGGAGCGGGTCCGAGCCGGGAAATCCCTGCGCGGCTTCGTTCCTGAATCCGTGGCGACTTACATCGCATCCACCGGGCTGTATCGCGAGCATACCCGGGCCTCGGAGTAAGCGGCACTCGGCGCCTCACGGCGAAGAGGGCCGACACCGGGCCCTCTCATGAGGTCGTAGAGGTTTCTATGCTGAAGGGCTTGATCAGTAAGGTGTTCGGCACGCGCCATGAGCGTGAACGCAAGCGCGTCCAGCCGATCCTGAACGAGATCCACGAAATCGAGGCGCGCCTCGCGTCGCTCCCCGACGCCGAGATTCAGGCGCAGACGGCGAAGTTCCGTGGCATCATCGCCGAGCGCACCGGCGCCATCGAAGAGCGCATCGCCGCGCTCAAGGCGGCCAAGCACGACACCGCCGATGCCGCCGAGCGCGAGAAGCTCGATGCCGAATTGCAGGGCGCGGATGGCCGTGGCGGCGCCGAAGGCGAGCTGCGCGCCGCCATCGCCGAGGTGCTCGACGATATCCTCCCCGAGGCGTTTGCCACCGTGCGGGAGGCCTGCCGCCGCCTCAAGGGCTCGACGGTCACGGTCACCGGCCACGAGCTCACGTGGGACATGGTCCCCTACGACGTGCAGCTGATCGGCGGGATTCAGCTCCACCTCGGCCGCATCGCCGAAATGGCGACCGGTGAGGGCAAGACACTGGTCGCCACGCTGCCGCTGTATCTCAATGCGCTCCCCGGTCGCGGCGCGCATCTGGTCACGGTGAACAACTATCTCGCGCGGCGTGACTCGCAGTGGATGGGGCACCTCTACAACTGGCTCGGACTCACGGTCGGCTGTCTCGACGACACCGAGCCCGGCTCGTGGGATCGCCGCGCCGTGTACGCCTGCGACATCACGTACGGCACGAACAACGAGTTCGGCTTCGACTACCTGCGCGACAACATGGTCACCACCAGTGATCAGCGCGTGCAGCGGCCGCACATCTTCGCCCTCGTCGACGAAGTGGACTCGGTGCTCATCGACGAAGCGCGCACGCCGCTCATCATCTCGGGGCCGGTGGGGAACGAGGGGGACGCGCAGTACGCCGACTTCAACAACGCCGTCGAGCGGCTCGTGCGTCGCCAGAACGAGCTGGTGAATCAGCTCGTGGGTGAAGGCGAGCGTGCCCTCGAGCAGGGCGACAACGACGCGGCCGGCCTGCAGCTCTACAAGGCACAGATGGGCGGCCCCAAGAACAAGCGCCTGATCAAGGCGCTCAATGAGCCGGGCATCAAGCAGCTCGTGCAGAAGATCGAGCTCGAGGTCATCGCCGACAAGAAGCTGCCGATGGGCAAGCGTCAGTTCCGCGAGATCGAGGATGACCTCCTCTTCGTGCTCGACGAGAAGGGGCACACGGTGCACCTCACCGAGCAGGGGCTCGACTACCTCGCGCCGGATCATCCGGACATGTTCGTGCTGCCGGACATCGCCGTCCTCGTCGGTCAGCTCGACAAGGATCATGACCTCACGGCGCCGCAGCGCCTCGAGCGCCGCGCGGCCGTCGAGCGCGAGTACGCCGAGAAGAGCGAGCGGCTCAACATCATTCACCAGCTGCTGCGCGCCCACGCCCTGTACGAGCGCGACGTGAACTACGTCGTGCAGGAAGGGCAGGTCCTCATCGTCGACGAGTTCACCGGCCGCACCATGCCCGGTCGTCGCTGGAGCGAGGGGCTGCATCAGGCGGTGGAGGCCAAGGAGCGCGTGCAGGTGAAGGGCGAGACGCAGACGCTCGCCACGATCACCATCCAGAACTACTTCCGCATGTACGAGAAGCTGGCCGGCATGACCGGTACGGCCGAAACGGAAGAGACGGAGTTCCATACGATCTACGGCCTCGAAGTGTCGGTGATTCCGACCAACCGGCCGATTGCGCGTGAGGACCGCCAGGACCTGGTGTACAAGACGCGGCGCGAGAAGTACAACGCGATCGTGGAGGAGACGCGCCGCCTGCACGGCTTGGGCTATCCGGTGCTCGTCGGGACGGCCAGCGTGGAAGCGTCGGAGACGCTGTCGCGCCTGTTCACGCGCGCGGGGCTCAAGCACAATGTCCTCAACGCCAAGTATCACCAGCGCGAGGCCGAGATCGTCACCGGGGCGGGGCAGCCCGGGGCCATCACGATCGCGACGAACATGGCCGGCCGCGGGACCGACATCAAACTCGGCGCCGGCGTCATCGAGCCCAAGCCGAGTGTGGTGAAGGATCCGGACGGCAAGGACATCGACGTCAGCGAGATCGG
>JBDHVK010000034.1:0-29375 GCA_039809645.1 Gemmatimonas sp.
GGCGTGAACGGGATCATCAGCGACGATCCGGGGCTCATCCTCGCCGCGCGGCCGGGCGCCTAGCCGCGCCGCACCCAAGCACAGCCTATCTGCGCAGTACGTATGCGCCCCACGTATGCGCAGTCCCGACGCGCCCCCTCGTAGTTCCGACACAACGCGCGTTCGTTCGATGACACTCGTGATCGGCGGCGCTGCTATCGTGCCGCCCATGACGAAACAGCGGCAGGCACTCGGGCTCCTTGGGGAGCGCATCGCCGCGCGATGGTTGCGCCGCGATGGATGGACGGTGATCGCGCATCGCTTTCGCACGGGTCATCGGGATATCGACCTCGTGATGCAGCGTGGCGACGAGGTGGCCTTCGTCGAGGTGAAGGCACGTCGTGGCGAGCGCTTCGGGTCTCCGGTCGAGGCGGTGCATCATCGGAAGCGACGGGAGCTGGGTCGGTCGGCTCGCGTTTGGGTGGATCGGTACGGGTCGGCGGCGCTGCACTATCGGTTCGATGTGATCGGCGTGTTGATTGTCGGGCAGAACGTCCGAATTCGTCACGTTCCTGACGCATTCCCGCTTCCCTAAGGCGGGCTCATGTGGACGAAATGACCAGTTGTCCACATTCGATTTTGTTCGTACTTTATTCGGGTCTTCTTCCTGTCCGCATTTCTCCCCAATTTTCGCGGGCCAGGGCATGGCAGGCTTCACCCCTCACGACGGCGGTTCTCATGGCAACGATGACGGACGACAAGCGCAAGGCCCTGGCGCTCGCGGTCGCGCAGATCGAAAAGAGCTGTGGCAAGGGCTCGATCATGCGCTTGGGTACGGATTCCAAGGTGCGTGTGGAATCCATTCCGACCGGAGCGATCAATCTGGATGCGGCCATCGGCGTGGGTGGTATCCCGCGTGGGCGCATCACGGAGATCTACGGTCCGGAGTCCAGCGGTAAGACCACGCTCTGTCTGCATGTGGTCGCCAATGCCCAGAAGGCGGGCGGCGTGGCGGCGTACATCGACGCGGAACATGCGCTGGACACGGAGTACGCCAAGAAGCTGGGCGTCGATGTCGAGAACATGCTCATCTCGCAGCCGGACACCGGCGAGCAGGCGCTCGAGATCTGCGAGATTCTCGTGCGCTCGGGTGCGGTGGATGTGATCGTGATCGACTCGGTCGCGGCGCTGGTGCCGAAGGCCGAAATCGAAGGTGACATGGGCGATTCGCACGTGGGATTGCAGGCGCGTCTCATGAGCCAGGCGCTGCGCAAGCTGACGGGTGCGATTGCGCGGTCGAAGGTGTCGGTGGTCTTCATCAACCAGCTCCGCGAAAAGATCGGCGTGATGTTCGGGAACCCGGAGACCACCACGGGTGGTAAGGCGCTCAAGTTCTACGCGTCGCTCCGCCTCGATATCCGTCGCATCGGGCCGGTCAAGGAAAAGGAGGACGTGATCGGTTCGCACGTCCGCGTGAAGGTCGTGAAGAACAAGGTCGCGCCGCCGTTCAAGCAGGCCGAGTTCGACATCATGTACGCCGAGGGGATCAGTCACACCTCGCTCCTCGTGGACATCGGCGTGGAGTCGGGGATCATCGACAAGAGTGGCGCCTGGTACAGCTACGGCACGCAGCGTATCGGGCAGGGTCGCGAGAACGCGAAGCTGTTCCTCAAGGACAACCCGACCCTGATGGCCGAAGTCGAGGAGAAGGTGAAGCACGTGTTGGGCGTGAAGAGCGGCGAGACCGCTCCGGCTGAGGAAGCCGAGGACTAACCGGTTCTCGGATAGCGAAGAGAGGCCGAGGGGGTCGCTCAAGGTGGGAAGTGGTGCCCGGATCACCACGGCTCATCTTGGGTCCCCTCGGTCTTTTTCGTTGTAGCTCGCCGTCCAGCTTCCACGGCCCATGTTGCCGCGGTCCCGGCTTCCGCCGTCCAGCTTCCGCCTTTCCTGCGGCCTGCCATGCCGACCACCATCAAGGACATCCGCGAGTCCCCCCGTCGCCCCGGTCGTTACCTCCTGACCCTGAGCGACGGCCAGAGTCTCGTCGTCTCCGTCTCCGTACTCGCCGACACCGGCGCCACGCGCCAAGGCGTCGAGCTCTCCGATCTCAGCCTCGCCAAGCTCGTCGAAGAGCATGTGGTGACCGATCTGGCCGACCGTGCCCTCGACTACCTCGCCCGCGGTCGTCGCACGCGCCGCGAGCTCGAACTCCGTTTGCGGAAGCGCGAGGCCACGCCGGCCCAGATCGCGGCGGCCCTCGATCGCCTCGAGCAGAGCGGCGTCCTTTCCGACGAAGCCGTGGCCGAAGCCGAGGCGTCGGCGCGGTTGCGCCGCGGCGAGGCGCCCGCGCGCGTCCGCCAGCAGCTCCGGAAGAAGGGCGTGAGCGGCAAGACCGTCCAGGAGGCCATCAGCGGGGCCATCGAGCAGGATGGCTTTGACGAGCGGGTCGCCTGTCTCGAAGCCGCCCGGAAGCGGGCGCGCACCCTGCGCGACGATGAGCCGGAGGCGGCCAAACGCAAGCTGCTCGGATACCTTCTACGCCGGGGCTACAGTGGCTCGGTGGCCCGTGACGCCGTACGGGAGGCACTGGCCGCGCCCGACGAGGACGAGGCGTAGAGAAACCACGCACCGGCAGCGGATCGTGGGCCTCGTCCCGGTTATATTGCGCCAATGCACGCGTCCGAAATCCGCGCCCGATTCCTGGCCTACTTCGAAAAGAACGGCCACGCCATCCGCCCGAGCTCCTCGCTCGTGCCCGCCGACGACCCCACCCTGCTGTTCACCAACGCAGGCATGGTCCAGTTCAAGAAGGTCTTCCTCGGCATGGAGGAGCCGCCGGAAGGGAAGCGGCGCGCCACGACGTCGCAGAAGTGCGTGCGCGCTGGTGGCAAGCACAACGACCTCGAGCAGGTCGGGCACACCGCGCGCCACCACACCTTCTTCGAGATGCTGGGCAACTTCTCGTTCGGGGACTACTTCAAGCGCGATGCGATCAAGTTTGCGTGGGAGTTCGTCACCGAAGAGCTGAAGATTCCGCGCGAGCATCTGCGCGTGACCGTCTTCCATGAGGATGACGAAGCGCGTCAGCTGTGGAAGGAAGTCGCGAACGTGCCGGAGAATCGCATTTACGGGCTCGGCGCGAAGGACAACTTCTGGCAGATGGCCGACACCGGTCCATGCGGTCCGTGCACCGAGATCTACGTGGACCTCGCCAAGCTCGCGCCGGATTGGGCGTTCCCCAAGGATGCCCATGGCGAGTGGACGAACACGGAGCTCGAGGAGTATTCGCTGGACGCCTTCGTGGAAGGCGCCGAGGCGGGTCGCTTCCTCGAGATCTGGAACCTGGTGTTCATGCAGTTCGACCGGCAGCCGGATGGCACGCTGGTGCCGCTCCCCAAGCCGAGTGTGGACACGGGTGCGGGGCTCGAGCGCATCGCGGCGGTGTTGCAGGGCGTCACGAACAACTTCCACACCGATCTCTTCCGCCCACTGATTCACAAGGTGGAGGAGGTAGTGGGCATTCAGTATCCGTACCGACCTGGCGTCGGCCTCGGCACGGCCTACGGCAAGGATGGCAAGGAAATCGATCCGGCGTCGTTCCGCGTGCTCGCCGATCATGCACGCGCGGTGGGCTTCCTGCTCGCCGACGGCGTCTTTCCGAGCAACGACGGGCGCGGCTACGTGCTGCGGCGCATCCTGCGCCGCGCCGTGCGTCACGCCTGGCTGCTGGGGCGTCGGGAGCCCACGCTCGTGCATGTCGTGGACGTGCTGATCGACACGATGCGCGACCTGTATCCCGAGTTGCACGTGCGCCGCAAGCACATTCTCGAGACGACGCGCGCCGAAGAGGAGCGCTTCCTTGCGACGATCGACGCCGGCATGACGCGCTTCGACGAGCTCGCGCCCGAAGGCTCCACGCAGGGCTCCACGCACTTGCGCGGGTCGATCAGCGGCGAAGACGCGTTCCGCCTCTATGACACGTTCGGGTTCCCGATCGACCTGACGGAGCTGATGGCGAGAGAGCGCGGTTATCTCGTGGACATTGCCGGCTTCGAGCAGGCACTGGCCGCGCAGCGCAAGCAGTCCCAGGAAGAGCGCAAGTCGAAGCAGATCACGGTGGCCGCCGACGACTTCGCCGATCCCACGCAGTGGACGCACGATCAGCAGCATGCGGCGGCACTGGGGCGGTTCGTCGGGTACGACACGACGCGCAGCGAAACCGTCGTCACCGCCGTGCGCCAGTTGCCTGACGGCCGCGTGGCCGTGATGCTGCGCGACACCCCGTTCTACGCCGAGTCGGGAGGTCAGGTGAGCGACCACGGCACGATTACCGGCGATGGGTGGAGCGTGGCGGTGAACGAGGTGCGCAAGCTCGAAGGGCGCATCGCCGCGATCGGTACGCCGACCGGTGAGATCACCTTCGGGAAGGCCACGGCGGTTGTCCCGCGCGATCGTCGTCACGACACCGAGCGCAATCACACGGCCACGCACCTGCTGCACGCCGCGCTGCGAAAGCATCTGGGTGAGCATGTCCATCAGGCGGGGTCGCTCGTGGCACCCGACCGCTTGCGTTTCGACTTCACGCACCATGGCCCGGTGACCGGCGAGCAACTCGCCGCCATTGAGGCGGAGGTGAATGCGGGCGTGTGGACATCGGCGCCGGTGAACACCCGTGAGGAGGCGTACGCGGACGCGGTCGCTGGTGGTGCGATGGCGCTCTTCGGAGAGAAGTACGGTGACGTGGTGCGCGTCGTGGAGATCCCCAGCCTGTCGGTGGAACTCTGTGGCGGGACGCATGTGCGGAATACGGCCGAGATCGGCCTGCTTCGCATCGTCTCGGAGGGAGGCGTCGCCGCGGGCGTGCGTCGCATCGAAGCGGTCACGGGGCCTCGTGCGTTCCAGTTCCTCGCCGACCGTGAGAAAGCGCTGCTGCAGGTTGCGAGCAAGCTGAAGGTGCCGATGGCGGGGTACACGAGCGGCGCCGAGCAGATCGAGAAGAAGCTCGACGGCCTGATGGAGGAGCGAAAGCAGCTCGAGAAGCGACTCGACGAGGCCATGCGTGGTGGCGCGAGCGGCGGTGGCCTGGCCCAGCAGCTGGTCGCCGCGGCGGCTGACGCGGGCGGTGTGCGGGTGGTTGTTTCCAAGGTCGAGGTGGCCGACGTCAAGGCACTGCAGGCGCTGGGCGACGCGGTGCGGGAAGCGCTCGGCAGCGGCGTGGCGGTGCTCGGTGCGTCTCTCGCGGACGGGAAGGGCGCGCTGCTCGCGGTCGCGACCGACGACGTACGTGACCGCGGACTGCGGGCCGATGCCATCGTACGCGATGTCGCCGCGACGGTGGGCGGGCGTGGAGGTGGCAAGCCGCACATGGCGCAGGCCGGCGTGGATGCCACGCAGGTGGACACGGCGCTGGCTGCCACCATGGGCGTCGTGAACAAGCTCGCTGCCGGTTGAGCATCATGCCCATGCGCTCGGCAACCACGGTGGGGGAGTGGATCGATCGCATCGACCCCGCGCCGCCCATGGCGCTGCATGCGCGGCTTCGGGACCTCCTCGTGGCGTCGGCTAATCGGCCGGCCAGCGAGGTGCCCGAGGCCTGCCTCGAGGCCGGCGAGCAGCTGCTCGACCGCTTGTTGGCGAGCGGGTCGACTTCGCGTGATACCGCGCTCGATCTCCTCGCCGTCGATTCTCTGGTGACGTACGCCTTTCAGGCGGCGGCCGACGATCCCGCCCGCATGGAAGAACGCGCGGCGCGGGCCATGGCCCGTATCGCCGCCATCCCCGGGGCGCTGCGGGGGTGATTCACCTCCGGCGAGGGTGCTGACATGATCGACATGCACACGCACCTGCTGCCAGGCGTCGATGACGGATCGCCTTCATTCGACGTCTCGCTTCCCGTGCTCGAACGCTTTGTGGATCAAGGTGTTGAGCTGCTCGTCTGCACCCCCCATCTCAACGCGAGTCAGGCCGCGTCGGCGCCGTGGGAGAGTTACCGGGCGCTGTTCGAGGAGTTGAAGGCGCGCGCACCGAAGGGCATCGCGTTGCGTCTCGGCTGGGAGATCATGCTCGATTCGCCGGGCGTGGATCTGACGGCGCCATATCTGTCGCTCGAAGGCTCGCGCGCGCTGCTCGTTGAGTTCACCCGCGGTGGTCTCCCGCCGGGGGCGACGAACGAGTTGCGGAGAATCGCCCGGGCCGGACGAACGCCGATTCTCGCCCACCCGGAGCGTTACTTCGGCTGCACGCTCGATCTGGTCCGGGAGTGGCGCAAGATCGGCGTGGTGATTCAGACGGACGCGTCCGTACTGATGGGGCGCGGGGTGCCGGCGGAATTGGCGCGTGACATGCTCGCCGAGGGCCTCATCGACATTCTCGCCTCCGACAATCACGGTGATCACCGGTCGTTGGGCACCGCTCGCGACTGGTTGGAGGAGCGGGGGGCGGTCGAGCAGGCCGACCTGCTGCTGCATGCCAACGCCGAATCGGTACTGCACGACGAGGACCCCCTGCCGGTGCCGCCGCTCAAGCGCGGACTGCTCGGGACCATGAAGAAGTGGTTTGGGCGCAGCTGATCTTCCGGAACCCCTGGTAATGACCTCTCCTCACGATGCCCGCGCCGTGGCCCCGATCCTGGGCGCACTGCGCGATCTCGCGGCAACCGCCGAACGCACGGCCGTCCAGCTCGAACACGACTTGGGGGCCGCGTTGGCCATGGTGCAGGCCACCGTGGCGCGTGGCGGTACGATCTTCTTTTGCGGCAATGGTGGCTCCGCCGCCGATGCGCAGCATCTCGCGACGGAGTACGTCGTGCGCTACATGCGCAATCGTCGGCCGTATCCGGCGGTGGCGCTGACCACCGACAGTTCGCTGCTCACTGCCACCGGGAACGACTTCGGTTTCGATCACATCTTCGAGCGCCAAGTGCAGGCGCTGGCGCGAGATGGCGATCTGCTGGTGATCCACTCCACGAGCGGCAACTCGCCCAACGTGCTGCTCGCCGCCGACGCCGCGCGGGCCAAGGGCGTCGGGGTACTCGCGCTGACGGCGAAGGATGGCGGTGCACTCAAGGCTCGTGCCGATCTCTGTCTCGTGGTTCCCACCGAGCGTACCGACCGGGGGCAAGAGTTGCACCTCTGCATCCAGCACGCCATCTGTGACGCCATCGAGGCCACGCTATGATCAACCTGACGGGCAAGGTTGCGCTCGTGACCGGCGGCGCCCGTGGCATCGGCGCGGCGTGCGCGCGTCTGCTGGCGCAGGCGGGCTGCGATGTGGGAATCGCCTACCGGTCGCGCGACGCGGCGGCCCAGGCGGTGCTCGGCGAGATCACCGAGGCCGGTCGCCGCGGTTTCGCCTACAAGGGGGACCTGGCCACTCGCGCGGCGAACGATGCCTTCGTGCAGGAGGCGGTCGCGCAGTTCGGACGCGTCGACATTTTCGTCGGCAACTCGGGCATCTGGCCGGATATCCCCGTCTCGGTGCGCGACCTGGATGATGACCGTTGGCGCCGGACGCTCGCGACCAATGTGGACGGCATGTTCTACGGCGCCCGCGCCGCGATCCGCCACATGCCGAATGGTGGCCGGTTGATCTTCATTTCCAGCACCGCCGGTCAGCGCGGCGAAGCGGGACACGCGGACTATGCGGCCTCCAAGGGCGCAATGATTTCGTTCGTGAAGTCGATGGCGGTCGAAGTGGGATCGCGCGACATCACGGTGAACAGCGTCGCACCGGGGTGGGTGGACACCGAAGCCGTCGCCCGGCCCTTCGCCGGTGAGGGCGTCGATCGCATCTCGGCCAACATCCCGTTGGGCCGTGTGGCGTCCCCCGACGACATCGCCGGCCCGGTGCTCTTTCTCGCCAGCCCGCTCGCGCGCCATGTCACGGGGGAGATCCTCAATGTGAACGGCGGGAGCGTGCTCTGCGGCTGAGCGACAGCCAGGCGCGCGCCCTGCGGCCGCCGGGCCCCGTCATCGAGATCGCGCGGACGCTGCAGGACGCCGGTTTCGAAGCGTGGTGCGTGGGCGGAGCTGTGCGCGATGCCTTGTTGGGGCTCGCACATCTCGACTGGGATTTGGCCACCTCCGCCACGCCGACGCAAGTGCGCAAGCTCTTTCGGCGCACGGTACCGGTCGGCATTGAATTCGGAACCGTCGGCGTCCTCGATCGCGATGGGCGCATGCATGAGGTCACCACATTTCGCCACGACGTGCAGACCGACGGTCGCCATGCCGTCGTGGCGTTCGGCGCCTCCCTCGACGAGGATCTGGCCCGGCGCGATTTCACGATCAATGCCATCGCATATGACCCCATTGCGCGCGAGTTGCGAGATCCGTTCGACGGCCAGGGCGACCTTGTCCGGGGACTGGTTCGCGCCGTTGGGGTCGCCGATGAGCGCATGCGCGAGGATCGGCTGCGAGCGTTGCGCGCCGTGCGCTTCGCGGCCCGATTCGGCTTCAGCCTCGAAGACGAGACCTGGGCGGCGATCGTCGCCAGCGCCCCGTATCTGACGCGCCTCTCGCCGGAGCGGGTGAAGCAGGAGCTCGAGAAGACCATGGAGCAGGCGACTGCTCCGTCCGCGGCGTTTGCCCGGTGGCGTGACGCCGGAGCGTTCACCGCGTTGATCCCCGCACTCGCCGCAGTGCCGGACGAGGTTCTCCGCGCCATCGACGCCCTCCCACGCCCGATCCTCCCGGCGCGTCCCCTTCGCCTGTCGCTCCGCATCACCGCCCTGTTCAGCGCGCTCGACGGGCGCGAGGCGGAACGGGCCCTGCGCCTGCTGCGCTTCTCCAACCAGCAGATCACCGTCATCGGTTCGCTCGTCGATCGCTGGGCCCGCCATGGCCACGCGTTGACCGCCACCCTGCGCCACCAGCGGCTCCCCGACGATGCAACCCTTCGCCGACTGGCGGCGTCGGTTGGGCGCCTGCGTGTGGCGGCCTTCCTCCGCCTCGCGGCCGCGCGATGGGCGCATGACGGGGCGGTCCGTCCCGAACTGGTGCGCGCGCTCTATCGGCGGCTCGTGGTGATCGCTTTTCGCGATCCGATCGAAATCGCCGACCTCGCCGTGGACGGTGACGATCTGCGCGCCGCCGGCGTCGGGCCGGGCCCCACGCTCGGACGGATGCTCCACACCCTGAGCGAGTGGGTGGTGGATGACCCGGCCCGCAATTCGCGTGAGGCGTTGCTGGCGCAGGTGCGCGTTCTGCAGCAGGAAGGGGGATGACCGCCATCGATGAGGTCCCGCCTGCGCCGCCGCGCTTCCAGACGCACGACGAATGGTTCGTCTGCGGAGTGCATGCCGGCGTGCACAGCATTCAGGTGTGGGCGCCAGCCGAGCGTGTGGTGGCGCACCTGCACGCCCTCACGGCCGCGTTGTCGACGCCGGATGACCCGACGGTCGATGTCTTCGTGCACGACGGGCAAAGTTCCCGACGGTGGGCTGGTGCGCGAGTGGACGTGGCGACGGTTTCGGACGCCCTCAATCGGGCGCGCTTGCCACTTGCCGCGTTCGGCGGTGTGGAGCTGAGCCTCGCGACGGCCACCGATCAGTTGGTACTCACGCCCGATTTGATGCTGGTGATCTACGCGACCACCCCACGGTGGCCCTTCCTGCTGGAAGCACGTGGGTTGGTGGAACGTCAGTCGGTCCCCGCGCCGCAGTGGAGCCTGTCCGCGGCGCGGCCGGCGTCAGCGCCCGCGCCCGCCCTCGCGCGCGCCCTCGAGCAGTTCGCCAACCGGTTGGCGCTCGTGGAGGTGCACGTATGACCAAGCCGTCTCGTCCTGCCGGGCCGTCGCTCTTCTCGTCGCGCGTGCCGGAACCGCTGGCCGCACGGCTGCGCCCCCGAACCCTCGACGAGTACCTCGGGCAGAAACACTTGCTCGCCCCCGGCATGCCGCTCAGGGAGTCGCTCTCCCGTGGCATCGTGGACTCGATGGTGTTCTGGGGACCGCCTGGCGTGGGCAAGACGACGCTCGCCCGACTGCTCGCACAGAGTGCCGACGCGCAGTTCGTGAGCTTCTCGGCGGTGAGCGATGGCGTGGCGCGCGTGCGTGAGATCGTGGGCGAGGCGCAGGAGCGCCGGGATCGCGGCCGCGGCACGATCCTCTTCGTCGACGAGATTCATCGCTTCAATCGCGCCCAGCAGGATGCCTTCCTGCCGCACGTGGAGGCAGGCACGGTGGTGCTCATCGGAGCCACCACGGAGAACCCGAGCTTCGCGCTCACCGGCGCCCTGCTGTCGCGGCTGCGGGTGATGGTGCTCGAAGCGATTCCGACCGAGGAGCTCGAAGCGCTCATCGATCGTGCCCTTGCCGACGTCGACCGCGGGCTCGGTGGGCGCCAGCTGTCCATCACGGCGGAAGCGAAGCGGCTGCTGGCCGACACGGCCGATGGCGACGCACGCAAGTTGCTCGGCGTGCTCGAGGCGGCGGCCGCGCTCGTCGATGATGGCGCGGAACTGTCGAAGGCGCAGGTGGAAGCGGCGATGCAGTACCGCGCTCCGCGCTACGACAAGTCCGGTGAGGAGCACTACAATCTCATTTCGGCGTTGCACAAGGCGTTGCGCGGCAGCGATCCGCAGGGCTCGCTCTACTGGCTCGCGCGAATGATCCAGGGCGGCGAAGATCCGCGCTACATCGCGCGTCGCATGATCCGCATGGCCACCGAGGATATCGGCCTCGCCGATCCGCAGGCGCTCACGGTCGCGATGACGGCGGCGCAAACGTACGAGCGCCTGGGGTCGCCCGAGGGCGAGCTCGCGCTCGCCGAGGCGGCCGTCTACCTCGCCACCGCGCCGAAATCCGCTCGGCTGTATGACGCGTGGAAAGCCGCCATGGATGTGGCGCGCGACACACCGGCGGCCCCGGTGCCGATGCATTTGCGCAATGCACCCACGTCGCTCATGAAGGAACTCGGCTATGGCGACGGGTACCAGTATGCGCATGCCGTTCCCGAAGCCTACATCCCGCAGTCGTATTTGCCTTCGGTGGTCGGTGACGCGACGTTCTATGAGCCGGGCCCCTTCGGGTTCGAGAAGGACATCGCCCGCCGATTGAGTTGGTGGGCCTCTTTGCGCGCGAAGGCCGAAGGGCAGGGCGCCGACACGACCGAATCTGAACCTTCCTCACAGGGAAACGCCTCATGACGCCTGTCTCGTCCGTGTGGACCACCACTCGTCGCCGTTGGATCGCCGCGACCTCTCTCTCCGCCATGGCCCTGCTCGCCGGTTGTGCGACGCTGGGTCGGGCGTCGTTCAAGGAGCCGGTGGTGACGCTCAAGGAAGTCGCCGTCACGGGGCTTGGCCTCACCGGCGGCAGCGTCGATGTGGTGCTGTCGGTGTACAATCCGAATGGCTACAAGCTCGACGCGCTCAAGATGACGTATCAGGTGGACGTCGATTCGGTGAAGCTCGGTAACGGCGCACTCGACGGGCGGTTCGTGGTACCCAAGAATGACTCGTCGGTCGTGCGGCTCCCCGTGAGCTTCACCTATGCCGGCATCGGACAGGCGGGCCGGGCGCTGCTCGCGAAGGGTCAGGTCAACTACCGGGTTCGCGGTGATTTCACGGTCGCCACGCCGATCGGGAACTTCACTCTTCCGTACGACCGCACCGGGCGCTACTCTTCCGTAGCGGGGAACGGGCGCTAAGACGCCCATCCGCGCGCGGTTCATTCAGCAGTTCGCATCAACCGGCAGGTTCCCATCAGTCGCGAATACATCTCTCTGGCGCCGCCCATCGAGCGGGCCATCCTCGTCAGTGCGCCGTTCAAGCGGAGCACGGCGAAGCACTTCGTGGATGAACATCTCGAAGAGCTCGGGCGGCTCACGGACACCGCCGGGGCGGTGGTGGTCGGACACCTGACGCAACAGCTCGACCGGCCGAATCCGAGTACGTATCTCGGCAGCGGCAAGGTCGAGGAGCTGAAGCTGCGCATTCAGGAGATCGGGGCGACGCTCGTGATCTTCGACGACGAGCTCACGCCGGCGCAGGGGAAGAACATCGAGCAGATCGTGGGCACGCGCGTCATGGATCGCGCCGAGCTCATTCTCGACATCTTCGCCACCCGCGCGCGCTCCAGCGAGGCGCGCATGCAGGTCGAGCTCGCGCAGCTCGAATACATGCTGCCGCGCCTCACGCGCATGTGGACGCACCTGGAGAAGATGCGCGGTGGCATCGGCATGCGGGGACCTGGCGAAACGCAGCTGGAGACCGACCGTCGGCTCATCCAGCATCGCATTCGGGTGCTCAAGGAGCGCCTGACGGATGTCGAGCGCGCGCGGGAGATCCAGCGACAGGGACGGCGGACGCACTTCCGCGTGGCACTCGTGGGCTACACCAACGCGGGCAAGTCGTCGGTGTTGCGCGCCATGGCGGCGGACCATCAGGTCTTCGTCGAAGACCGCCTGTTCGCAACGCTCGATCCACTGACCCGTGAGGTCGACATCGGCGAAGGGTACACCGCGCTCCTGACCGATACCGTGGGGTTCATCCGCAAGCTGCCGCACCATCTGGTGGCCTCGTTCCGCGCAACGCTGAGCGAGGCGCGCGAAGCCGACCTGTTGCTGCATGTGATCGATGCCAGCCATCCCGCGTGGGAGGAGCATCGCGATGTGGTCGACGGTGTCCTGACCGAGCTCGGCTTGCATGACCGACCGCTGACCTACGTCATGAACAAGATGGACGCCGTGCCCGCCGACATGATCGACGCGGTACGCGCTCGGGTCGCGAATCTGATGCCCAACTCGCTCTTCGTGTCGGCGCTGGCCCCTGACGGTCTCGAGCCGCTGAAGGCGTCGCTGCGACAGGCACTGCGCCATGAGCGGCCGATCCTCGAGGTGCGCATTCCGGCGGCGAACGGGCGGCTGATCGCCGAAGTGCACCGAGATGGGGAGGTGCTGGATCAGGAGAGCGAGGAGGACGTGATCGTCCTCCGGGCGCGGCTCGACGAGCGGGCCATCGGTCGGCTCCGCCAGCAGGGCGCGCGCGTGACGGTGACCAAGGCCGTGACTCGGCCGCGTTCGGTGGCCACGTCCGACGTGCCCCTGCCGTAGCCGTCGCGCCGGCGCCGACAACGAGACGCGGCCGGCATCCTGAGGGATACCGGCCGCGCTCGTTGTTGAGTGGGCGCGCAGGGACTCGAACCCCGGACCTCTGCTGTGTGAAAGCAGCGCTCTAACCAGCTGAGCTACGCGCCCGTTTGCCATCCGCCCGTCAGCGGGGCGGATCGAAAACGTAACGGGGCGTGATGGATGGGGGAACCCCCCAGTCTGCTCGCGCCCGCAAAGAAGCGCCCCGGTCGCCGCGCAGTGCGCCGCAACCGGGGCCAATGGTCCGGGTGGGACTTGAACCCACGATCGATCGATTATGAGTCGACTGCTTTAACCGGCTAAGCTACCGGACCGCACGGGAGGCGCCCCTCGTGGCGACGGGCACCCCTCACAGTATGGCGTCTTTCCTCGACGTGCGCGAGCCTGCGCCGTCACGCCGGCTCACGTCGCGTGGGTCGCCTGATGCAGATCGAACGCCTCGAGGACTTCATCCGACGAGACCGTGGCCGCGCCCAGCTTGCCCACTTCGACGCCCGCCGCGTAGTTCGCGATCACGGCCGCCTCGAGGGCACTCGCGCCAGCGGCGAGCATCGTGGCGAGATACGCGGTCACCGTGTCACCCGCGCCCACGACATCGTATACCTCGCGAGCCGTGGTCGGGACGCGATGCACGCCGCCATCGGGTGACACGAGCGCCATGCCGCGCTCGCCCAGCGTGAGCAGCAGGTGCTCAACGCCGAGTCGTCGAAAGGTCTCCGGCAGCGCCGCCGGCGAATCGAGATCCACCGCCGCCCCCAACGCGCTCTCGAGTTCGCGGCGATTGGGTTTGAATACCGTCGCACCGCGGTACGCGAAGAAGTTGCGGAACTTGGGATCGACGACGATGGGCAGGTTGCGCGATCGGGCGAGCATAATGGCGCCCTCGATGACGGCCGGTACGAGAACGCCCTTGTTGTAGTCCTCGAAGACCAGCGCAGTCGCGTCGGGGAGCGCCTGCTCGATCGCCGACAACACGCGTGCGACATCGGCGGCTGAGAGATCGGCGTCGTCTTCCTCATCGAACCGGACGAGCTGCTGCGAGCGCGCCATCACGCGCGTCTTGGTTGTCGTTGGCCGCTCGACGGCTACCAGCGATCGCGCATGCATGCCGCCGTTCGTGAGCCGTTCCCGCAGCGTCTGGCCGGCCAGATCATCACCGATCACGGCCACCAGATCGCACCCGGCGCCCAGGGCCGCCACGTTCTGCGCGACGTTGGCGGCGCCGCCGAGGGCCAGCTTCCGGTCACGCACCCGGACCACGGGGACGGGCGCTTCCGGTGAAATGCGATCGACGTCGCCACGCAGGTACACGTCGAGCATCGCGTCGCCCACGATGACGACATGCTGGGAACGCGCGGCCGCGAGGAGCGCCTCGAGTCGCGCACGGGAGATCCAGGAGGTCATGCGCGGAAGCTACACCCGCCCGGGGGCTCCGCGCATTACCTTGGCGCCGTGACCGACAGCGCAACGCCTCCCCCCACTGCCGCGCGACGCGAGGCGCCGCGCCCGACCGCGTCGCCGATGCTGGTGCTCGCGCTGTCGCTCATCGGCATCTCGTTCGCCGCCCCGCTGATTCGACTCTCCGGCGCGGACCCGCTGGTGATCGCCACGTGGCGCCTCGGGTTCTCCATGCTCATCGTGGGGGCCGCGTTGGCGCTCACGCGCGGGTGGCGCGAGTACCGTGACCTGCGCGCCGGTGAGTACGCGATGGCGATCGGCGCTGGCGTCCTGCTCGCACTGCACTTCTGGTCCTGGAACGCTTCGCTGCGCTACACCAGCGTCGCGGCGTCGGTCGCGCTCGTGAATCTGCAGCCCGTGTTGATTGCGGCCGCTTCGGCGTTGTGGTTGGGCGAACCACCCTCGCGCCGGCAGTGGACAGGCGTGTCCCTTGCCGTCCTTGGTGCCCTCACGGTGGGGGCCGCGGACGTACCGGGCGGGTTGGGTGGGCTGGCAGTGGCGGTCAGCGGAGGTGGCTCGCGCGCGCTCTTCGGTGACCTGCTCGCCGTCATCGGCGCCGTGACGGCTGCCGGGTACTATCTGATCGGCCGCCGGCTTCGTCAGCGGTTGGGGCTCTGGCCGTACGTTGCGCTTGTCTATGGGGCGGCGTTCGTAAGCTGCGTGGTCCTCACGACGCTCACCGGGCGCGCGCTCGTCCAGCAGCCGCCCCGCGAGCTGGCAATCTTCGCGGGGCTCGCGATCGGCCCGATGCTCCTGGGACACACCGGCATGAATTGGGCGCTCGGGCATCTGCCGGCGTTCGTGGTGAATCTCACGACGCTCGGGGAGCCGGTTGGCGCCACGCTGCTGGCGGCGGTGCTGCCCGGCATTCACGAAGTCCCGGGTCCGCTGACGCTGCTGGGCGGCGCCCTGGTGCTCGGCGGGGTCCTACTGGCCGCCCGTAAGTAGGCCGTCGGAGGCCAGGGCCGGGATCCGGGCCCCGGGGGATTATCTTCCCTTCGTGTGGATTCCTGACTTTCTCGCGCCGGCCGGGCAGCCGGTCGGCCATGGCTTCCGAGCGCCGCTGGAACCGCGGTCACTCGACGTGCTCGTCACGCGGAGTGCCGCGGTCGAGTCGCGCCATCGCGTGCACGCCGCCGTGGTGGACGCTAACGGCACGATGCTGGCTGGCGCCCGCGACCCCGAACTCGGGGTGTGGTGGCGCTCCTGCGCGAAGCCGTTCCAGGTGATGCCCCTGCTGCGGAGTGGCGGTTTCGACGCGCTGGGTTGGGACGTGCAGCATCTCGCGCTGGCGTGCGCCTCGCACGGTGGCGAGCCGGAGCATGTCGCCATCGCGCAGGCGATGCTGGCCTCGTTGGGCCTCGAGGAGGGTGACCTTGCCTGCGGCCCGCACGAACCGCTGGCCTCCCGCGGCGCGCGCCTGCTCGCGCAGTCCGGCGAGCGCCCGACGAGGCTTCACAACAACTGTTCCGGCAAGCACGCGGCGATGCTGGCGCGGGCGCGTCAAGTCGACGCGTCCACGACCGGTTACGAGTCGCCCGCACACCCCGTGCAGCAAGACTGTCTCGATGCCGTGGCCGAATGGGCGGCCCTCCCGGCACGCGAGATCGGGGTGGGGGTCGACGGCTGCGGCGTCTCGGTGTTCCGTTTGCCGCTCGCCAACATGGCCTTCTCCTATGCGCGCCTCGTCCACGCCGCCGCGCAGGGTGATGGGCCGGCGCGGCGCGTCGTGAGCGCCATGACCGCGCAGCCGTTTCTCGTGGGCGGCACCGACCGCTTCGACACCGTGTTGATGGACGCGTGTGGTGGGAACGTGGTGTGCAAAATCGGCGCAGAGGGCGTACACACGTTCGCCATCGTCGATCGCGCGATCGGCTTCGCCATCAAGGTCGAGGACGGAGCCCCTCGTGCGCAGTACCCGGCGGTGCTCGCGCTGCTCGACGCCTACGGCGCGCTCCCGGACCCGCTGCCCGATGCGCTGCGCGACCACATTCGTCGCAGCGTGCGGAACACCCGCGGTGAGCCGGTGGGCACCATCGTCGTGGGCGATCTCGATGTGGGCGATCGCCTGGAGCTCAGCCCGTGAACGCGCCATCCCCTTCACCCACGCGTTCGAATGACACGTCGCGCGTCGATTCGATGCGACATCAATCGCCGGATGACACTATGCTGTCTGCGTGGGATGCGGAGACGGCCTCGCTGGTGACCCTCGCCGCCTTGCTCGCCGGCGGGAGCGAGGCGCAAGTGCGGGATCAACTCGCTGTGGCCGCCGCTGGCGTCCGCCCGGAGTGGGTCGAGGAAGTCATCCTGCAGACCTATCTGTTCGCCGGGTTTCCACGCGCACTCAATGCCGCACGTGAGTGGCGGCGGATCTCAGGACGTTCGGCGCCGACGGTCGATCCGTACGCCATCGACCATCCGGACAGCCGACGGGCGCAGGGAGAAGCCACCTGCGCCACGGTCTACGGGCGCTTCTACGAGCGGTTGCGGGTCAACATTCGGGAGCTGCACCCGGCGCTCGATCAGTGGATGATCGAAGAAGGGTACGGCAAGGTGCTTTCGCGTCCGCCGCTCGACTTGGCACGCCGCGAACTCTGCATCGTTGCGGCCTGCGCCATCGCTCGGCAGGATCGCCAGCTGCATTCCCATCTGCACGGGGCGTTGCATGCGGGCGCCGCGCCGGACGTGGTGACGGCGGCGCTGGCCGTCGTGGCGCCGTTTCTCGATGAGGATGATGTGAAGCGGACCCAGGGGCTCTGGGCGCGCGTGCTCGGCAAGTAGGGCGAACGCGGTTCCCGCTGTTCGCGGTGGTTCCATTCATTCAACTCCAGGCTCCATGTTCGTAGATCGCGTCCTCGTCAAAGTCGAAGCTGGCACCGGTGGATCGGGACAGACGTCCTTCCGCCGAGAGAAGTACGTGCCGCTGGGCGGCCCCGATGGTGGAGACGGCGGTCGCGGCGGCGATGTGCTCGTGCGCGCCGATCGGAACCTGGCCACGCTCCTCGACTACACCTATCGCGACAAGTGGGCCGCCGAACGCGGTCAGCACGGCGAAGGCTCCAATCGTACCGGCAAGTCCGGCGCGGACATCATCCTGCCGGTGCCCCCTGGCACGGTCATTCGCGACGCGGAAACCAACGAGCTCCTCGGTGAAGTGCTCGAGGATGGCGACAGCGTGTTGGTCGCGAAGGGCGGCCGAGGGGGCAAGGGGAACGCCTTCTTCGTCACGGCCACGCATCAGGCGCCGCGCGAGTGGCAGCCCGGCGAAGAGGGCGAGGCGCGCACGCTCGAACTCGAACTCAAGCTCATCGCCGATGTGGGGCTCGTGGGACAACCCAATGCGGGCAAGAGCACGCTGCTCTCGGTGATCTCGGCGGCGCGCCCCAAGATCGCCGACTATCCCTTCACCACGTTGTCGCCCAACCTCGGCGTGGTGCCACTCAGCGATCATCGCACGTTCGTGGTAGCCGACATTCCCGGCATCATCGAGGGGGCCCATGAAGGGAAGGGACTTGGCCTCCAGTTCCTCCGGCATATCGAGCGCACGCGCCTGCTGGCGTTCATGATTCCGATCGATGCCATGGACTGGCAGGCGGAGCTCGATCAGCTCCGACATGAAGTGGCGGCGTACTCCGAGGCACTCGCCCAGAAACCCTTCTGCGTCGTGTTCACGAAGCTCGACCTGCTCGGCGAGCACTACGTGCCCGAAGTCGAGGCCGCCGGTGCATTCGGCATGTTTTCGATCAGCGCGGCCGGGCGCATGGGGCTCGATGCGCTGCTCGATGCGTGGTGGCGTCAACTGCTGTCAATGCGCGCAGCCGCCGAAAAGGTCGAGAAGGATGCCCAGCTGCTCCCGTGACGACCGCGGCGCGCTGATGCGCGTCGTCGAGGTCCCTGACGACCACGCGGCCTATCCGCTGGTGTTCAAGGAACTCGACGATCCGCCGGCGCGCATCTATACCCGCGGCACGTTCGCGATCGCCGAACCTCCCGCCGTCGCGATCGTGGGCACCCGCAACGCGACGCCGTACGGCATTCGCATGGCGCGGAGTTTGGCGACCGCCTGCGCGCAGGCCGGCATCTGTGTGGTGAGCGGGCTCGCCCGGGGCATCGATGGCGCGGCCCACGAGGCGGCGCTCGCCGTGGACGGACGCACCGTCGCGGTGCTCGGGACCGGTCCCGATGTTCCCTATCCCCCGCGCCATCGCCGCCTGCAGGAGGAGATCGCGGCCAAAGGTCTGCTCATCAGCGAGTTCCCGGCGGGCAGCACCGGCCACGGCGGCGCGTTTCCGCAACGCAATCGCCTCATCGCGGCGCTCGCACAGGTCACGGTGATCGTCGAGGCGCCTGAGAAGAGCGGCGCGTTATACACCGCCAACTTCGCCGCTGAGCTCGCGCGGCGCGTGGCCATCGTGCCCAATGCCGTCGACGTTCCGAGCTCCCGCGGCAGCAATGCGCTCATGCGCTCGCACAATGCGGTACCCATTCTCGAACCGGCCGACCTGCTGTCGCTGTTCGACATCGCCGCGCGACCGCCGCACGGCCCGGTGCTGAACGGGGAGGCGGCGCAGGTGTGGGATGCCATCCAACTCGGTGCCGACACCCCCGCGGCGATCGCTGCCCGCACCGCGCTCGCATTGCCGGCCATCCAGGGCGCGCTCGGCCTGCTCGAGATCGACGGGCTGGTGTACTTCGACGCCGCCGGACGCATTCGCTCGGCACTCGCCTGACCACACGCGCGGTGAGCCTCGCTCGGCACCTGTACGTGCATGTGCCCTTCTGCGCACGGCGGTGCAGCTACTGCGACTTCTCCATCGCCGTGCGACGGGAGGTGCCATGGCGTGCCTTCGCCCAGTCCATCGACCGCGAGTGTCGCCAGCGCGAGGTCGGTGCGCAGGCGGCGTCGCTGCGCACCGTGTATCTCGGCGGCGGTACGCCGTCCCGGTTGGGCGCCGACGGGGTCACCGCCCTGCTCGACACGCTGCGCACCCACGTGGAGTGGGCCGACGATGCGGAGGTCACCCTCGAGGCCAATCCGGAAGACATCTCGGTGGAGGCCGTGCGCGCGTGGCGCGCTGCCGGCATCAATCGGCTCAGCATTGGTACGCAGAGCTTTGACGACGCCGTACTGCGGTGGATGCATCGCGTGCACGACGCGGACATGGCGCGACGTGCGGTATCGGCAGCGCGTGAGGGAGGCATCGACGCCCTCTCGCTCGATCTGATCTTCGCGACTCCAGAGGGGATCACGCGTGGCTGGGAGCGCGATCTCCAGGAGGTCATCGCGCTCGCACCGCCGCACCTGTCGCTCTACGGTCTCACGATTGAGACTCACACGCCGCTCGGGCGCTGGCACGCGCGCGGGACCGTGGAGGAGGCCTCCGAGGTGCGCTATGAACGAGAGTTCCTGCTGGCCCACGAGCTGCTCGCCGCCGCCGGATACGAGCACTACGAGGTGTCCAACTACGCGCGACCTGCACACCACGCCGTGCACAATAGCGCGTACTGGAGGGGCGTCCCGTACATCGGGCTCGGTCCGTCGGCGCATGGATTCGACGGCGCGAGCCGACGGGCCAACGTGGAGGCCTACGCCGCCTGGTCCGCGGCGCTCGAACGGGGCGACGATCCACTGGGCGCCGTCGAGCGCCTGAACGCCGAGAATGTGCTCGCGGAAACCGTGTACCTCGGGTTGCGGACGCAGGCGGGGTTGTCGGTCTCCGCCGACGAAGTGGCGCATGTCGCGAAGTGGCGCGAGGCCGGGTGGGTCACCGTTCAGGAGACTGCCGACGACGTGCGCCTGATCTGCACTGCCGTCGGCTGGCTGCGCCTCGATGCGCTGGCCGCCGACTTGACAGCGTTCCGAAGCCGTTCGTAGCGTTCGGCCATGGCGCATGGCGGTGAGCTCTCCGAGCGGGAGCGGCAGGTTCTCGAAGCAGTGATCCACAGCTACGTGGCGACGGCGGAGCCCGCCGGCTCGCGTACGCTCTCGCGTCGGTTCGGCCTGGGGATTTCACCGGCCACGATTCGCAACACGATGAGTGATCTCGAGGAGAAGGGGTTCCTCTTTCATCCTCACACGTCCGCGGGTCGCATTCCGACCGACAAGGCCTACCGCACCTATGTCGACTCGCTCATGCGGGTCGATCCCTTGTCCGGTGAGCAGCGACGGCATCTGCGTGAACAGCTCTCGTCTGGCGGCTCCGCGATCGAAGTGATCCTCCGTCGCGCCGCGCAGTCGCTGGGGATCCTGACCCAGGAACTCGGGGTCGCCCTCGGCCCGCGTCTCGAAAAGTCCACGCTCCGGCAGGTGGAACTGGTGCGAGTCTCGAGCGATCGCCTGCTCATGGTGCTGAGCCTCACCGGCGGTGCCGTGCGCACGATCTTCGTCGAAGTGCCCGGCGTGATCGCCGATGAGGCACTGATCGGCGTCACGATCGTGCTGAACGAGCGTCTGGCCGGATTGACGCTGACCGAGGTGCGCACGTCGCTCGCCGCCCGCCTGCGTGACGTCCAGACCACGGTCGAAGCGGCGGAACTGCTCAACATCTTCGTGCAGGAAGGCGATCAGATGTTCGGCCGGGCCGCCGAACCGCTGCCCCTCGACAGCGTGGTGATCAGTCCCGCCTCGCGGCTCGCCGATCAGCCCGAATTCGCGAGCGGTGATCGGATGCGCCAGTTGATGGAACTCACCGAGACGCGGCAGCAACTCGCCACGCTGCTCGCCTCGCGATCGTCTGGCCCCGGGATCTCGATCACCATCGGCAACGAGCACGGCGACCCGAAGCTCGAACCGTTCACGGTCGTCACGTCCGAGTACAGCGCCGGGACGCTGAGTGGCGTGATTGGTGTCATCGGCCCGACGCGCATGCCGTACGACAAGGTCATCGCGCTGGTGGAGCACACCTCCCGGCTCGTCAGCGACCTCCTCTGCTAGCGGGGGTCGAGGGGCGTCCAGGGCCAAAAAACCGGCTCGCGCCCCTCGAAAACACGCCCTGAACCCTCGATATTTCCACGGTTAAGCTCGCCCGGGCACACGGTCCGATGGCGGGCGCCGGTCACGTCTGCTTCCCGGCCAACCCCGGATTTGTCCATGGCTGATTTTTACGCGGTCCTCGGCGTACCGCGCGACGCTTCCGACGACGATATCAAGAAGGCGTATCGCCGGTTGGCGACGCAGTGGCATCCCGACCGCAATGGCGGATCGAAGGAAGCCGAAGAGAAGTTCAAGGAGATCACCGAAGCCTACGACGTGCTGCGCGATGCCCAGAAGCGCGCCGCGTACGATCGCTATGGTGAAGCCGGTTTGCGGGGGGGCGGCGGCCAGCAGCAGTATCAGCACGTCGATCTCTCCGAGGCGCTCAACATCTTCATGCGCGACTTCGGTTTTGGCGACGTGTTCGGCGGTGCGGCCGGCGGCGGACGTCGCGGTCCGCGCAGCGGTGCCGACATGAAGCTGCCGCTCACGCTCACGCTGGCCGAAGTGGCCACCGGGGTGGAGCGCACCGTGACGCTCAAGGTGCTCGAGTCGTGCGACAAGTGCGAAGGGAGCGGCGCCGAGCCGGGGACCAAGCCACAGACGTGTGGCACCTGCGGCGGCGCCGGCGAAGTGCGTCGCGCGCAGCGCTCGTTCTTCGGGCAGTTCGTGTCGGTCGCGCCATGTCCCACGTGCGCCGGCGAAGGGGTCGTCGTCGCCAGCCCGTGCAAGAAGTGCCGCGGAGAAGGGCGCGTCCGCGCGGAACGCACGCTCAAGATTCAGGTCCCGCCGGGTGTGGCGACGGGGCAGTACATGACACTCCGCGGCGCGGGCAACATCGGGCCTCGCGGCGGCACGCGTGGCGATGTGCTGGTGGTCTTCGAGGTGGAAGACGATGAGCGCTTCGATCGGGATGGCGAGGATCTGTTCTGCGAAGCGCTGGTGACCTATCCGCAGCTCGTCTTCGGCGCGGACATTCGGGTGCCGGGACTCACCGGTGAGCTCTCGTTGCGCGTCCCATCCGGGACGCAGAGCGGTACCGTGTTTCACCTGCGCGGACGCGGACTGCCGCGCGTGAATGCGTCCGGGGTGGGTGACCTGCACGTGAAGGTCCAGCTCTGGACGCCCCAGTCGGTGGAAGGCGACGAGAAGCACACGATCGAGCGACTCGCGCAGTTGCAGGGCGCGGCGCCGCCGCAGCGCGAGAAGGGGTTCTGGTCCAAGATGAAGGAAGCGCTCGGTGCCTGAGGCGAATCCCCAGCGGTGGATCAGTGTGCGGGTACAGCCCGATGCGGCGTCTGATGTGGCGCGCGAGGCCTGCATGGCGGCGTTGTTTGCCGTGGGCGCGCAGGGCGTGCACGAAGATGGGCTCGCGCTCGTGACTCACTTTCCGCCGGGTACCGATCTCGAGGCCGTGCATCTCGCGCTCACCGAGGCGGATGAGCAGGTCGTGATCGAAACCGCGCCGGTGCCGGATATCGATTGGAGCGAAGCGTGGAAGTCGCGGATCGCGGCGCACACGCTCGGCTCGCTCACCGTGACGCCGCCCTGGTTGGCGGAGGGGCGGGATCCCGACGTGACGATCGTGATCGATCCCGGGATGGCGTTTGGCACCGGCGAGCACGCGACCACCCGGGGTGTGGTTCGCCTGCTCCCCGCACAGCTCACGCCCAACGCCATCGTCGCCGATCTGGGTGCGGGGAGCGCGGTGCTGGCCATTGCGGCCGCCAAACTCGGCGCCGCGCGTGTGTATGCCATCGAGCTCGACAGCGACGCGATTCCCGACGCCGAGGCGAATGTCGCGCGCAATGGCGTGGCCGATCGCGTGCACGTCATCGAGGGCGACGCGGCCGCATTGCTCCCGCTGGTGGCTCCAGTCCAGCTCGTGCTGGCCAACATCATCTCGTCGGTGCTCATCGAACTCCTGCCGATCATTGCCATGGGGCTCGCTGAGAACGGCACGGCGATCCTCAGCGGCATTCTGCGAGAAGAGCGCGACACCATGCTCGGCGTGCTCTCGGCGCACGGCTGGCGGGTGCTCGCCGAGGACGCGGAGGAGATCTGGTGGTCGGTCTCGATCGCGAGGGCATAGCCGCCGGTCGGCCACAGTTCGTCACCGCCGATCCATTCGCGGTGGGGAGCCCCTGTGTCCTGGACGAGAACGCCGCGCGGCATATGCGGGTGCTTCGCTTGGCGGCGGGGGCCGTTGTCGGACTGCGCGACGGGCAGGGGCACATCGGGGAAGGGCACGTCGTGCTGCTGACGAAGTCGCAGGTGCATCTCGAGGTGACGAGCGTCGCCGATGTGCCGCCGCTCCCTGAGGTTCACCTGCTCGTGCCCGTGGCCGATCGGGATCGCATGCTCTGGCTGGCCGAGAAGGCCGCCGAGTTGGGGGCGACCAGCTGGCGCCCGGTGCTGTGGCGTCGTTCTCGCTCTGTCTCCCCGCGAGGCGAAGGCGTGAACTTTCAGGCCAAGGTGCGGGCCCGCATGGAGGGCGCACTCGCGCAATCGGAAGGGGCATGGCTGCCGCAGCCGTTTCCGGAAGCCACCCTGGAGCGAGCGATTCTGGCCGCCCCCGCCGGTGATCGGATCGTGCTGGACCCGGCCGGACCGCCGCTGGTGGGCGCAACGTCGGCGCCACTACGTGACCCGGTCGTGATTGCCGTCGGTCCCGAGGGCGGCATCGAGCGCGACGAGTTGCTGGCGCTCGAGCAGGCGGGGTTTCGGCGGGCCAATCTTGGACCCTCCATTCTGCGCTTTGAAACGGCTGGGCTGGCCGCACTCGCCATCGCCCGTACCGCGCTGTCCGGCGCCAACGCCGCGGCGGCGTCCTCTCCTTCGCTGGAGTCTGCCTGAGATGTCCGACTGCATCTTCTGCCGCATCGCAGCCGGGAGTATTCCGGCCACGATCATCGGCTCGAACGAGCACGCGATCGCCTTCCGGGACCTGCATCCGCAGGCGCCCACGCACGTGTTGGTGATCCCGCGGACTCATGTGGCATCGCTCGCCGAGCCGCTGCCGGATGCGGTGATGGCGGCCGTACTCGGCCTGGCTCGCGAGGTGGCCGCGGCCGAGGGATTGGCGGCGAGCGGCTACCGGGTGGTGACCAATACGGGGCCGGATGGCGGGCAGACGGTGCCGCACCTCCATTTCCACGTTTTGGGGGGTCGCCAGTTCCACTGGCCGCCGGGATGAGTCGGGCCCCCGGACGGGTCCCGCTAACTCGCGGTCGGCCCGGCAATTAGCCGCCGTTTGGACCACGCCGAAGACCTTGACCCGACCAGCCGGGTCAGGTAGGATTCAAGGCTGCCCCGAAAGGGGCGAGCGCGCCGCATTCCCGTCGGCGATCCTGTCACCCATTTTCGCGACCACTCCGAGGCTCAGTTTGTCCGAAGTCATCATCCACGAGGACGAGAATTTCGAGCGTGCGCTCAAGCGCTTCAAGAAGAAGTGCGAGAAGGCCGGCATCCTCTCCGACCTGCGTAAGCATCGTCACTACGAGAAGCCGTCGGAGCGTCGTAAGCGCAAGATGAACGCGGCCGTTCGCAAGAACCGGCGTACGCGCAACGGGTGAGTCACCCCGTGGACGCCGGCAGCGGATCGGAGAGTGCGACGCTGCTGGCGCGATTGCAGGGTGATCAGGCAACCGCTCGGCGCGAGCAGCACAAGGAACGCGTGCTCCTCCTCGGCATGATCATCGCCGAGGCCAAGAATCGTGAGCTCGAATTGCGCCGGGCCCTGACGGACGACGATGTGCTCGATGTCGTGCGCAAAGGGGTCAAGAAGCGCCGCGAGTCCGTCGAACTGTACGCGAAGGCCGGACGTACCGACCTCCTCCAGAAGGAGCAGGACGAGATCACCGCGCTGGAAGCGTACCTTCCGGCACAGGTCGATCCGGCGGAGATCCGCGCGGCGGTGCGCGCGGCCATCGCAGGCGGCGCGGCCAACGTGGGCGCCGTGATGGGCAAGGTCATGCCCGCGTTCAAGGGCCGCGTGGAAGGCGGCGTCATCAACGCCATTGCCCGCGAGGAACTCGCGGCGCGCTAGTCGGGGTAGGGTAGGTCCATGAACGCGCACGCGCTCGGAATTCTTGAGTTTCCCCGGCTGATGGCCCACGTGGCCGGCCGGGCCTCGTCGGCGCCAGGTGCCGCCGCTGTGCGCGCGATGCGCCCGCGCACCGACCGCGAGTGGATCGAAGCGGAGCACGCCCGGGTGAACGCCGTGCGGGTGCTGCTGCAGAGCGAATTGGGGTGGCCCACCGAACCCATCCCCGAGCTGGGCGAGGCACTGCGTCGCCTTCGAATCGAGGGGCTCACATGGAGCGCGCTCGAACTGCTCGCTGGCGCCACACTGCTCCGGTCCTCGCGCCGAATGCGCGAAGCGCTGCGAGATCCGCGACGCCCTGCCATACCGCTCGCGTATCTCACCATGTACGCGCAAGCCTTGGTGGACCTGCGGGTTCGCGAGGACGCGATCGCACGCGCGATCAGTGATGACGGCACGGTGCGGGACGACGCCTCGCCCGCGCTGCGCCGGGTCCGCAAGGAGTTGCGGCAGGCCGAAGGGGAACTCGTTCGCCTCCTCGAGCGCGAGATGGCCAAGCTCGAACCGCATCATCAGGTGAGTGACCTGTCGGTCACCATGCGCAATGGCCGCTGGGTCATTCCGATGCGTCGCGAGGCGAAGGGGTACGTCGGCGGGATCGTGCATGACAGCTCGGGCACCGGCGCCACGGTCTTTGTCGAGCCGCCGGCGGCCGTGGAGTTCGGCAATCGCGTGCGCGAACTCGAGATCGAAGAGCAACGCGAGGTCGATCGCGTGCTCCGCGAACTCACGGAGGAGCTGCGTCCGTATCACGACAGCATGCTCGCGGCGTTCGATGCGCTCGTGGCGCTCGACGCGCTGTACGCGCGGGCGCGCTACAGCATCGAAGCCAATTGTGCGCCGCTGGCATTCGCCGCACCGAGCGAAGGCTTCAGCATCATCGATGGGCGCCACCCGCTGTTGCTCGCAGGGGGCACGTCCGTCGTGCCGTTCGATCTCACGCTGGCCCCTGAGGAGCGCACCATGCTCGTCTCGGGGCCCAATACGGGCGGCAAGACCGTCCTGCTGAAGGCCATCGGCCTGCTGGCCGCCATGGCGCAAACGGGGGTGCCCGCGCCGGTGGGAGCCACCAGTCGACTCCCGGTCTTCGACGACATGTACGCGGACGTCGGCGACGAGCAAAGCATTGAGGCGAGCCTGTCCACCTTCAGCGCGCATCTCAAGAACCTCGGGGAGATCCTTCGCTCGGCGACGGCCGATTCGTTGGTGCTGATCGATGAGCTCGGGTCGGGCACGGACCCGGCCGAAGGGGCCGCACTGGGGGGCGCCATCCTGGAGACGCTCACGCAGCGCGGGACGCTGACACTCGCCACGACCCACCTCGGGCAGCTCAAGCTGTTGGCGACGGAAGTCGGCGGCGTGGTCAACGCGTCGCTGCAGTTCGACGCGGCGCAGTTGGCCCCCACGTACCGCCTGCTCAAGGGCGTTCCGGGCCGCAGCTACGGACTGAGCATCGCGCGTCGGCTGCAGTTGCCTGAATCGGTGATCAGTCGAGCCGAGGAGCGGCTGCCGGTGGGAGAGCGCGATCTCGCGGTGCTGCTTGCCGATGTGGAGGCGCGCGAGGCGGCCCTCACCGACCGCGAGCGTCTCATGGAGCGAGAGAACGACAAGCTCCGCTCGCGCGTCGCCACCGTGAGCGATCGCGAGCTCAAGGTGCGCGAGCGTGAGCGCGAGGCGGAGCGGCATGCTCGGCAGGAAGCCCGTCGCTATCTCCTCGAAGCGCGTGGTCAGGTCGAACGGGCCATTGCCGACATTCGCGCCAGCGCCGCCGAAACGACCACCGCCTTCGACGACGCCGCGCGCGCCGTGCGCCGCTCCATCGAGGAGGCGGCGGCGCAGCAGCAGGGCGCGCTCGAGGCGGTCGAGCAGCGTGGTGCGCGTGACAAGGCGCGAGCGGAACAGAAGCGGTCCGGCGGCGCCGTTGGCCCTGCCACACCGCGCGCGTCCTCGAGTTCGGCGGCGAGGGTCGCGCCGCTCGCGGTGGGCGACACCGTGCTCGTGGGCACCCTCGACGGGAAGGTCGGGCGCATCGTACAACTGCGCGGCGGCGAGGCGCGCGTGACGGTCGGATCGCTCACGCTGTCGGTGCCGTTGGCGCAACTCACGCGCACTGCAGCAGCGCCGCCACCGACGGTGAAGGTGAACCTGGTTGGTGATGTCCCCGACGTCGAGCCGGTTCGCGAGGTCGATGTCCGCGGCTTGCGGGTCGACGAGGTCGACGATCAGGTGCTGCAGGCGCTCGATGCCGCCGTGCGCAATGATCTGCGCGAGGTGCGGATCATTCACGGCAAGGGCACCGGGGCCTTGCGCGCGCGGGTTGGTGAGATGCTCAAGAAGGACACGCGCGTGAGCGGGTTCCGGTTGGGCGCCTGGAACGAGGGTGGGGCTGGCGTCACGGTGGCAGAGCTGACCTGATCGCAGCATGGCGGCCCGCGCAGTCGCGCGCTTGATTCCCTGTATGCCCAGTTGCGCCACTCACCCATGATCCCTGACGACGTCGTTGAGCGCGTTCGCGCGAGCGCAGATGCCGTCGCGATCATCGGCGAGTTCGTTCCGCTGAAGCGATCCGGTGGCAGTTGGCGAGGCCCGTGTCCGTTTCATCAGGGCAAGAACCCCAACTTCTCCGTCACGCCGGCAACGGGCACGTATCATTGCTTCGTCTGTCATGAGAGCGGCGATGTCTTCACGTTCGTGCGCAAGCGACTCGGACTGGACTGGCCGTCGGCGGTGAAACTCATCGGCGAGAAGGTTGGCATCGAGGTCATCGATGCCCCGCGGCGGGCCGCGGCGCCCGATCCGAACGCGCCCAACTACGAGGCACTGACGGCCGCGGCGGAGTGGTTTCAGCAACAGTTGCGCGATGAGAGTGTGGGTCGGGATGCCCGGCAGTATCTCGAAGGGCGTGGCCTCGATCTCGCCGCGCGCGACCGTTTCGGCCTCGGGTTCGCACCGCGTGATGCGCAGGCACTGCGCCGCTATCTGCATACGCTCGGGATGGACGACAGTCGGCAGCTCGAGTGCGGATTGCTGGCGCTGCGCGAGGGCGACACCGAACCGCGCGTGCGCTTCCGTGGTCGCGTGATGTTCCCGATTCTCGACGAACTCGGGCGCATGGTGGGCTTCGGCGGCCGGGCGATGGGTGATGAACAACCCAAGTATCTCAACAGCCCGGAATCGGTCGTCTTCCAGAAGCGGCGCACGCTGTACGGGTTGCACACCGCCAAGCAAGCGATGCGGCGAGCCGAACGCGCCATCATCGTCGAAGGGTATCTCGACGTCATGCGACTGGCACTCGCGGGCATCGAAGAGGCCGTGGCACCGTTGGGCACGGCGCTGACGGAGGAGCAGGCCGCGCTGCTCATGCGCTACGCACAGGAAGTGTATCTGCTGTACGACAGCGATGAGGCCGGACAGAAGGCCACCTTTCGCTCGGGGCACGAGTTGCTGCGCACCAAGGCCACGGTGCGCGTGGTGTCGCTGCCCGAGGGGGAAGATCCGGACTCCTTCGTGCGAGCACATGGTCGCGCAGCCATGGAGGCGCAGCTCAGCCAGGCGATCGACCTGTTCGATCGGCAGGTGCAGATGGTCGAACGCCGAGGCATGTTCGCCGACCTCAAGTTGCGTCGACGGGCACTGGATCGGCTGCTGCCCACCATCCGCTCGGCCGCCGATCCGCTGACGCGCGACCTGTACTTGACGCGGCTCTCGGAGGCGACCGGTCTCGACAAGGCCACGCTCGCGGCCGAGGCCGACGCGCTGCCCTCCGCCGACCG
>JBDHVK010000035.1:0-29073 GCA_039809645.1 Gemmatimonas sp.
GTTTCCCTCAATGGAGTCCTGCAATGCGCGCCCTGTTTCCTGCTGCTGTCGCGCTCGCCCTGACGGTTTCCTCGGCGGGAGCCCAATCGTTGCGCGTCGCGAGTGCGCCGGCGGTGCGCATTGGCGCGACCGACGAGTCGAGTGCCCTGCTCAATGCCATCGCCGGTGCCACCCGATTGCCGAACGGTCAGATCGTCGTGGGCAACCGCGGTGACTACGCCATGCTGGTGTTCGATGCGAAGGGTGCCCTCGTGAAGAAGGCGGCGCGGAAAGGCAAAGGGCCAGGCGAGGTGGACTATCTGCTCTGGCTCAAGCGCTGCGGCTCGCTGCTGTACACGGGTGACATCGAGGCGAACCGCGTGCTGGTGTTCAATCCCGACCTCACCGTTGCACGCAGCTTTCGCTTCGCCGATCAGACCTATCGGCTGGAGTGCAACGCGAAGGGGCAGTTCGTGCACATGGGCTGGGAGCCCACGAGCGCCTTTAAGAAGGGGGTGTTTCGTGCCGACACGCGGTTCTGGGTGACCGGCGCCGACGGCGAGAAAGGCACGACGCTCGGCCTGCTGCCCGGCTCCGAACGGTTTGGCACCACCACGGCGGATGGCGCCCCCACCGGCACCGCGCCGCTGGTTCTGGGCCGGGAGACACGGCTCGCGATCGGCAGTCAGGCGGCCTATGTCGCCACCGCTGACAGTCTCACGCTGTTGGCGTTCGGTCTGGACGGCTCGCCCCGCCCCGCGCTGCGGGCGCCGTATGTGCCGGTACCGACATCCGACGCCGACATCGACGCCGAGATCGAGCGACAGGTCGCGTCGCACGGCGAGACGACACGCAAGCGCACGGAAGAGGGGCTGCGCCGGATGCCGCGTCCGAAGGCACTCCCCGCGACGCGCGCCGTGATTGTCGACGCCGAGGACCTCGTGTGGGTCCAGGCGTTTCCGAGTGCGAAGCAACCGACCGTGGCGTGGACCGTCTTTCGCCCGAACGGCACCGTGGCCGCGCGCCTCTCACTCCCCGCCGTGCTCGAGGTATTCGAAATCGGCCGGGACTATCTGCTGGGGCAGGTCCTGAACGCCGACACTGGCGTCCCCGAGATCCATCTCTACCCGATCACCCGCTAACCCGTTCAAGGCGTCAGCATTCAAGAGCATTCAAGGGGTCAGGAGCATTCAAGGGGTCAGAGCTGTTGAAATCGCGGGTCCGTTCAACGCGTTTAAGAGGCGTTCAAGGGGTCAGAGTTGTTGAAATTCCGTAACGTGCACGGACGCAAGTGTTTCATTGCAATGGAATGCACGAAACTTTCAAGAACTCTGACCCCTTGAAAGACTCCGTGAAACCTTGAAAAACGGGAAGAGTTCAAGAACTCCGACCCCTTGAAAGTCCCGATGAGAGGACGAAACGCAGCGGCCAGTCCACGGCTTTCGAGATGCCGATGCGCGGACCGATCGCGATGTGCGCAGCGGGGATTGGGGTGCCCGCACAGATCGTGAGCGCTGAGCCGCCGGTCAATGACGCGCCGTCGAAGTCGCGGGTGATGCCGAGGGCAGCGCAGAGCTTGCCGGGTCCATTGCAGAGATCCGCATCGCGGCGGGCGCGCGGGCGTCGGGCGCGCATCCGCTCGACGCCCTCCAGCGGCTCGAGCGCTCGGATGAGCACCGCGCTCCCATAACCTTCCTCGCGCGTCACGGCATTCACGCACCAGTGCATGCCGTAGATGAAGTACACGTACGCCGTGCCGGGCGGGCCGAACATGTGCCAGGTCCGGGCGGTGCGTCCCACCGCCGAGTGCGACGCGGGATCGTGGGGACCAAGGTAGGCCTCGGTCTCCACGATCCGGCCGCTGACGACGTCGGGGCCGTCCTCCATGCGGAGAACGGCCCCGAGCAGTTCGCGGGCGACCCGGTCCGGCTCGCGGTCGTAGAACGCGGCCGGCAGGGGGGCGCCGTAGAGCGTCACTTCTTCCTGGCCGCCTTCTTGGCGGGGGCCTTCGCGGCCTTTGCCGGGGCCTTGGCGGCCTTCTTGGCGGCTGGCGCAGGCTCGGACTTGGCCGCGGGCTTGGCGGCCTTGGCGGGCGCCTTGGCGGCCTTCTTGGCGGGCGCCTTGGCTGGAGCCTTGGCAACCGGCTTGGCGCCCTTCCGGGCCTTCGCCGGGGCCGGATCGACGACCGGCGTCGCTGCCGAGGTCGAAACCGACGCCGCCGGAGCCGGAGCAGCAGCCGGCGCAGCCGCCGGAGCCGCGGCAGCCGGAGTCGGTGCCGCCGCGCCGTTCGTCGCCGCGGGCTTGGACGCACCCACCACACCCACCATCAGCAGCTCGGGCGGCGGACCGGCCGCCTTGCCGCGGCCACCGATGCCACGGGCGCCCATGCCCCGCGGCGCCGCCGGGAGCAGCGCCTGCGCCGCCTTCTTCTCGGCGGCGTGCTGTTCGTCGACCGCCTTGAGCTGCTCGACGATGCTTGCGGCGTCGGCCGCGCGCGCGACCTCCCAATCGTGCCCGCGACGACGCAGGTCGATCATGTTCGCATCGTGCGCGTCCTGCAGGATGCGCTCGAACATCCGCGACGCCAGCGACTCGCTGTCGCGACCGAGGAGCTCGAACGCCTTGTGCCGCACCGCCATGGCGGTGGTGGCATCCTCGCCAGTCACGAGCGCTTCGACCGCGCGACGCACCAGATCGAACGCGTCGTTACGCGTCAGGCGCTCGCCGCTGCGGCCGATGTCATCGGCCAGCGGCTTGATGCCTTCCGGCTCGAGGCGGAGGGGCACATCGGCCGGCGGGGCCGCCGGCGTCTTGGCCAGCACCGGCACCTCGACCGTTTCATCGAGCGGCGCCTCGCCGGCCACCACGGCGTCCGCGCCCTCCGCGCCGGCATCGACCGGCGCCTCACCGCCCTCGCGATCACGGAAGCGATCGCGGCCGCGCCCGCGACGTCCGCGGCGACCACGTCGATCATCCCGATCACGCTCTCCGCGCTCCGCGCCAGCGGTCGCTGAAGGCGACGCGCCTTCCGCGTCCGTCGCGGTCGATGCGGTGGCGGCCGCGCCGTCCTTCGCCTCCGCGCGCTCGGGCGCCGCCGCGCCCTCCGGTGCGTCGATCTCCAGCTGTCCACTTTCCAACTTGGTCACGCGCAGGAGGCCGCGCTGCTGCGCCTCCTGGACGAACCGCGAGAACTTCGGATGGCCGAGGTTCTTCTCGTCGAAGCTCGCGTCGATCTCCTGCATCACCTGCTTGAGGCGATCGGAGCGCATGACATCGCCGTTGCGCTTCATGCGCGAGACCGACTCGGTGACGAGCTCCCACGGATCCCAGCGCATGGTCTCGTCTTCGCCACTCTTCACGAGGCCGGCAAGGGCGTTGTACGAGTAGTACTCGTCGCAATTCATGACGAGCAGGTCGCTCGACGACTCGCGGATGCCGACACCGATGACGTACTTGCCGTACTCCTTGAGCTTGATGACCATGCTCGAGAAGTCGGAGTCGCCGGAGAGCAGCACGAAGGTGCCGATCTCGGGGCGCGTGAACACGAGTTCGAGCGCGTCGATCGCGAGGCGGATATCGGTCGCGTTCTTCTTCGACGAGCCGTAGGCGGGCGCGAAGATGAGATCGATGGACGCTTCGGTGAGCGGCACGATGTACTGCGGGTAGCGGCGCCAGTCGGCATACGCGCGGCGCACGGCCACCTTGCCCTTCACGATGTCCGACGAGAGGAGGTTCTTGAGCTCCTCCTGCAGATCGGAGCGGATGCCCATCGTGACGTTGTCGAAATCGATGAGCAGCGCCGCGTTCGGTGCGTGCGCCGGCGGCGCGACGTTGGGCTGGGACACGGGCACCATGGGCTGGGCCGACGGGCCACGATGGAACGGGGCCACGGAACGGGCCGGCGACGAACCGCCTGACCGGGACGAATGACTTCTCATGAGGTACTGACCTGAAAACGAATCGGGGTGATCGAGCGCGCGCGCGTCAGACGTGTTGGCCCTCAAGCCAGGACATGCCGCGTGTTCGCACTCAGCGCGATTGCGCGCGCGAGCTCTCGTCGCCTCACCTTGCCGCTCCCCGACATGGGGAACGCATCGAAGAAGCGCACGAGGTCGGGAACCTTGTCGGCCGTCATCGTGTCCCGCGCGAATCGCTTGATATCGTCGCCGGTGATGACAGCGCCCTCCACCGCCACGATGCACGCGCAGACCAGTTCCCCCAGCACATCATGGGGCACGCCGATCACGCATACATCGTCCACAGCCGGGTGCGCCCGCAGGCGGTCTTCGAGCTCACGCGGGTAGAGCTGCATGCCCCCGCGGGAGATCGTTTCCTGCCGACGACCCAGAATCCTCACGGTGCCGTCCTCGTCGATGATGCCAAGATCACCCGTGAGGAAGAAGCCGTCCGACGTGTGGACCTTGGCGGTCTCCGTCGGCATGCGGAGATATCCCCGCATGAGGTTGGACCCGCGCACGGCGATCTCGCCGACCGCTTCCGGTCCATGCAACAAGCCCGTCATGAGGTCCGCCGCCATCACCTCGACACCGGGGAGCGGGCCGCCCACCGTTTCGCGACGCACGGCGTCGGAATCGGTTGGACGCGTGATGGTCACCACGGCGCCGGTTTCGGTGAGGCCATAGGCCACGAGCACGTCGCACCAGCGACGCACCTTGCGAACGAGCGCTTCGGCCACCGAGCTGCCAGCCATGAGGCCGGTGCGCAGCGACGTCAGACGCGACGGGTCGAACGTCTCCTCACGCATGAGGAGGTGGTACTGCGTCGGCACGCCGTGCAGCACCGTCACCCGCTCGGCGGCCATGAGCGCGAGCGCGCCGGCCGGATCGAAGGCGGGTTGCAGCACGAGCGTCGCCCCGGTGGCCATGGCGCCGAGCATGGCGCTCAAGCCAAAGACCGCCGAAAACGACACCGCCGTCAGGACGCGATCGTCGGAGCCGAGTCCGAGGACCGTCGCCGTCCGGACGGCGTTTTCCACCAGCGCACGATGCGACAGCTGCACCCCTTTGGGTTTGCCCATCGTGCCTGACGTGTAGACGACCGCGAGGTCGACGTCGTCATCGTACCGGGCCGGACGTGGCACCGCACGCCCCGCGCCTCGCGCAACCAGATCGCTGAACTGAAAGATCCGGTCGTCGTACCACACCTCGGCGTCACCGATCGCCACGACGTATTGCAGATCGGGAAGCTCGCCGAGGAGCTCTTCGAACCGCTGGAGAAAATCGACGCCGCCCCAGCGTTCGATGGTGACCACGGCACTCGCTTCGGCGTGACGCAACTGATAGCGCAGGTCGTGCACGTTCAGCTGTGGGCTCACCGGCACGATGACCGCGCCCAGCTTCGCGGCGGCCAGGGTGGCGATGATCCACTCGATGCCGTTCGGCAGATTCACCGCGATGCGGTCACCGGCACCCAATCCCAGGTCCGCGAGGGTCGCCGCCAATGCCGACGCGTCACCGTCGACCTGGCCATACGTCCAGGTGCGTTCACCGGTAGTCGCAAGCAGGCGCTCGGGATGTTCCTGAGCGCGCCGCTCCACGACGGGGGCGAGCGACCATGTGGCTACCATCTCACTCCGAATAACGGGGTCCGGGATTGGGTACAGCCACGTAAATTACCGAGTATGAACGAGATGCGGAAGCAACCCACGCCGGCGCCGGGAAACGGGGCCGTGGGGGCTCCGACGGGGAAACCGTCGGGGGATGCGCCGCGTAGGGCCCCTTCGCGAGCCCCCTTCCGCACCCGGCTCTTCGCGATGCTGCTGCTGTTCGCCGTGATCCCCACGGTGGCCGTGACACTCGTGTGGGCCGGCGCCACGTCGCAGGTCCTGCAGCGTTTCTCCGCCCGATCGGCGTGGGAGCGCATCGCCCAGAGCGGCGAGCAGGCGCTGCGGGCGGTCGACAGCGCGCGCCTGACGCCGGCCCAGCGGCAGGCACTCGCCCGGCACGGGGCGGAGTTGCGGGAGTCGGCCGAACTGGCCCGGCGCTTCGACTTCGTGGCGGGTCGGTCGGTGCGGCTGGTGCTGGTGGGAGCCGTGGTGGTGGTCGTGCTGGTGGCAGTGGGGGCGTCGCGGGTGGCAGGGCATCTCAGCCGGCAGCTCAGTCGCCCGCTGGACGAACTCGTAGGGTGGACCGGACTCATCCGGGCCGGGCGCTCCATCCCGGTGCAAACCGACCGGCGCGGCGCGCCGGAATTCGAAGTGTTGCGGACGGGCATGCGAACCATGGCGCAGGAACTCGAAACGGGACGGCGACGCGCGCTCGAAGCCGAGCGGGCGGAAGCATTCCGTGAGTCGGCCCGGCGCTTCGCGCATGAGCTCAAGAATCCGCTCACCCCCATCCGGTTCGCTGTCGATCGCCTGCGCCGCACCGCCCCCGAGGAGCTGCTGGACACGGTCGAGGTGCTCGCCGAGGAAGCGACGCGCCTCGAACTGATGGCCAAGAGCTTCGCGCAGTTCGGGCGTCTGCCCGATGGGCCGCCAGCCGATGTGGACGTGACGGAACTGGTCGCCCGGGTGGCGCAGACCACCGTGCCCGATTGGATCACGCTCGATCTCGACATCGCCCCCGACATGCCGCTCGTGCGGGGCTACTACGAGCCGCTGGTGCGCGCTGTATCGAATGTGCTGATCAACGCCGTGGACGCCTGTGGCCGGAGCGGGACCATTGTCGTGCGCGTGGTGCGGCAGGGGCAGCAGGTGCACATCACGGTGCGCGACAGCGGGTGCGGCATCGCACCCGATGCGCTGGCGCGGATTTTCGATCCGTATGTCACGACCAAGCCGGGTGGTACAGGCCTCGGCCTCGCGATTGCCCGCCAGACGGTCGAGGCGCACCGCGGCAGCATCGCCGCCACGAGTGTGGTCGGTGAAGGGACCACGATGACCATGCGGCTGCCGGTGCGGGAGCTGCCGATTTTGGAGACGATGGGATGATGCAAGGCACAGCAGCCGACGCGAAGGCGGCCGAGAAAGTGGCGAAAGAGGCGCTCGCCACAGCCGAGAAGGCCCTGGAGCAGCTGCGCACGTCGCAGGGCGGCCAAGGCGCCGTTGGCAATGTTCGGGTGGAGCAGAGCGCTGCCGGCATTACCATCTCGATCCCGGATCAGGATGGCGACCCGCAGGTGATCGTGCTCTCGCGCGATGGCCACCAGATCAAGTCCATCGAGAACATGTCGGCGTCGGCGATCATTCCGCGGCGGGAGTCGAACGAGATGCCGAAGTCCGTCATGATCATCGCGATGACCGCGATCGTGGCCGGCGTGATGATCCTCTCGCCGATCGTCCGGTCCCTGACCCGCATGCTCGAGCGGCGCGGGCAGTCGGGGATGTCGAACGACAGCGCGCAGCGTCTCGCGTCGATCGAGCAGGCGGTGGAGGCCGTGGCCGTGGAAGTGGAGCGCATCAGTGAAGGGCAGCGCTTCACGGCGAAGTTGCTGAGCGAGCGCGCCCGCGATGCGGTGGAGGTCCGATGAGACAGCAGTCGAACGCCACGGAGATCAAGCAAGCCATCCGGGATGCGCGCGACGCGGCTCGTGAAGCCGCGCAGGATGCCCGCCAGGCAGCGCAGGACGCGCGCGACGCCGCCCGAGCGCCCGATGCGCCCGCGCCCCCCGATGCCCCCGGTCGCGTCAGCGGCATCACGTTCGACGATCGCGACGGCCCGGTCACCGTGGATTTTCAGAATGGGAACCTGATCCTCCATCAGGGCACGCACACGACGGCGATTCCCTGGCGCGAAGCCGTGCCGAAGGGCGCCGTGCAGATTGCGTGGGCCATCCCCGCCACGCTGTCCATTCTCGTGATCTGGTGGCCACTGACGCGCGCCCTCACGGGCTGGCTCCGCCGCAAGACCGCGGTCGCACACGACACGAGCGCCCTCGAGGCACGCGTGCGCGAGCGGTTCGAAGCGCTGGAGCGCAACGTGGATACGGTGGCGATCGAGATGGAACGGCTCTCCGAAGGGCAGCGCTTCACCAACAAGTTGTTGAGTGAGCGCCAGGCGGTCCCCGTCGAGTCTTCCCGCCCGTAGGCGCGTCGCATGCCAAGCGTCCTCATCGTCGACGACGAACCGAATATCCGGCGCATGGTCGGCGCGCTGCTGTCGGCGGAAGGCTACGACGTGCGCGACGCCGCCGATGGCGTGACCGGGCTCGCGCTCGCCGAGGTCACCGAGCCGGATATCGCCCTCGTCGACCTGATGATGCCGGGCGAGCTGGATGGGTTGGGCTTGCTCGAGAAGCTGCGTGAGCGCCGTCCCGACGTGCCGGTGGTCATGATGAGCGGCCGCGCCGCGCTCACCGATGCGGTGCGCGCCACCAAACTGGGTGCCTTCACGTTCCTCGAAAAGCCGCTGACGCCCGAGGGCGTGCTCCTCGCGTTGGCGTCGGCGTTCGAGCTGCGGCAGGCGCGACGCGCCGCGGCAGCGCTGCGTGAAGATCTGGGCATCTCCGGCGAGATGGTGGGCGACTCACCGGCCATGAAGGAGGTGCGGGCACTCATCGCCCGCGTGGGCCCCACCGATGCGCGCGTGCTCATCACCGGTGAATCGGGGACGGGCAAGGAGCTCGTCGCCGCGGCGCTGCACGAAGCGAGCGCGCGGCGCGACCGGCCATTCATTCGGGTGAACTGCGCGGCCATTCCGCGCGATCTGGTGGAAAGCGAGATGTTCGGCCACGAGCGCGGCGCCTTCACGGGTGCCACCGAACGCCGCATCGGGCGCTTCGAGCTCGCCCACACCGGCACGCTCTTTCTCGACGAAGTGGGCGATCTGGGCGCCGAAGCGCAGGCCAAGCTGCTGCGCGCCATCGAGGCGCGCGAAATCGAACGCGTCGGCGGCGGCAAGCCGATCAAGATCGATGTGCGCATTCTGGCGGCGACCAACAAGGATCTCACGCGGGCCGTGGCCGAGGGCACCTTCCGCGAAGACCTGTACTTCCGGCTGAATGTGATTCCGATGCAGCTGCCGCCACTGCGCGATCGACCTGGCGACTTGCCCGCGCTCGTCCGTCACTTCTCGGCGCGCCATCGGAGCCGCACCGGTCGCCCGCTCGTGCAATGGCGCGACGATGCGCTGGCCGCGCTCAGTGCGTATCGCTGGCCGGGCAACGTGCGCGAACTCGCCAACGTCGTGGAGCGCCTCGCCATCCTGCACGCGGGTCGGGAGATCACCCGCGCCGATGTGCATCAGGTGCTGCCCCCCGACGTGGGTCCGACGACGAACGGCACCCCATCCACCGGGATGGTCGCCGTGGAAACCGTCGGCGAGGGGCTTCCGCTGAGCGATGCGCTCGACGCGTACGAACGGAAGCTCATTGCCGCCGCGCTGGCGCAGAGCGACGGCAACGTTGCCGAAGCGGCGCGACGGCTGCAGACCGACCGGCCGAATCTGTACCGGCGCATGAGACGGTTGGGGTTGGGGACGAACGGGGATCCAGGGTGATACGCACGGAGTGAGGGATTCCGCGGAGCATCTTCAAACCCTTCCCCCGTGTCTCACTGTCCGCGTCCGGTTCGCGTTTCACTCGGACACGACGCTGTCCTCTCCAGCGACACCCGTTCCTCTGGCGCCGTCGAGCGCGCGCCGTTGGGCATTGACCCTCAACCCGTGATATTGCTGGAACTTGAGTGATGCGCACCACCCAGCGGGGCGTGGAGAATGGGCGTCGTGCAGGTGGTACGCGCCCTGCCCTGCGCGGTGGCGTCCCTCAGCCGGAGAATCGGATGTCCGCACTCATGGCCGCTGCCGGTCATGTACCCAAGGCCCGCATGATCGTTCGCTCACGCACCCTCCTGTTCGCGGCCCTGGCAATGAGCCTGCCCGCCGCGACCCTGCACGCCCAACGTGATGGGCGCGAACGGCGTCTGGGCGGTGTGCCACGCGAAGCGTCGCTCGAAGCGACGCGCGTCTACAATGCGCCCGGGACCCGCAAGGTCCATGGCGATTTCACGCTCGCGGCCGGTGACACGGTGCGCAGCGACCTCGCCGTGCTCAATGGCGCGGTACGCCTCGCCGGCGTCGTCACCGGGCAGGTGGTGGCGCTCAACAGCGATGTGCGCCTCGTCGACGGCGCGCGGGTCGAGCAGTCGATCACGGTCATCGGCGGCACCTTCGACGGCCCCGATCGCCCCTCCGTGGGCGGCGAGCTTCGCGTCTGGAGCTCCCGCTATCGGTATCGCGAGGACGCCGACACGCTGATCGCCGAGACGGATCTCTTCGCCCGCTGGTCGCGCTGGGTGCGCGACGACGAGGAGTTTGGCACCCAGAGCCAGTTGTTCATCACGACGGCACACACGTACAACCGCGTCGAGGGGCTGCCCATCTTCGTGGGGCCGCGCCTTCGCATGCGCGGCGGTTCCACGCGCGTCACGGCGGAGGCCTTCGGCATCTTCCGCACGGGAGATCAGCTCGTGTGGAAGCGGGAGAACCTGGGTCATCGGGCGCAGCTCGACGTGCGGCAGGGCAAGCGCGCCGGCTTCGCGGTGGGCGGCCGCCTTTTCGACGAAGTCGACGCCATCGAGTCGTGGCAGCTGACGGATGCGGAGGTCGGGCTGAACACCTTCCTGTTCACCCGCGACTATCGCGACTTCTGGCAACGCCACGGCGGCCAGGGCTACGTGTCGGTCTTCGGCGGGCTCGGCACGGAACTGCGGGGCAGCGTGAGTGAGGAGCGCTGGAGCAGCCGTCGCGCGCGCGATGTCTGGTCGTTGTTCAACGACAACCTCGCCTGGCGCCCCAATCCGTCGGTGGATGAAGGGGTGCTGCACCTCGTGACCCTCAGCGGAACGCTCGACACGCGCAATCGGAAGGCCAACCCGCGATCGGGATGGTATCTGCGCGGCGAGTACGAGCGCGGATCGGGCGACCTCACGTCGCTCGGTGCGCTGACCAGCAACGTGCGTGCGCAGACGGTGGGTCCGGTGCAATATGGACGTGCCTTCTTCGATCTGCGGCGGTACACGCGCCTTGGCCCCCGCTCGCAGGTGAACCTGCGCGCGGTGCTGGGCGGCTGGACCGATGGCGATCCGCTTCCCGTTCAGCGGCGATTGGCGGTCAGCGGTCTCGACGCGCTCCCGGGCTTCGATTTCCGTCGCATGCTCGGCGACGCCGACGTGGGAACCTGCGCCACCGGTGCCGACGGGAACTACGCGGCCCTCGGCCGACCCGCCCAGTGTGATCGCATGGCGCTGGTGCAGGTGGAGTGGAAGGGTGACATCCGGCTGCGCTTCTTCGGCGACGACGATTTCGGCGACCGGCGCTGGTCGTTCGGCCGGAAGGCGGATGGTACCTGGGTGCTCTTCGCGAACAGTGGGCGCGGCTGGCTTGTTGGGAATACGAGCGGCACCACCGGGGCCGATGCGCTGCGCTATGACAAGAACACCGTGCCCGCGATCGGTACCTGGCGCACGGACGTCGGCGGCGGCTTCGACTTCGGCGACTTCGGTGTGTACGTCGCGCAGGCCGTGTCGCAGAGCGGACTGTCGCCGAACGTGTACGTGCGGCTCGCCCGTCGCTTCTAGTCCCGGTCCGCGTCCCCTCCGCTCCCCCTGTGTTTATCGCGCGCGCGCTGCTGCTGTGGTGCCTCCTGCTCGTCGCAGGGGCTGGCAGCGCGCGCGCCCAGAGCAAGCCCGAGATCGACATCCGCGTGGGCCCCGGAGCGTTTCCACCGCTCGTGGCCGTGCGCAATGTGCTCGCGGAACAGCCGTTCGACACGCTCCTCAAGAGCGGATTCCCCGCGCGGCTCACCATCCGCGCGGAGACGTGGTCCATCGGCCGCTGGTTCGACGATCAGCAGAGCAGCGCCGAATGGAGCGTCATCGTTCGCTACAACGTGGTGGATCGCGCCTACGAGGTGGCCCGGGTCGTGGGGAGTCGGGTGACGCCGCTCGGGAGCTACGTGCGCTTCGCGGATGCCCGGGCCGCATCCGAACTGGCGTTCCAGCCTTCACTGCCGCCGCCCCCGCGGGGTCGCAAGAGCTATGTGCTGGTGCAGGCCGAGTTGCAGACGCTCGACGTGAGCGATCTCGACGAACTGGAACGGTGGCTCAAGGGCGAAGCCCGCCCGCTCGTGCGCGGGCGGCGCAATCCGGGCACGGTGCTGACGCGCGGCCTGCGCTCCCTCGCCAGCCGCATTCTGGGTGGCGAGGTGCGGCGGCTCGAAGCGCGCAGCCCGGCGATGGAGCTCTACTAGTTCCGCGCCGCGCCTTCGATCTTCTGCAACTCACGCAGCGTATCCTCACCGTAGAAGGTGCGGATGTACTGCGACTGAATCGGCGTCAACCGACGCACGGCCCACGAGAGATGCACGAAGTGCGGCTCGACCGGCGCATGCAGCGGATGCATGCCGATCTCATTGGGCATCCGGTTGGCCTTCTTCGTGTTGCAGGGACTGCAGGCGGTCACCACGTTCGACCACTCGTTGGTGCCTCCGCGCGACATGGGAATGAGATGATCGCGCGTGAGTGATTCACGCGGCTTGAGCTCACTCTGCCGGCGCCCGCAGTACTGGCACTGGTAGTCGTCGCGCGCGAAAAGGAACGTGTTCGTGACCTGCCGGCGGAAGCGCCGCGGCACGTGCACATAGCGCGTCAGACGAATGACCGCCGGACGCGGATAGGCCTGCTTTTCCGATCGCACGGGAACGGCAAGGTCGGCTTCCACGATCTCGGCCTTGCCATCAATGACGAGGCGAAGGGCCCGCCGGAGCGGGACCATCGTCAGGGGTTCGTACGACGCATTCAGTGCGAGACAGCCGGCGATCACGCCCTACCCTCCGCTGAAAGTGCCTGCGAAAACCGCGTAACGAGTCGGCGCGTGCCGGCGGCCACCAAACGAAATCCCCGCTGATGCGTCGACACGAGGCCGACCGGCATGCAGCGGGGATTCGATGGGGTCACACGGGCACGGACCTGCGCACGGCCGCGCCTCTCCTGCAGGCTCTGCAGGAACTCTCCCAACTGCCAAGGGCGCGAGGGGCGGAGCGGTGCATACGGTAGCATAGCACGAGGACAACGCGCGGCGCCAGCGGGGGGCGGGGGCGCTGCCGCCTTTTGCGCCCCGAGTCAGAGGTCGCGCCGAAGGCGCCCCGCCACAGACTGTGCGCGCGCGGCCAACCCCGGATCGACGCCCAGCACCTCCCCCCCACGCACCAGCTCCCGCCCCGCCACCGTCACCAGCAACGCCCGCGCAGAACCGCCGAGCACGTGGACAAGTGTGACGGCGGGATCGAAGACGACAGGCGCGCCTGGCGCCGCCAGCGGAAAGGCCGCGAGATCTGCCTGCTTGCCAACCTCGAGCGTACCAATTGCTGCGTCGAGTCCGAGCGCTCTTGCTCCGCCGATCGTCGCAAGCTCGAGCGCCTGCGTCGGATGCAGGGAATCGGGCTCCCCCGATCGCAACGCGTGAAAGAGGCACGCCTGTCGCGCCTCCTCCAGCAGGTGCATCCGGTCATTGCTGGCGACGGAATCGGTGCCGAGCCCGGTGGCGATGCCGTGCGCGAGCATGCGGTCGAGCGGTGCAATGGCGTGACCGAGCTTGGCGTTCGAGACCGGGCAGTGCACGATCGTCGCGCCGCAGTCGGCGACGCGCGCCAGATCCTCGTCGTCGGTGCGGATGCTGTGAATCAGCAGCGGGCGCGCCTCGAGCACGCCGCACTCGTCGAGCAGCGCCACCGGCGAACGGGCCTGCGGTGCCACGGCGATTCCGCGCGCGCGGAGGCCATCGGCGAACGGGCCGCGTCCCTGCGCCACGAACGCGACCTCCGCCGCACTCTCGGCGATGTGCACCGCCATCGGGAGCTGTGCCGCACGCGCGTACTCGGCGGCCGCGCGGAAGAGCGGTGCCGAGACGGTATAGGGGGCGTGCGGCGAAATGCCCGTCTGCACGAGCGTGGTATCGGCGCGACGCAGTACCTCGACCCGCTCGCGCAGGCGCGCCATGGAGCCGTCGCGCTGCAGGGGATCCGGACCAAAGACCTCCACATAGCCGACGCCGCGCACGCCGAGCTCACGCATCGCGGCAAGCGGGGCCGCGGAGTCGGTGGTGTCGGCCAGTGTGGTGATGCCATGGGCCAGCGCCTCGACGATACCCAGTCGCGACGCATCGAGCAGATCGTCGGCGGTGAGGACATCGCGTCGGACGCGCGTGAGCGTCACCAGCCAATCGCGAAAGGCAAAGCCCTCGAGATAGCCTCGCAGCGTGGTGAGCTCGAGATGACTGTGCGCGTTGACCAGCCCCGGCATGAGCGCGGCGTCACCGAGCGACACCCGGCGCACATCGGCAGTGGCCGGGAATGCCGACGCTGCGCCAACCCACGCGATCCGGCCATGCTCCACCAGGACCGCACCGTCGCCAATGGGTGCCGCGGCAATCGGCAGCACCCACGCGGCGGTGTAGAGCGTCCGTTCGGCACTCACTGCGGCGGCAGGCGGAACGGGTTCGAGGTGTCAGCCTTGCTGCGGTACCGCGTCGTGTCGATCACGAAGGGCGAGGGGCCCGACGCGTCGGTGCAGCTGCGGGTCGGCTCTGTGCCCTGCACGAAGAACTCGGTCACCAGATTGCCGGTGCAGCTGCTGTTGGCCAGGCGGCCCGTCAGGGCGTCGATCTCCCGGACCACCACGCCGTCGGGGCGCGGCCAGTCGGGGGGCTGGGGCTTGCGTCGATATACCTCGGTCATGAACGCCGCCCAAGCGGGGGCCGCGAGCTCTCCGCCCTGTGCATTCGCCTTGATCTTCTGCGGCTTGTCGAACCCCATCCACACGCCGGCCACCAGGTCGGCGGTGTACCCGATGAACCAGACATCGGCGCCGTCGTTGGTGGTGCCGGTCTTGCCGCCGGCAGGGACGTGGAATCCGCTCTGCCAGATCCGCGCGCCGGTGCCGCGCACCACGACGTCCTTCATCATGCTCACCATCAGCCACGATTCCTCGGGCGACAGCACGGCCTCGCGCTCCGGTTCGGGCTTCCAGATGACCTTCCCCTGCGCATTCTCGACCTTGAGGATCGCATACGGCGACGAACGCAGGCCAAGGTTGGCGAAGACCGAGTACGCGCCGATCATCTGGATCGGATAGACATCCGCCGAGCCGATGAAGATCGAGGGATATGGCGGGATCGGCGTCGTGATCCCGAACTTCCGCGCCATGGTGATGACCCCGTCCTCGCCCACGGCCATGCCGGTGCGGATCGCCGCGAGATTGCGCGACATGTACAGCGCTTTGCGCATGGGCATCGCGCCCATGAACTTCATGTCGTAGTTGCTGGGCGTCCACGTTTCGCCACTCACCTGATCGAGGGCGATGGGCGAGTCATCGACGACCTGCGCCGGGCTGAAGCCCTGATGCACGGCACTGGCGTAGACGATGGGCTTGAACGTGGACCCGGGCTGGCGCATCGCCTGCACTGCGCGATTGAACTTCGAATCACCGAAGTCGCGACCACCGACCATCGCGCGCACGGCTCCGGTGCGCGGATCGAGCGCCACGAACGCCCCCTGCAGATACGGCGAGTTCGCCGCGCCCGTCTCACCGCCGTCGGCACTGCGTGCGAGATAGCCCTCGTACGTGAGGTGTGTGTACTTGCCGTGTCGGCCGGCCTCGATCGCCTGCAGCTGGTTTTCCAGGGCGCGCTCGGCGGCGAGCTGCATGTCCACGTCGAGGCTCGTGTACACCTTGAGCCCTTCATCGTAGAGGCGCTTGCCGAAGTGCTCTTCGAGCTCCTGGCGCACCCACTCCACGTAGTAGGGGGCGATGTCGCCGCTCTCGGTCCGTTCGGCGAGCTGCAGCGGGTAGGCCTTGGCCAGCGACGCGTCGGCATCGGTGATCGCCCCTTCGCGGCGCATCAGCTCGAGCACGGTATTGCGCCGCAGGATGGCGCGATCGGCGAACCGGCGCGGGTTGTACCGCTCGGGCCCCTTGAGCAGGCCGGCCAGCACCGCCGCCTCCGCTACGGTGACCTCTCGCACGGACTTGCCGAAGTAGCGCTGCGACGCGGTTTCGACGCCGTAGGCGCCGTTGCCGAGATAGACCTGATTGAGGTAGAGCTCGAGGATGCGCTGCTTGGAGTAGCGCTGCTCGATGGCCCGGGCCACACGGGCTTCCTTGAGCTTGCGGAGCAGCGTCTTCTCACGCGAAATGCGATCGGAGAAGACGTTGCGCGCCAGCTGCATCGTGATCGTGGAGAAGCCCTGCGCGTAGCCGCCGGCCTTCACGTTCCGCAGTGCGGCGCCGAAGATGCGGAAGTAGTCGATGCCGTGGTGGCTGTAGAAGCGCCGGTCTTCGGTCTTGACGACGGCGTCCTGGACATGCTTCGGGATGTCCTTGAGCGTCACGAGGGTGCGTCGCTCGAGTCCGAGCTCGGTGACGAAGCGCCCATCGGCGGCGTAGACCTTGGAGGTCTGCCGCGGCACGTAGGCCTCGAGCGAGGCGATCGAAGGGCAGCGCCCATCGCGGCAGATGACGGTCCAGGCACCCAGGAGGGTCCCGAGCCCCAGTCCGCCGCCGAACAGCGCGAGCACGAGCAGCCACCCCAGCCAGGGGCGGCGCGAAAGCACGGAGAAGAAGGCCATAGCGGTCTTGAAGGCTACCGATCGTGGGGGCCCGGCGCCACGTCGATGGGCCCCGTTATCTTGGGACCATGTCCGCGAATCCAGCCCCCCTCGAAGAACTCGCCTGGCGCGAGCTCCTGTTTCAGCACACCGACGGCCTGCCGGCGGCGTTCCAGTCTGGTACCGTGACCGGCTACTGCGGGTTCGACCCCACGGCGTCGAGCCTGCATGTGGGCAACCTCGTCCCGGTGATGGGCCTCGTGCACCTGCAGCGGGCGGGGCACCGCCCCATCGCGCTGGTGGGGGGCGGGACGGGGATGATCGGCGATCCGAGCGGGCGCAGCAGTGAGCGCAATCTCCAGGATCTCGACACGATTCGCGCCAACGCCGAGGCGATTCGCCGGCAGCTGGCCAAGTTCCTCGACTTCGAGGGCCCCACGGGCGCGAAGCTCGTGAACAACGCCGACTGGCTGATGCCGCTGTCGCTCCTCGATTTCCTGCGCGACACGGGCAAGCACTTCTCGATCAACTACATGCTGGCGAAAGACTCGGTGAAGAGCCGCCTCGAGGGCGGCATCTCGTTCACGGAGTTCTCGTACATGCTGCTGCAGAGCTTCGACTTCCTCGAGCTGCACAAGCGCGAGGGTGTCACGCTCCAGATCGGCGGCAGCGATCAGTGGGGCAACATCACCGCCGGCCTCGAGCTCATTCGCAAGACGACCGGCGGCGAGGCGCACGCGCTCACCTTCCCCCTCATCACCAACGCCGATGGGACCAAGTTCGGCAAGAGCACCGGTGGTGGCTCGGTGTGGCTCGATCCCGCGCGCACGTCTCCGTACAAGTTCTATCAGTTCTGGATCGGTGCCGACGACCGCGATGTGTCGCGCTACCTGCGGTATTTCTCGCTGCTCCCGCGCGAGGAGATCGAAGCGCTCGACGAGGCCGTACGCACCGCGCCCGAGAAGCGCGCCGCCCAGCGCGCCCTGGCCACCGATGTAACCGCTCGCGTCCACGGCGCCGACGCGGCGCGTGTCGCGCAGGAAGTGTCGGCGCTCCTCTTCGAGAAGGCGGACCCCGCTTCGTTGTCCGACGGGGCCCTCGCGGCGCTGCGCGAAGAGATCCCGTTTGCCGTCTACGCGCCGCCGGCCGAAAACCCGCCGGCCAGTGGCGTGGACGTTTACGAGTGCCTCACGCTTCTCGGCATCGCGGCGTCACGTGGAGCGGCCAAGCGGTTGCTCGAGCAGGGCGGCATCGCGGTGAACGGCACCAAGCTCACCGCCGCCGATCGTGTCGTGGGCGAAGAGCGGTTGCTGCGCGGGCGGCATCTGCTCATTCGCAAGGGGCAGCGGGAGTTTGGGCTGGTGCAGGTTCCCTAAGGGCTCCCCTTCGGGTCGCGACAACAGGGATAACTGCGGGACAACTCACGAGGATCGTCGCATCCGCGGCTCCTCGTGAGTTGTCCTGTTTTTGTCCCGGTTGTCGGCGAGCGAAGCGAAGCCCTAGGCCTCGAGCAGCCGGATGACGCGCTCGATCTCCTCGACCGTGTTGTAGCAGTGCGGCGACAACCGAATCGCCCCTTCGCGCACGGTGTACGACACATGCCCCGCCTTGAGCTTCGCGGCCATGGCGTCCAGCTCCCGTGGCGCGAAGGAGAACACCCCCGCCCGTCGTGCGCGATCGGCCGGCGTAACCAGACGCACGTCTGACCGCGACTCCGCCCACGAAACGATGCGGTCGCCGAGGGCCTCGATGTGGGCCGCGACGTTCGCCACGCCGAGTTCGAGCAGCATCGCGGTGGCGGCATTGGCCACTGCGAAATCGTGATAGGCAAGCGTCACGACTTCAAAGCGGCGAGCGTCGTCGAAGAAATCGAACTCGTAGTCAGTGAGGCGCGTGTAGTCGGTGCTCGACTTCATGCAGGCCCATCCGACATCATGTGGCTCGAGCTGGGTCACGAGACCGCGGCGGACGTAGACGAAGCCGGTACCCCACGGACTCAGCTGCCACTTCTGCGCACCGCTCGCGAAGATGTCCACCGGGAGCGCGTGCAGATTGATGGGCCGCACGCCGCACGCCTGAATTCCATCCACGATCACGAAGACACCCTTGGCCCGGCACGCGTGACCGATGCGCGCGAGATCGGCCACGTACCCGGTTGCGAACTGCGCCCAGCTCACCACTACCGCCACCACATCGTCGCGAGACTCGATGGCGGCCATGAGCGCATCCTCATCGGGCAATCCGTTCACGCGCGGGATGAGCTCGAGAGTGATGCCGCGCGAACCGAGCGCCTGAAACGGATACACGCAGCTGGGGAACTCACCATCGAACGCCAGGATCACGCCGGGTCGCAGCGGAAGCGCGCGCGCGGCGAGATTGAGCCCATAGGTCGTGTTGGGCATCAGCGCGATTTCGTCCGCGTCGGCGCCGACGAGCGCGGCGAACTGCGTCCGCGCGGTGGCCGCGGCGTCGAACATCAGCGACAGCGGGATCTTGTGCGGCTGCGCCCGGAGTTCGGCCCACCTCGCAAAGGTGTCGACCGCCCGCTGTGGGTTGGGCCCGGTGCTCGCCGCGTTGAGGTAGATGGTGGGATCGTTCGCCATCCACGGGTACTCGCGCGCGCGCAGCGCCTGTACATCGAAGCTCATGTCCGGTCCATGCGAAGTGTCACGGGAAGTACGGGGGAGGTACGCGGGTTACCGACGCGGCCGGGCGCGCGGATCGAGCGCATCGCGCAGTGCATCACCCAGGAGATTGAATCCCAGCACCGCGAACCCGATCGCGAGCCCTGGAGCGAGCGACGTCCACGGCGCGTTGCGCAGCTGCGAAAGGTCGCGTCCATCGGCGATCATCGCGCCCCAGCTCGGCGTAGGCGGTTGCACACCCAGCCCCAGGAACGAGAGCGCGGCCTCGGCCATGATCGCTCCCGCGATGCCGAGGGTCGCCGCGATGACCACGGGCGCCACCACATTCGGCAGCACGTGCCGCAGCAGAATGCGCCCGTCAGCGGCGCCGAGCGCGCGCATCGCCTGCACATACTCGAGTTCGCGCACCACGAGCACCTGTCCGCGCACCAGACGCGCCATACCGGCCCATCCCACCACACCGATCACGATGCACACCACCGGCAGGGAAGGCTCGAACGCCGCGGCCATCGCAATCAGCAGCAGCAAGGTGGGGAAGGCGAGCGTCACGTCGGCAAGGCGCATCACGACTTCGTCGGTCCAGCGGCCACGATAGCCGGCCACGAGACCGAGCAGCACCCCGATCGAGAGCGCGATCCCCTGTGAGACCAGCCCCACCAGCAGCGACACCCGCGCGCCGTAGACCAGACGCGACCAGACATCACGTCCCTGAGCGTCGGTGCCAAGCCAGTGTGCGGCGCTGGGCGCTTCGAGCGAGTGACGCAGATCGATCGCCGCGGGATCGATGCTGGTCGCGAGCGGTGCGGCGACGGCGAGGAGCATGAGAACGCCGACCACCGCCAGGCCAATCCAGCTCCGCCCGTCGGCGCGGAGCCGCGTCCACGTGTCGTTCGAGCGCGTCGTCATGCCGGCGTGAAGCTGGGGCGCGAGGTGATGCGTGCCGCGGTCGTTCCACTGACGCGCGCGAGCCGTTCGGCGGCCGCGTCCACGAAGGCGTCCCACCCGAACGCCCCCTGCGCGCGCGCCCGGGCAGCGAGCCCCATTCGCCGCGCGGCCTCGTGATCGGTCAGGATCCGCACCAGCTCCGAGATCGTGGCCGGCAGCGACGCCGCCGCAGTCGTGAGACCGGAGATCCGCGGCTCGACGAGACTGGCGAAGGCGGCGGACTCCGGCACCACCACCGGGATCTGCTGCTGCATCGCCGCCAGCGTCGCGACCGCTCCCGCGTCGTCATGCGCGCAGATCCATGCGGCGAATGCATCCACGGGCTGATGATGCAGCAGCAGATCGAGCGACTGCACCTGGACGACCGACGTGAGGTCGAGCGCGGCCGCATGCAGGCGCGTGGCCTGCAGGTCCGCGATCTGGCCCAGCAGGGTGACGCGGAGCGCCGGATGACGGGCCCGAATCTGCGCCGCGGCGCGGAGTGCGAGCGCGGTGTCCTCATCATGCGTCCGCGGCGGGACGATGAGCAGATGGGGCGGCGCGATCGGCAGCGGATGAATGGATGGGTCCAACGCCGACGCGTCGGCCGGCTCGGGCCAACTCACCGCGAAGCTGTCGGTGCCCCACGCCTCGTAACGGGTGCGCGACCGGGCGATGCGCTGGCGCCAGGAGTGGTCGCTGCCCTCGTTGCGCACGAGTGCCGTGCTCTCACGAACGGTGAGTCGGCGCACCACGCCGCCGCGAGATCCCAACGCCACTGCCGCCATCGAGGCGTCGGCGTCGCTCCCCACGAGCATGGCGTCGGGGCGCAGCGCCGTGACAATGCCGCGCACGCTGGCCGTGCGGCGAACGAACCCGGTCCCGACGATGGCGCGATGCGAGAGCCGCGGCCACTCCACTTCGATCGCACGCTCCACGTCGCCGCGCGACAGGCACGCCACAGCGGCAATGTCACCGCGACGCCCGAGACCGGCCGCCAGCGCGGCGAGCAGTCGCACGCTCGGCGTGTAGCGCTCGCTCGTCGTCAGCACAACGACCCGCATCGCGTTATGCGCCCAGCGCTGACGACGTCAGCGCGATACCGGCCGCGTCCGCTCCGTCGCCATCGGCCCCGTCCTCGCGTCGATCGAACTGCAACGCGTGAAGGCGGGCGTACGCACCACCCTTCGCCAGAAGCGCCAAGTGCGTGCCCTCCTCGACCAGCTGTCCGCGATCCAGCACGAGAATGCGATCGGCATGCTGGATGGTGGCGAGACGGTGTGCGATCACGAACACCGTTCGTCCGGCGAGCAGCCGGTCGATCGCCTCCTGCACCAACCGCTCGCTTTCCACGTCGAGCGCGCTCGTCGCTTCGTCGAGAATGAGAATCGGCGGATCCGACAGCAGGGCACGCGCGATCGCGAGGCGCTGGCGCTGCCCACCGGAGAGGCGCGTGCCACGCTCGCCGAGGTTGGTGTCCCAGCCCTCGGGGAGCGCCTCGATGAAGCCCAGGGCGTTGGCCGCTTTCGCGGCCGCCTCGAGTTGGGCTTGTGTAACATCCGGGCGTCCGAACGCGACGTTGGCCCGCACCGTGTCGTTGAAGAGCACGGTGTCCTGGCTGACGATGCCGGTGAGCGCACGCAGTGCGTCCAGACGAATCTCCCGAAGATCCACGCCGTCGAGCAGAATGCGCCCGCTGGTCGGGTCGATGAAGCGCGGCAGCAGGTCCACAAGCGTGCTCTTGCCCGCACCACTGGCTCCCACGAGGGCGATGACCTCACCCTTCCGCGCCGTGAACGACACGTCGCTCAGCGCCGGCGGTCGATCGGCCTCCACACCCTCGTGGCGGAACGTGACCCCCTCGAACACCACCGACTCGCTGAACGACACCTGCGTGCGCGTGCCGCGATCGACGGCCACTTCCGTGGGCTCGTCGAGGATCTCGAAGATGCGCTCGGCGCTCGCGAGCGACTGCTGCGCCGCGGCCGGGGCCTGCGACAGCTGCTTGAGCGGTTGCAGGATGCGCATCACCTGAATCAGAAACACCATCAGTTCGGCGGCCGCCATCGACTTCTCGGTGATGACGAGCGTCGCGCCGTACCAGAGAATGGCGACCGCCGTGATGGTACCCAGCGTTTCGATCGCCGGTCCGGACAGGAGCGCGAGACGCCCCACGCGGATGTATCCCTTGGCGAAGGCGGCATTGCGCGTGGTGAACTTCGTTTCCTCGCGCTGTTCGGCGCGATACGACTTGACCAGCCGGACACCGCTCACCACTTCCTGCACCAGGCTCGTGATCTCGCCCTGATCATTCCCCAGGCGGCCATAGCCCTTGCGCAGTTTGCGCAGCACCGGTTGCACCGCCCCGATGGTGATCGGTGCGATGAAGAGCGCCGCGATCGAGAGCCGCCACGAGGTCACGAACATCGCCACGATCGTGGCGACGATCTGCGCCGTGCTCCACATGGACCGCGTCACCAGTTCGGTCACCACCGTCTTGGCGGTGGTCGTGTCGTTCAGCACGCGGCTGATGACCTGCCCGACCTTGTTGCGCGTGAACCACGGGAGCGGCAAGCGCAGCAGGTGCCCATACAGCGCGTCGCGCAGGTCGCGCACCACGAACTCCTGCAGCTTGACGCCGACCTGGCCGCTGAGCCACACCAGGACGTTCTTGAGCGTCACGGCCCCGATCACGATGAGCATCACATTCTGCAGTGAGCCCTTCGTGTCGTTCGGGTCCAGCAGGAACCCGATCGTGGCGTTCAGCAGCTGCCCGATCGTGCCCTTGGTCGGGAGCAGCTGGTCGAGCCCGAACAGCGCGTTGAAGAACGGGACCAGCAGCGTGAACGAGAACACATCGGCCACCGCCGCCGTCGCGTTGAGCGCCACGACGGTGAACAACTTGGCCTTGTGCGGCGCCACGAAGCGCCAGAGCCGGCGCCAGAGCTGCATCGAGGGCGTGCGGCGCGCGGGGGCCGCGGCGGTGGCCATCGTCAGCGCTTGGGTGTGAGCAGCGACACCGGCAGGATGCACTCCTCGGGTGACACACCGCCATGCAGGAACGACCCGCGATATCGCCCCTGATACTCGCGCAGCTTGGTGGGATACACGAAGAAGCCGTCGCCGGTGGCGATCAGGGTGTTGTTTCCCGCTCCACGCTCGGGCAACCGCAGGTCACGCGCGTCGGCGAAGAGCAGCGCCTGTTCGGGCCGCTCGGCGCGGATATCCTCGCCGAACTTGTAGCGCAGATTGGCCGTGGCATCCCGCTTGGCGAACACCGTGGCCGGCGTGTTGCAATGCAGCGCACCGTGGTCGGTGGTCACCACCACCGAGATGTTCCGGCGCGACGCCTCGCGCAACAGGGAGAGCAGCGCTGACCGCTCGAACCACTGCTTGGTGAGGGCGCGCAGGGCGATTTCGTCCTTGGCGACCTCGTAGAGGATCATCGACTCCGAGCGTCCATGCGTGAGCATGTCCACGAAGTTGAACACGAACGCATGGACCCCGTCGCCGGCGATCGCCGCCGGCAGGTGCCGCTCGAGATCGGCCGCGTCGAGCGCGGTGGTGATCTTCTGGTAGCGCACCGGTACGTTCACCTGCAGATCGGCCAGGTGCGCCGTGAGCAGCTCCCGCTCGTAGGCGTTGAGCGTCTCGTCGTCGCGGTCGCCCCACCATTCGGGATATTTCGTGGCGATCTCGCCCGGGAAGAGGCCGCTGAACAGCGCATTGCGCGCGTACGGCGTGGCCGTGGGCAGGATGCCGTAGTAGTGCGTCGTCTCGACTTCGAAGAACGGCGTCAGCAACGGCTGCAGCACGCGCCACTGATCGAGGCGCAGGCAGTCGATGACCACGAAGATCGCCTTGCGATCACGTGAGAGGACCGGCAGCAGGAACTCGGTGACGACATCGACCGAGAGGGGCGGACGGTCACCGTCGAGCTCGCGGAGCCACCGGGGGTACTCGGTGCGCATGAACGTCGCGAATTCGCGCTGCATGTCGGGATAGAGCCCGCGCAACGACTCGTGCAGCCCCATCTCGCCGGCTTCGGCGAGGTCCACGTCCCACTGGGTGAGCTCGGCGAACCGCTCGATCCACCCGCGCCAGTCGAGGCCGGCGTAGCGCTCCTGCTCGATGGCGCGAAAGCGCTCCACGAACGCCCGCGCCATGGCCTGCGACCGAATGAGCGGACCGTCGAGAATGCGCGTCACCACCGTGAGGACCTGCCGGGGCGTGACCGGCTTCACGAGATAGTCGCGGATGTTGGCGCCGATGGCTTCCTTGAGCGTCGCGTCCTCCTCGCTCTTGGTGACCATGACCACCGGCAGCGACGGAGCGAGCTCGCGGATGTCTCGGTAGGCATCGAGCCCGCGCGTCCCCGGCATCTGCTCATCGAGCAGGACCAGGTCGTACGGCGCCCGGCGGAGCAGCTCGAGGGCATCGTCGGCATTCGTTGCCGTCTGGACCTGGTATCCCCGGTCCGACAGCAGCAGCCGATGCGGCTCGAGCAGCTCCGCTTCGTCGTCGACCCAGAGAATCGCTTTCGCCGGCTGCGCCATACCCTGCAAGTTAGCAGGTGGGGTGTAGATTTGGCCCGTGCATACCGAGCCCCTTCCGTACGCCCTCGAGCCGCTGCGCTTTCCCTTTCCCGCCCTGGCCGCCCTTGCGGGACGACTGCCGTTGGGCGGCGGTCGCGAAGTCGCGCTGGCGGCGCTCATGACCGCCCGGCTCGCCCAGGGCGTCTCCAGCGGTGACGCGCTGCATCCCGCCGATCGGGTCTCCCGTGCGGCCGCCGCCAAAGTGTGGCTGGCGTCGCTCGCGCTCCCCTCCACGACCCGGGCGCCCTTCACCCGCGCGGTAGATGCGACGACGGGCACCGCCCTGCAAGCCGCCGGTGCCCTGCGCAGCCTCGTGGCCGCGACCGGTGCGCACCTCGACGGGCCGAGCGTGCAGGAGCTCGAGCGCCTTGCGCGGCTGCTCGCCGGGTAAGCCGGTCCCGTGACGCATCACTCCGATATCTCGCCACTCACGCGCGTCGTGGCCCGGCTCGATCGGGCAGCCGCGGGCCATGTGGACGCTGGCATCATCCCCACCGAGTTCCCGTCGATCGACCGCGCCATCGGCGGCGGCCTGCGTCGCGGCGACCTCGTGGTGATCGGCGGGGACGACAGCAGCGGCGCCTCCTCGCTCGCGCTGGCGATCGCGCTGCGCTGTCGCGAGCGCGCCCTCGTACTGACCACCGAAATGCAGGCCGAGCGGGTGTACGAGCGCGCGCTCGCGATGTCCGCAAAGGTGCCCCTCGAGTCGCTCCGTCTGGGCGTCGTGCAGGAGGGCGAACGCACCCGCCTCGCCGCGGCCGCCACAATGCTGCGCGACGCCGCCCCGGTGGTGGAGACGCTGACGCATGGCGGTCTGGCCACGGTGGAGCGCGCCGTGGAAGCGTCGCCGGAGCTGCCGCTCGTCGTGATCGACGCCCTCGAGGGGCTGCTGGACGTTCCCATCGCCCGGGATGAAGCGCTTGGCTTTCTCGTTCTCGGGCTCAAGCGGCTTGCCCTGCGGCGCAACGTGGCGGTTCTGGTGACCGCCCACCTTCCCGGCCTCGACCGCGTTCGCGCCGACCGCCGCCCCCGCCTCACCGACTTCGGCCTCGGCGGCGCCATCGGCACCCATGCCGACCTCGTGGCCGGCCTCTACCGCGAAGAGCTCTACGAAGCCGACCTCGGCGTCTCCGGCGCCGCCGAACTGCTCCTCCTCAAGCACCGCGATGGTCCGCGCAGCTACGTGGACCTGTACTTCGATGCGCGGTATGGGCGGTTTGAGGACGTACTAGAGGAGTAGGTGGGCGATCTGGTATTTTGAGGGGTTCCAACCGATCAGTTTGGGGTTGGGAGTCTTGGGTTCGGGGTCATTGGGTGACCCGACAACTCCAAACCGAAGACCCCAAACTCCAAACTGATCAGTTCAACCTCGCGAACCGCCCCCACCCGGACTCCCCATGGCTGGCCACAGCAAATGGAAGCAGATCAAGCACTACAAGGCCGCCACCGACAAGAAGCGCGGCGCGCTCTTCACGCGCCTGATTCGTGAAATCACGATGGCCGCCAAACTGGGTGGCGGCGATCCGGCGGGGAATCCGCGCCTGCGCACGGCGATCGACAACGCCAAGGCGAGCTCGATGCCGAAGGACAACATCGAGCGCGCCATCAAGAAGGGCACCGGCGAGCTCGAGGGCGTGGACTACACCGAAGTGCTCTACGAGGCGTACGGGCCGGGTGGCGTGGCGATCATGATCGCGGCGGTGACCGACAACCCCACGCGCACCGTGGCCGATGTGCGCCACAAGCTCTCGCGCAACGGCGGCAACATGGGCACCTCCAACTCGGTCGCCTTCATGTTCGACCGCAAGGGGCAGATGACGGTGCCCGCCGACGGCGTGAGCGAGGATGCGCTCATCGAGGCCGCGCTCGAAGCGGGCGCCGATGATGTGGCAAACGAGGGCGAGGTGTTCGTCATCACCACCGAGCCGGCCGCGCTGCACGCGGTCAAGGAAGGGCTCGAGGCCAAGAAGTACAAGGTCGAAGACGCCGAACTCGCCTGGGTGCCGAAGAACACGGTGAAGGTCGAGGGTGAGAATGCCGCGACACTGCTCAAGCTGCTCGAGGCGCTCGAAGAGCTCGACGACGTGCAGAAGGTCGACGCGAACTTCGAGATGGACGAAAGCGCGATGGCCGACGCGTGATGAAGCACCCGTCGCTGGTGCTCGGGATCGACCCGGGCACCGCAGTGACGGGTTACGGCGTCGTCCGTTTCGACGGCCGCGTCGCCACGCTGGTCGAGTGCGGCGTCATTCGCACCGCCGCCAGCGAACCGCTTCCCAAGCGATTGCACGACATTCACGCCGGCGTCGTCGAATTGCTGGACCGCCACCAGCCCGACACGCTCGCCATCGAGGATGTCTTTTACGCCAAGAACGTGCGCACCACCGTAGTGCTGGGTCATGCGCGCGGCGTCGTGCTCCTCGCCGCGCAGGCGCGCGGACTCGTGATCCACGAATCGGCGCCCACCGAGATCAAGAAGGCCATCACCGGCACCGGTGCCGCCACGAAGGAGCAGGTGCAGTTCATGGTCACCCGGTTGCTGCGCCTCAAGAGCGCGCCACAACCCGCTGACGCCGCCGACGGTGTCGCCGCCGCGCTCAGCGTGTGCATGTCGCCCGTCCTCCGCCTCACCCTGCCGAAATGATCGCCCAGATTCGCGGTGCCCTCGTCTCCAAGGACCTCGACCGCGTCGAGATCATGACCGCCGGCGGCGTGGCGTACGAGTGCCTCATTCCGCTCTCGGTCTTCGAAGCGCTTCCGAATGTGGGCGGCGAGGCGACGCTCTTCACGCATCTCTCGGTCCGCGAAGACGGCTGGCATCTCTACGGCTTCAAGCACGCCTACGAGCGCGCCGTCTTTCAGCGCCTGCTCACCGCCAAGGGCGTGGGCCCCGCGCTCGCGCTGGGCATTCTCTCCGCGCTCACGCCGGACCGGGTGGTAAAGGCCCTCCGCGACAAGGATGTCACCACCCTGATGCGCGTTCCACGGGTCGGGCGGAAGAAGGCCGAGCAGATCATCCTCGACCTGTCGGACAAGATCGACCAGGTGGGAGCGGCGCCGTCGGGCACGGGTCCGAGCACACCGATCGCCGACGACGCCACCCGTGCGCTGCTGGCACTGGGCTACAACCAGACCGAAGCCGATCGCGCCGTGCGCGCCGTCATGGAAGCCGGCGGCGGCGCCGACGTCAGCGTGGTGGTGCGGAAGGCGCTCGCACGGCTGACGACGAAGTGATCAGCGCCGCTCGCCGGCCGAGCTGCGCAGCACTGGTCCACACGCCGGCAACGTGATCGACTGCCCGTTCGGCCCCTTCGGCAGCGGATCCACGACCACCTTCGAACTCGGCTGCGGATCCTCGCTCGCGAGGTAGGCGAACATCGCCACGAGCGTCGCGTTCTGCTTCAGGTCGTCGATCATGACCTTGTCGAACGAGTCGCGATTGGTGTGCCAGGTGGTGTAGCTGTAGTCCCAGGAGAGCGCGTTGAGACCGATCGACGGCGCACCCCAGCAGCGGAAGCTCGCATCATCGGAGCCGCCGCCGATGCCGCTGGTGCCGGCGAGCCGGATCGTCTTGGTGAGTTCCGCCGGCATTTCACTCATGTACTTCGCGAGTCGCGGGCCGTTCTCCGGATGCAGACCGGGGCCCGTCCCCACGATGCGGCCCGTGCCGTTGTCCTGATTGAACGAAAACTGCAGCCCCTTCACCACCTCGGGGTGATCGGCGGTGAACGCACCCGAGCCGATGAGCCCCTGCTCCTCGCCGTTCCAGTGGCCCACGAGAATCGTGCGGCTTGGCCTGGGGAGCACCGTCTTCAGGATGCGCAGCGCCTCGAGCATCGTGATGCTGCCGGTGCCGTTGTCCGTCGCGCCCGAATGGCCTTCCCAGCTGTCGAAGTGGGCGGACAGTACCACGTACTCGTTCGGCTTGGTGGCGCCCTTGATCTCGGCGATCACGTTGAACACGGGCTGCTCGCCCTGTGCCTCCGACTCGGCCATCAGCTTGACCTTGGGTCCCTGCCGCTTCTGCGCGAGGCGGAAGAGCAGCCCGTAGTCCTCACACCCGACGTCGAGCGTGGGGAGCGCGCCGTTGCGCGGCGATCCGAAAATGCGATCGATGCCCGGATAGTTCGACCAGTTGTGCTCGAACACCGCCACCGCGCCCGCCGCCTGGAGGTCGGCGTAGAAGGAGGGAATGCGCTGCGTGACGCCGGCGAATGTCGCGCTCAATTCACGCTGCGCCGAATCGAGGGCGGCCCGGCTTTCGTCGGTCGCGAACTCGAGGACCTGCTGCGGGCTCCGACAGGTGAGGCGCGGCGCGCTCGCCAGCACGATCTTGCCCCGTACGGTCGGGAGCCACGCGCGATACTCCT
>JBDHVK010000036.1:0-29009 GCA_039809645.1 Gemmatimonas sp.
CATTCCGGGCGACCGCATTCACGTCGTCTATCAGACGGACCCCGCGCGCGTGAAGCGGTACGCGAGCGCCGATGTCACCGAGGTCGAGGGGCTCGCACGACTGCTGGGTGGCGCCGCCTTCGCGCTCGCGCGCATGGCGCCTCGCCGCTACGAGCGCCTGGCCGACGCCGGTCCGGCCACGGGCGTGATCGATCCGCTGCTCGTGCGCGCCTATCTGCGAGCGGGCGAGGCACTCCCGGCGTATGCCGAAGGCGACGGAACGGTCCACAGCGGCGCGGCGCTGCTGCTCTTCACCGCCGGTGTTGCGCACCGCGTGGTGAAGGTCGATGTCGCGAGCCTCTATCCATCGCTGATGCGATCGTTCGCGATCGGACCGAAGCGCGATCATCTGCACGCCCTGCTCTTCCTGGTGGATCGCCTGGTGGAGCAGCGGCTCGCCGCGAAGCAGCGCGGCAAGGCGGCGCCCGCCGGATCCGATGCGCAGCACGAGAACGACGCCCTGTCGGCGGCCATGAAGCTGGTGGTCAACTCCGCGTACGGGTACATGGCCGCCGGCGAGGGGCTCACGCGCTTCGCCGATGTGCACGCCGCCAATGAGGTCACGCGGCGCGGTCGGGCGACGCTCATGCAGATGTGTCGCGCCCTCGCCGAGCGCGGCGTCGAACTGCTCGAGGCCGATACCGACGGCATCTACTTCGCCGTGCCCGACAGCTGGAGTGAAGCGGACGAGCGGCGTGTGGTGAGCGAAGTCGCCGCGATGCTGCCGCCGCTCGTGAAGCTCGAGTTCGAGGGGCGGTACGCGGCCATGCTGTCACACGAGCCCAAGAACTACGCCCTGCTGACCTTCGACGGACGACTGCTCCTCAAGGGCGTGGCGTTCCGCTCCAGTCGTGCCGAGCCGTTCGGTGAGCAGTTCCTGCGTCGCGCGCTCGCGCGTCTGCTCCGCGGCGATATCGTCGGCGTTCGCACGGCGTACCTCGACACGCTCGATGCGCTGCATCGCGGTGTGGTGCCCACCATCGACGTCGCCTCCCGCGTGCGGCTCCGCAAGTCACCAGACGCGTACGCCGAGGCGCGCGACCGTCGTCGCGAGTTTGCGTACGAAGCCATGCTGCAGAGCGGACGCACCCGGTGGGCTGTGAACGAGCGCGTTCGCGTGTACCGGACCGTGAATGGCGGTCGCGTCATCAGCGAGTTCGACGGCGAAGCCGAGGTCGACGACGATCCGCGAGACTATGACCGCGCCTATTACGCGGCGCTGCTTCGCCGCACCTTCGTCACGCGACTGGCGCGCGCGTTCACGCCCGGCGATTTCGAGCGCGTGTTCGCCGATGCGGAGCAATTGCCGCTCTTCTCGGCCGGTTTGGAAAGCGTACGCGCCGTGGCAACCCGTGTGCCCGAGTCATGGCGGCTGTTGGGGCTTCGCTTATAACCCGGACGAACAGCAGACAACCAACAGAATCATCGCGCGGCCTCTCCGCCACGACCAACCTCGTCCGTCGTCTCGCTCTCGTCAGTTGTCGCGCGCTGCGCCCAAGGCCTCCCCTCGCCCCAGGACCACCGCCGCGGTCATATCCCCCGTCACGTTCGCCGTCGTCCGGAACATGTCCGGGATCGTGTCCACGCCGAGCAGAATGCCCGCGCCCTCGACGGGGACACCGGCCGCCATCAGCACCGGGATCATCCCGACGATGGTGCCGCCCGGAATGCCAGGGACCGAGAACGACGAGACGACCGTGGTCACCGCGACGGTCGCCAGCTGCGCCGGCGTCAGCGCCACGCCGTACAGATGCGCCACGAACACCACCGCAACCGTTTGCCCAATGCCCGCGCCCACCCGAAAGGTCGACGTGAGCAGCGGAACCAGGAATCCCGGGATCTGCGGCGGCAGCGCGAGCGTGTCGCGCGTGGCCGTGATCATCGCGGGCATGGCCGCGAGTGAGGAACGCCCGCTGAACGCCATCGCCTGCGGCGGCAGTGCGGCGCGCGCGAAGGTACCGAGCGGCACGCGTCCGAGCACCGCCGCCACGGGATAGAGCAGCAGGATGAGCGCAATCGACAGTACCGACACCACACCGACGTAGGTCGCCAGCGCCCCCACCGCACTCACGCCCAGTTTGACCGCGAGCGGTACCGCCAGTCCGAAGACCCCGAGCGGCGCCAGCGTGAGCACCCAGCGCACCAGCGTCAGCGAGGTCTCCTGAATGGCTTCGAGCACCGGGACCAGCGCCGCGCGTCGCGTCGCATCGAGTCGCGTTACCGCAATGCCGAAGGTCACCGAGAACACGATCAACGGCAGCATCGCGCCGTCGGCCGCCGCCTTCACCGGATTGATCGGCACCAGATCGGTGAGCCACTGCGCGAACGATGGCACCGCCTTCGCACTTTGCGCGGCCGTGTCGCCGGCGCCGGCCGCATTCGCACGCAACGCGGCGGTGGCCGCCGGGTCGATGGGGAACGCCTGGAAGAGCGGCCCCGCTGCCACCACGCCGATCGCGGCGGCCACGCCGACCGTGAGCAGCATGAACAGCAACGCGCGTCCACCCAGGCGGCCGATCGTCGCCGTATCCGGCGCGGCGGCGATCCCCACGATCAGGCTCGAGACCACCAGCGGGATGATCGTCATCCGGATGCCGTTCACGAAGAGCGTCCCCAGGGGCTCGAGCGCGTTGCCCACGGCCAGCAGGGCTGGAGAGCCCGAGCTCGCGATGAACACGCCGAGTCCCAGGCCGGTGACGAGCGCGATCAACACGCGTGTGGTCAGAGAAAGTCGGGGCATAGGCCGCGAAGCTAGGTCGCTGGCGCCGCAAAGGCCATTCCGACCCCTCGGGTCCGATTGCCCTGCGCCCCCGCTCGTGCCATCCTCCGACATCGCCCGTGGCGCGGCATTCCGCCAGCCCGGCAACCTGTCGACCTGTGGGGACGGATGTACGGCATTCTGATCGGTGTGCACAACATCGTGGCGTGGGCAGTGCTCGCCACCGGCATCCTCGTGCTCGTGAAGGCGGCCACGCGCCAGCAGACCTGGAATGCGGGGGACACCGCGTGGGTCCGTCGCCTCACCCTCTTCGCGCACCTCCAGCTCCTCGCGGGGCTCGGCCTCTGGTTCACGAGCCCCACCGTCGCGCAAGCGCGGCAGAGCATGGGCGACAGCATGAAGGATCCCCATCTCCGTCGGCTGCTGGTCGAGCATCCCACGCTGATGCTCGCGGCGGTCATCGCCGCCACGGTGTCGGGCGTGCTGGTGAAGAAGGCCCCGAACGCGCCGGCGAAGGCCAGGAAGGCGCTCGTCGGCACGCTCGTCACGATGCTGCTCGTCGCCGCGGTGTTGCCGTGGGGCCGACTCGTGACCGTCTGGACGAATCCGAGCTGAATCGCCCCCGCGGCGTTACCCCCAACGGGGTGACGCGGCAAACGCCGCGTTGATCAACCCCACGTGGGAGTAGGCCTGCGGAAAATTCCCCCACATCTCACCGGTGTGGGGGTCGAGATCCTCGGCCAGGAGACCCAACGGCGCACGCGCCTTCGCCAGCCCGGCCAACATCGCGCGCGCTTCCTTGTCGCGGCCACTGCGTGCAAGCGCTTCGACCATCCAGAAGCCGCACAGCATGAATGCCACGCTGGGCTCGCCAAAGCCGTCGTTGGTGCGATAGCGTCGCAGCCACCCCTGCAGGTCGAGATCGCTGCGAATCGCGTCGAGTGTGGCGTGAACGCGAGCGTCGTCCGGCGCGTACAGGCCGAGCGTGATCGCCTGCAACAGGGCGGCGTCCACCTCGGTCCCGCCGAAGTCGGCCACGAGACACCCGCGCACGGGGTCGACGCCCTGAGCATCGATCAGTGCCCGGATGCGCGAGGCCTCGGCCGAAAACGTGGCCGCCTCGCCCGGCGCGAACCGCTCCGCAATGCGGGCCATGCGATCTGCCGCGGCCCAGCACATCACGGTGCTGAACGTCTGCGGGCGCCACTGATCGCGATACTCCCAGATACCGGCATCCGGTTCGCCCGCGAGCGCGATGGCCCGGTCCGTCAGGCGCCGCACCAGCGCGAGCACGGTGGGCGTGGACTCGCCGCGAAACCGCGCATCGAGAAAGAGCGGCGCCAGTGCGAGCACCATCTCGCCGAACACGTCGTGCTGCAGATGCGTGGCCGCTGCGTTACCCACCCGCACCGGCTGACCACCCGGATAGCCCTGCCAATCGGTGAGCAGCGCCTCCTCGAGATCCATGCGCCCATCGATGCGATAGAGTGGCGCGAGATCGAGGTTCGGTGACGACGCGGCGATATTGAGCAGGAACTGCAGGAATGCCTCGCGCTCCTCGAACTGTCCGAGCGCGCGGAACGCGTCGAGCGTGTAGTACGCGTCGCGCAACCAGCAGTAGCGATAGTCCCAGGTGCGTCCCGAATCCGGTGACTCCGGAATGGACGTGGTCAGCGCCGCGACGATCGCGCCCGTGTCCTCGAAGCAATGCAGCTTGAGCGCCAGCGCGGAGCGAATCACTTCATCCTGATACAGCGCCGGCACCGAGCAGTGCTTCACCCACCGCTGCCAATACGCGGTCGTGGCGTTGAGAAAGCGTTCACAGAGCGGGGCGAGTGGCTCCTCCACCGGCGCGCCCAGCGCGAGCACGAAGTGGCGCCGCCCCGTCAGCGCAAACGCGTCGCCGTTCACATAGGTGAGCGGCGCGTCGGTCGTCAGCCGCAACTCGTCCCCGAAGCCCCGGTAGCTCACGTGATGTGATCCCATCTCCCGAGCCGGCCGTTCGCCGCTCCAGCCGAGACGCGGATCACACACCACGCGGATGCGCGGCGTCCCCTCGAGCGGCTCGACGATGCGCACGAGCTTGGCGGGACGAAACGATCGCTCGTACTGGAGAAAGCGCGGCGCAAAGTCGATCACGCGAAAGCGACCATCCGCCGTGGTGATGGTGGTCTCCAGTACATTCGTGTTGGGCAGATAGCGCTGCACGCCGCGCTCACCGTTCGGCCCACCGATCCCGAATCGCCCGCCGCGTTCGGGGTCGAGCAGCGACGCGAAGACGGGCGCGCTGTCGAAGCGTGGCAGGCAGCTCCACACAATGTCGCCGTCGCAGTGCACATGCGCCGCGATCTGACAATTGCCTATCAATCCAAGGTCCGCGAGGGACGAGACGCGCGATCGTGACACGAACGGTGGACCCTCATCGGTGCGGTGGGTTACTGAAGACTTCCAGCGAAGAGGGCGCCAGCCAACAGGCGCCCGGGAGGGCATACCATGCGACGCAGTGTACCGTTCCTTGTACTGCTGCTTCTTGCATTCATGGGATTGGTGGCACTGGCAGACTCGGCCATCGCCCGCATCACCATGCGATGGGAAGATGAAGACCTGACGCGACGCGCCCGCCTTGCGGTCGTGGCCGCTCGTCCCATGCTGCAATATGCGTGGTACACCAGCGGCGACATGCTCGACAGTGTGCTGCAGGGGATCACCCGTGATGAACGCGTGATCGCCGTGGCGACGTGTACCAACGGCAAGCGCGTCGCCGCGTCGACGCTCTTCCCCAGGGAAGTCGACTGCGGTACGGCCGAGGCGCGCCGGGACAAGTCGGGGCTGCGCAATGCGGCGGTCCTCGCGCCGCCCGGCAACGGCCTCCACCTGTCGGTCATCGATTTCTCGAATGCGGTGGACTCCGGCGCCGTGCTCGTGCTGCAGGATGCCTCGTTCGTGGGTGGGCGACAGGATGTGACCCGCGGACTCCTGCTCGCGGTGCTGTTGAGCATGGCGATTGCCGCATCCATCGTGACCGTGTGGTTCTCGCGTCTGACGCAGCGGCGGTGGGTGGAGAAGTTCCGACTCGTGCTGGCGGGCGATGCGCCCAACACCCAGGAGTTCCGACCGCTCCTGCGCGACGTGCGCGCGCTCGCGCGTACGCTGACCGATGAGCAGACCGACGTCGATCGGGCCGGGCCATGGACCCCAGAGCGCCTGCGCGCCACGATGGAACGCGTCCTCGACGACGAGAAGCTCGTCGTGCTCGCCAACCGGGAGCCCTACATCCACATCCGCGAGGGCGAGCAGCTGCGCGTCATGCACCCGGCGAGCGGACTCGTCACGGCACTCGAGCCGGTGCTGCGCGCCTGCTCGGGCGTGTGGGTCGCCCATGGCAGCGGCAACGCCGACCGTGAGGTGGTCGACCGGCACGATCGCATCGCGGTGCCCCCCGACGAGCCCGCGTACCAGCTGCGCCGCGTCTGGCTCACGAGTGAGGAAGAGGACGGCTACTACTACGGCGTGTCGAACGAGGCGCTCTGGCCGCTCTGCCACGTCGCCGACGCGCGACCGCAATTTCGGGCGAGCGACTGGGAGCACTACCGCCGCGTCAACGAACGATTCGCGAAGGCCGTCTGTGACGAAGTCGATGGCGATGATCCCATCATCCTCGTGCAGGATTACCACTTCGCTCTCGCGCCCCGCATGATCCGCGAGCGGCTCCCGCGCGCCACGATCATCACCTTCTGGCATATCCCCTGGCCGAACGCGGAGCGCATCGGCATCTGCCCGTGGCGCGACGAACTGCTCGATGGGTTGCTCGGCTCGAGCATTCTGGCCTTCCACACCCAGCAGCACTGCAATCACTTTCTCGATGCGGTCGACCAGTACGTCGAGTCGCGCATCGATCGCGAGGCGACCGCCGTGGTAAAGGGAGAAGAGCGCACGCTCGTGCGCAGCTATCCCATTTCCGTGGCGTGGCCCGTACGCTGGCTCGACCGCGTGCCGCCGGTCGAGGTGTGCCGGCGCGACATTCGCGCACGACTGGGGCTCGCCGACGACGCCCTCATTGGGCTCGGCGTGGACCGACTCGACTACACCAAGGGCATTGCCGAGCGACTCGCCGCGGTGGACGAGTTGCTCACGCACCACGCCGAGTATCGGGGTCGCTTCACCTTCGTGCAGGTGGCCGCACCCAGTCGCACCAAGCTCCGGCGCTATCAGGAACTCGAGCAGGAAGTGCTTGCCCGCGTGGAGGAGATCAACGCGCGCTGGGGCACGGCGACCTATCGGCCGATCCACCTGCTCGAGCAGCATCTCGAGCCGCCTGATGTGTTCGCCCTGATGCGCGCCGCCAACGTGGTGTATGTCAGCTCGCTGCACGACGGCATGAACCTCGTGGCCAAGGAATTCGTGGCGGCGCGCGACGACGAGCAGGGCGTGCTCGTGCTGAGCCAGTTCACCGGCGCCGCGCGCGAGCTCACCGAGGCGCTCGTGGTGAATCCGTACGATGTGCGGCAGGGCGCCACCGCCCTCGCGGCGGCGCTCGCCATGCCACGCGCCGAGCAGCGCGAGCGCATGCAGGCCATGCGCCGCGTGGTGGCCGAGTTCAACGTGTATCGCTGGGCGGGGCGGATGATGCTCGAAGCAGCGGACCTGCGTCGCCGACAGCGAACGGCCGGTCGACTCTCGCGTTTGCTGCCGCGGTAGCGCATCGGCCGACTCATGCTCCGTGCCTTTCTCGACCACTGCGCGCCGGCGCGCTTCGCGGCCCTCGCCCGCCCGGGCACGCTACTCGCCTTCGACTTCGACGGGACACTGGCCCCGCTCGTGGCCGATCCCGATGCTGCGATCATGCGCGCCCGGACCGAGGTACTGTTGTGCGCGGCGTGCGAGCGCTATCCGTGCGTGATCATCTCCGGACGCGGACGGCGCGATGTGTTTCGCCGTCTCGGCCGCGCCACGCCGCTGGCCGTCATCGGCAATCACGGCGCGGAAGACGGCGCCACCTCACTGGCCGACGCCGTGGCGCTCATGCGCACGCTGCTGGCGCATCTCGCCGGCGCGCGGGCACTCGAGGGGCTGCTGCTGGAGGACAAGGGCGCGTCCATCGCCCTGCATTGGCACCCCGATGCCTCCGACGCCGACGGCAATGCACGCGCGGCGCGTGTGCTCGCTGAACTGGCCACGATCGATATGGCCGTTCGCGTCGTCCCGGGGCATCGCGTGCTCAACCTCGTGCCGGCGATGCTGGCCCACAAGGGTGATGCGCTCTGGCGGATCGCGACCGAGCAGCAGGCGCGCCGCGTCCTCTTCGTCGGCGACGATGTCACCGACGAGGATGCCTTCGCCCTGCCGCGCCCGCGGTTCGTGAGCGTGCGGGTCGGGCACACGGCACAGACGGGCGCGCGCTACTTCGTGCCCGACCAGCGGGCCGTCGATCTCGTCCTGCGCGAACTGGTACGGCGGCGTCCTACTTCCGCTTCATCATCATCTCATGCATCGCCGCCATCCCACGTTCCACCAGCACCGTGACCTCCGCGGCATGCTCCTGCAGAATGCGCACGACCTCCGGATCGTCAGACGTCTCGGTGACCGCAACGCCTTTCGGCGTGGTGGCCACGGTTCGCGTGATCTTGGCGCCGTTCTGAAGCAGGGCGTGCAGTACCGGTGACGCCGGCGGCACGTTGAGGTCCTGACTGCGCGCCACGAGGCCACCTGTCGACGACACGTGCTTGCGCAGCTGATACATCATCGTGCTGTCGTCCGACTCGGTGACGGTCCGCACGCCATTCGGCAGGTTCGTCACCGTGCGACGCAGCTTGTCGTGATTCATCATCAGATCGTGCACGATGGGCATGATGACCGCGGCGACCGAGTCACCCATCATGCCAGGGCCCATCCCGCCCATCCCGCCCATGCCGCGCGGCATCGTGCCGGATGTCGTTTGACCGCCGGCCAGGGCAGGCGCGGCGAGGAGCGTGAGCAGGGCGAGCAGTCTGAATCGGGATGTGGACATGCGCGAATCCCAGCGTTGGGGGGGATGATACGATCGCACATCCTGGAAATCGCGCCAGCGGCGTTCCCCTGACTGCGCGCACGGCACCGCCGTGCCATGCATCGAGGGTTCGCGCCACGCTGGAGTTGCCGTGTCGACGCCATCGGCGCCGTTCTGGAGCACCCCCGCCGCTCAGCTGCTCGACGAGTTGCAGGTCACCCTCGATGGGCTCTCGTCCGCCGAGGCTGTCGAGCGGCTCACCCGCGTCGGGCCCAACGAAGTGGTCTCCGTGCGGCAGCACTCCACGGCGCGTCTGCTGCTCAGCCAGTTCACGAGTCCCACCACGCTGCTGCTCGGCGTCGCCGCCTCGCTCTCGATGCTCGCGGGTGAGTTCGTGGACGGGGCCATCATTTTGGTCATCCTGCTCGTGAGCGGGTTGCTGGGCTTCTGGCAGGAACAGCGCGCGGCGGATGCCGTGGCGCGCCTGCTGGCACTGGTGCAGTCCAGCGCCCGGGTCGTCCGCGACGGCGCCGACGTCGACGTACCGCTCGCCGCCGTCGTGCCGGGAGATATCGTTCGGCTGCGCGCGGGCGCGAGCATCCCCGGTGACGCACGCCTGCTCGAGGTCAAGGACCTGTGCGTCGACGAGGCCGCGCTGACCGGCGAGTCGTACCCTGCCGAGAAGGACCTCGCCATCGTGACCGCCGATGCGCCGGTGGCGGCCCGCAGCAACGCCGTGTTCCTTGGCACGCATGTGGTGAGCGGCATCGCCACCGCACTCGTCGTGCGCACCGGTCCGCAGACGGAGTTCGGGATGATGGCCCGACGTCTCGCCGGACGGTCGGGGGAGACCGGATTCGAGCACGGCGTGCATCGGGTCGGCGGGCTGTTGCTGCAGATGGCGCTCGTCCTGGCGCTGATCATCTTCGCGGTGAATGTCGCCCTGCATCGCCCCGTGCTCGACGCGTTGCTGTTCACTCTCGCGCTGACCGTCGGCCTGACGCCGCAACTGCTGCCGGCCATTGTCTCCGTCACCCTCGCGCAGGGTGCGCGGCATCTGGCGCGTGAACGCGTCATCGTGCGGCGACTCGGCGCGATCGAGGATCTGGGCGGCATGCAGATCCTGTGCACCGACAAGACCGGCACGCTGACCGAAGGGATCGTGGCGGTGCAGGGCAGCGAGGACTGGCGCGGCGAGGCCAGCAGCGAGGTGCTGACGCTCGCCTGTCGCAATGCGCACTTCGCGACCGGCTTCGACAACCCCATCGACACCGCACTTCGCGCACACCAGCCGCTGGCGGCCGCGGAATGGCGCAAGGTCGATGAGGTGCCCTACGATTTCGTGCGCAAGCGGCTCAGCATCGCGATGGAGTGCGGCGCCGTGCGCCTGCTCGTGACCAAGGGGGCGGTCCGCCCCGTCCTCGAGGCGTGTGACCGTGTCGTCGGGGCCGACGGCCGCGAGCTCCCGCTCGCGAGTGTGCGCGCGGCCATCGACGCGCGGGTCGGGGCGGTGAGCCGCACCGGGACACGCTGCCTCGCCATCGCCACGCGTGTGCTGGCCCCGGATGCCCCGCTCGGACGGGAGGCCGAGCGGGGCCTCACGTTTGCGGGGCTCGTGACCTTCTCCGATCCGCTCAAGCCCGCCGCCATCGCCGCGCTTGGCGAGCTGCGGCGACTGCATGTCCACGTGAAGATGATCACCGGCGACCACCGGCTCGTGGCGAAGGAGATCGCCAGGCAGGCCGGACTCGCCAGCGATGCGATGGTGACGGGGCCCGAGCTGCACACGATGAGCGCCGCCGCGTTGACCGCGGCAGCGGCGCGCGTGGACGTGTTCGCCGAGGTGGAGCCGAATCAGAAGGAGCACATCATTGCCGCGCTTCGGCGGAGTGGCCAGGTCGTGGGCTTTCTCGGCGACGGCATCAATGACGCGGCGGCCCTGCATGCCGCGGACTGCGGGATCAGCGTCGACACCGCCGCCGATGTCACGAAGGACGCCGCCGATTTCGTCCTGCTCGAAAAGGATCTTGGCGTGCTTGCCCGCGGCGTGCAGGAGGGGCGACGCACCTTCGCCAATACCCTCAAGTACGTGCTCATCACCACGAGCGCGAACCTGGGGAACATGGTGAGCATGGCCATCGCCTCCTGCTTCACGGCCTTCCTGCCGATGTTGCCGACGCAGGTGCTGCTGCTGAATGTGCTCAGTGACCTGCCGGCAATGGCCGTTGCGACGGACAGGCTGGATCCGGAGTTGCTCGCGGTGCCTCGCCGCTGGAGCACCGACGCCATTCGTCGCTTCATGCTGACATTCGGCCTCGTGAGCTCGGCGTTCGACATGCTCACCTTTGGCACGCTCGTGTGGCTGGCCGTGCCGCCCGCGGCGTTCCGCACGGCGTGGTTTCTCGAATCCCTGCTCTCCGAAGTGCTCGTGCTGCTGATCATTCGCACGCGGCGCCCGTTCATGCGCAGTCCGATCGGGCGTGGCCTTCTCGTGTCGTGCGTGGTCGTCGCCGTCGGTGCCCTTGTCCTGCCGAGCCTGCCCGGAAGCGGTGCGCTGGGATTTGCCATCTTGCCGTGGCGACTCGTCGCGCTGGTCATCGCCATCGTGGCGCTCTATGGCACCGCGACCGAATTCACCAAGCGCGCCCTGCGCGGCCGCCGCGTGATGCTCTGAGCGCGGCGGCCGCCGGTGCACCTGGTGGTGGTTGGTCAGGCTGTGGGCGCTGTCTCGAGCTCCCAGAACGTGACGCGCCGCCGATAGACCGCACCGTCCGTGGGGTCGATGCGGAAGAGATGCAGCCAGCCGTGCTCGACCAGCTGCCGCACGACCGCGTGCCTGGCCACAATGCCATCGATGGCGGTTGCCGGCGCCTCCACGAACACCGACAGGCGCAGCGGCTCGTGCACCCACGCGGTGCCATCGTGCACCGACTGCAGCGCCAGTCCGATGCGCAGGTCGCCACCCGCACCCTCGAACACGCCCACGTTCCCGCCGGCCACGTTGTGCAGCACCTTGTCGCCACTGCCGTAACGCACCGGATCCACCGTGGATGCATGGTACTGCAGGTTGATCCAGTTGGTCACCACCATCGGGGCGGTGAGGATCTGCTCGAGCACGCCGAACCCCGCGTCCTCCTGCCATCGGTACTCGTGCAGGAACGCGCGACCATCGAGCGACACGCCGCGCGTGCGTGCGCGCGGCGCAATCACGAACGCCGCGTTGCGCGCCAGCCCCCACTCGGGGCGCACCTCCGACCAGTCACCCGCACGGCGACGCAGCGTGGCCAACAGGCGGGTGTCGTCGTCGGCGATGGACGCGAGCCCCAGTCGCGGCGCCCGTTCACGGCGGGCGGCCGCGCCCGCGGCGGCGAGTGCCACGCGGAAGCGTGCCAGATCGGCCGTGTGTGATGCCGGGGTGGCCGCGGTATCGTACAGCGTGATCTCGTCGGTCACGGTGTCGTGCAGCGCGGCCACGAAACGAGTCGAAGACGGGATGCGGATGCCGTGCGCGACCAGCGCATCGCGCACCGCGTCGTCATTGAGCAGTGCCGCCAGCACGCGCGCATTCACCTCGCCGCTCTGACCGCCGCACGCACCGCACGCGAGCCCGGCCGCCTGCGGATTGTTGCAGGTCGAGGCCCCGTGGCCCACCAGCGCGACCAGCCGCGCGAAGTCGTGCGTGAGACTCATGCCGCGCAGGATGCCGGCCGCGAGCGTCGCGCGAACCCCGATGTCCACCGCGCTGCCATCGCGCGCCGTGTCGGCGAGACGCGGCGCGAGCGGGCTCGCCGCGGTGGCGAGCACGTCACGAAGCGCATCCACGACCGGCGACGACGCACCAACACTCTCGCGGACCAGCGAGATCGCCGCGCCCAGGCCGGTCGCTTCCACCGCCGTGAACGCCGACGCGGCCGCCCCCGTGAAGGACTTCCAGGCGCGCGCCAGCGCGGCACGCTCCCGCCGGGATTGCGCGAGGACATGGGCGCCCGCGCCAGCATCCTCGACCCGCAGCGTCGCCGCGAGGAGCCCCGGCAGCTGCGGGCGTTCTGCGCCGTCGGCCACTGCGTAGGCGATCGGCAAGCCAAAGAACCCGGCGAAACCGAGCGTCTGCACGTCGGGCATCGATGCTTCGAGCGCGCGGCGCATCACCTCCGAGCGCACGTCGATGCAGAACACCGCCTGCACGGCCGGCGTCGCCGGCGCCGCGCTCCGCGCGCCCGCCAACTGCGTCGCGGTCGCCTCCTGATACGCCAGCTCGAGCGCCTGCTGCAGCACCCAGTCCACCGCCTGCACCTCGCGCACGGACCACGCCAGGGTGGGCCACTCCCGCTGCACGGCCTCCCAACGAGCGGCGAGCACCGGCGAGCCGGCCAGACGGAAGAGCAACAGCTCCCACGCCAATCGCGAGGCGAGCAGATGCACGAGATGATCATCCGGACGTCCCGCCAGGCGCGCCTCCCACTGCTGATAGGCGCAGGCGGCGGCCCAGCCGGAAACGCTCAGCAGCAGCGCCGTGCAATACTCCGCGCGCAGCGCTGCCGGCACGCCCAACTCCTCGAGCCCCTCCGTGAGCAGCGTCCGCGGATCCGCGGGCAGCTCCGCGGCCGCCTCCCGAAAGCCACGGAGCCCCATCCGAAGGCGCACGCCGGCATCCTGCGTGGCCATGCGATGCCACAGGCCATAGAGGCCGCCCTCGCGCTCCGCCGGCCAGCGCGCCTGACCTTCGCCGAACCACGCACCGCAGACGTGGCTGAGATGCTCGCGCACGAATTCACGCCACGTCCCCTGGCGCGCCACATCACGCGTGTCGTCGACCACGTCGGTCATGAGACGCCAGATCGGCCACACCGGTTCCTCCTGCGCGATCGCCCGCCGCACGTCGTCGACGCGCATCGGCGCACCCAACTGATCGATGGCCCGCGCCAGATGACGATCGGTGAACGCACCGGCGTCGAGACGCGAACGGAACCACGTCCGCGGCATGGTCAAACGCACGCCGCCGAGCGCCGCGAGCTCGGCGCCGGCCTCGGCGATCGGCTGCCCCACGTAACCCCACCACGGGTTGACGGCGATCAGTCGGTCCAAGGGCCACGCGGGAGCGATCCGGGCGCACGCCGCCTCGACCGCCTGCCAAGTGTGTTCAGAAGTCGCGTTCGCGTTCGCGTTCGCGGTCTCGGTCGCGGTCGCGGTCGCGGTCGCCCTCGTGCGAAGGGGCGGCGTGCGCATCAGGCCGCCCTCGCCACTGTCCGAGTCGTCGACGTGTGCACCGCGGTCACGGACCGCCGCACGTGTCGGGGCGGCCACACCAGGAACGTGGCGCGCGTGAACAGCTCATCCAGGTGGAATCCGGCAAAGGCCCAAGCCTGCAGGACTCTCGCGAACCGGGCGGTGGGGCGCACGGCCACGAGCGTCTGCACCGCGAAGAGCATCGCGAACGCGGCCAATGTCAGCGCCACCGTGAGCAGGGTGGGCATCGTGGTTGTCGGCAGCGACACCAACGCCGCGACCAGCGCGTGCCATCCGGCGTACAGCGCGGCCACGCCGCTCGCCACGCCAGCCAGCGCGATCCGTCGGCGCCACGTGGCGCCCTGCATGGCCGCGAAGAGTGGCGCGATCGCCACCGCCAACAGGCCGACGGCGACCCAGGCGCGCCGGTCCGTGACCACCGATGGCCACGCCACGACGGCAGCGGCAGCGGCCACCGTCACCGAACCCGCCAGTGCCATGATCCACGGCCCGGCCGACGTCGTCGGCGCGGCTGGCGCCAGCGTGCGGCGAGCGTGCGCCGCGACCACCCCGCCTGAACCGAGGAACGCGTGGGCCTTGTAGCAGGAGTGGGCCACGAGATGCAGGAGCGCGAGCTCCCAGGCACCCAGTCCACATTCGAGCAGCATGAACCCCATCTGCGCCGCCGTCGACCACGCCAGCGCCACCTTCACGCTCACGCGCGTCATGGTGACCAGCGCCGCCAGCACCGCGGTCATCGTGCCGATCACCGCCAGCGCCGTCATCGGGCCCGACAACAGCCCCATGAGACCCGCCAGTCGAATGAGCACATAGCCGCCGATGTTCACCACGCCCGCGTGCAGGAGGGCGGAGACCGGCGTCGGCGCCTCCATCACCTGAATGAGCCAGCCGTGGAAGGGGAGCTGGGCCGAACGGAGCGCGACACCGGCGACCAGCAGGAAGCCCGCTGCGTGCACCGCGTTCGGGAGCGCCGCCATGGTGGGCGCGGCCGCGGTGATGGCGGCGATGTCATACGTGCCGAAGCTGCGACCCAGCAGGAACACCGCCGCGTAGATCACCACATCGGCGAGTCGGCTCAGCAGGAACTTCTTGTGCGCCGCCACCTGCGCCTGCGGACGGTCGGCGAAGAAGGTGAGCAGCCGGTGCAGCGAAAGGCTCGACACCGTCCACGCGACGGCCAGCAGGCGCAGGTCGCCCGCAGTGATCAGGAGCGACGTCGATGCAATCGTGATGACGAACCAGCGCCGGTAGAACGGAGCGGCTGGCTGGCCGTCGAGGTAGCGCCGCGCGTAGCGGTTGATGACGAGCGCGATGAACGTGACGAGCGACAGCATGATCCCCGTCAGCAGGTCGGTGGCCGGCGCCACGGCGACCGCGAGCAGCGGGATCAGAACGAGGGCAGTGGTGGCAAGCAGTGGGCTCACGGCATCTCCAGTGGAGGACGACCGGAAGATCAGCCGTTTCGCTAATTCCTCAAAATACATATTTTGCGATGAACCATTCATAAAAAGCGAATGAAAGAACTGAGCGCCGCTCGACTCAACTACCACCACCTGCACTACTTCTGGGCCGTCGCGCGCGAGGGCAACCTCACCCGCGCCGCGCAGCGGCTGCACGTGGCTCCGTCCGCACTGTCCACGCAGATCCGCCAGCTCGAAGTGCAGCTCGGCCAGCCGCTCTTCGAGCGTCGCGGTCGCACGCTGACACTGACCGAGGCGGGCCGGATCGCCCTCGACTATGCCGACACCATCGTGACCGCCGGCAACGAACTGGTGGGCACGCTCCGCGACGGGCGGCGCGCCGAGCGCCATGTCCTGCGCGTCGGCGCGGTGGCGACGCTCTCGCGCAACTTCCAGCGTGCCTTTCTTGCTCCGGTGCTCACCGATCCGTCGCTCTCCCTGGTGCTGCAGTCAGGGTCGCTCGCCGAGCTCCTCTCCCGGCTGCGCGCGCATACGCTGGACGTGGTGCTCTCCAACCGCCGCGTGCCCGAAGACGCCGAGCATGCCTGGCGGAGTCGGCGCATCGCGCGGCAGCAGGTGAGTCTGGTGGGGCCGAAGCGACGTACGCGCTTCCGTTTCCCTGACGAACTCGCCGAGGTGCCGCTGCTGCTCCCCTCGCGTGACCACGAGATCCGCACGGCGTTCGATGTGCTCTGCGATGAGCGCGGTCTGCGGCCGACCATCATCGCCGAAGCCGACGACATGGCCATGCTGCGCGTGCTCGCGCGCGAGCTCGATGTCGTGACGCTCGTGCCCGCCGTCGTCGTGCGCGACGAACTGCGCGACGGGCGATTGACGGAGTACTGCCCGGTCCCCGACCTGTTCGAGGAGTTCTACGCGATCAGCGTGACGCGACAGTACCAGCCACCGCTCCTGCGCACGCTCCTCGCGCGCCGCGCAACGGAGGTGTTGGGGACAGCGGAGTCGGCGTAGCGGCGGCGGCGTAGCGGCGGCGGCGCGGTGGGGCAAACAAAAACCCCGCAGCGACCGGAGTCGTTGCGGGGTCTCTATTTATCACAGTCGGGGCGACTGGATTTGAACCAGCGACCTCCTGCTCCCGAAGCCGGAGCGGGATTTTATGGCGCGGTCAACGCGGCCACCGCGGAGGGAGCGGACGGCCACGGCGGCCATGCGGTTCCGGGTGGTGACCGCCAAACTGGGAAAGGAACTGGGAGGTATTCAAACTGCTCGTGCGGGCGTAAGCGTACGGCGCACTTGAGGGGCGCGCGTCAAAGCCTTGCCGAGCGGTCTTTGCAGGCCTGAACGAAAAGGCGAGTTGCGTCTCTCTTTTCCTGGCTATTCAGCTGCCGACCAAGAGCCCCGCGGCATTTACCGAGCAATTTGCCGTGGTGCTCCTTCGGCACAGAGCCAGAGGCTTCGATAACGGTGAGGAGGGATTCTAGCTGGTCATCTTGGACCATAGATGCCACTTCAATGGCGACGCCCCTAATTGCCGCCTCAATCGATGGATCAGAAGCCTCATGGTCTGAACTCGCCACGACAACGGTCGTTTGCGTGATTACGGTGGCAACCGGTGTTGTCGTCGGACTCGTTGCGCCGGCAGGTGCACTCGCGATGCCACCGGCGGCGGCTAGCGGGGCCGAGGGTGCCAGCGAGAGAAAATCCTTGATCTCCTCCAGCCCCCATTCGTAGGTCGCGTCGGCTTCCTGCATGAGAAAAATCGACTGCGAACCGCGGGCTGGCTTGAGCCCTACCACGTGAACCCGAACACCGTGCTCTTGGGCCTGCTGCACGCCGACGCGGAGGTCCTCGTCACCCGTGATAAGTACCGCCTCCGCAATTGCGCGATTACGCGCCAATGCGATCATGTCGGTGACAATGAGGGAGTCCACACCCTTCTGTTCGCCCACACTATTAACGAAACCGAGGCGGACCTTCATCCCAGGGAGGAACGCTAGCTCAGTGTGCTGTGAGGTGGGGCCGGCGGACGTTCCGTCGTACCAGTAAATCCGAAGAAGTGGCAGGCTCGATACGCGGGTGGCGAATGCGGCGAGAAACTTTGCCACGGCGTCCGCATTCAACCGAACTCGGCTTCGGGTCAGTTTTTCACCGGCAAGAACGACACTTCCTTGGGCAAAGAGGTAGCCCGCGTCGACGAACACTGCAACACGATCCATTGGGAGCTGCGATTGGGGAGAAGATATAAAAAGGGCCCCCGAGGGGGCCCTTAGGTACGACACCCCATTTATTTCGTAGTCGGGGCGGCGTGCTAAAACTATGTGCTGATCAGACGACTCTGTCAATAGCACGTAACTGGACTGGCGCGGGGCGCGAACTCTCGAGCCCACGACCTACCTACAAAGGGAGCGTCGCCGCTGATCTACACCGAATACTCCCGAAGATCACCCAAAGATCCAAGAGGTCCATCATGACCGGCCGATCACGAAGGCCAGCAGTGCGATTGTAGTGCGAAGCTCTCGTCAATGCTCCGCTCGCGGAAGCCCGTCCCCCCGCGAGGCGACAATAATCGGCGAGCGACAGCAGCCCAGTCGGCAGATGTCTACCCCGGAAGGCAGGTCTCCTTCGGTAAGGCAAGCTGCCGGCCCGCCCCCACGGATCGCTATCGATTCTCCTCAAGGTATCGCTGTCCGTCGGCATTTTCCTGCGCGCGAATCGCGGGATTGCTCCAATCGTCAGCCTTGCCGAGTAGCGATGAACGCAAGTCGTCGACGATGTCCGGCACGAAGACTGGTGGGTCGGCGCTTTTTCGCTCGTCATCAAACTCCCAATCGGTTCCCGCGCTCGTTTGCAGCCATAGTGCTTCCTGCTCAAGGCGGGGAAGGCGAGAAATCTCGTTCTCGAGATAGGTGTCGACTTCTTCAAGGTAGGCGTCCCAGAACATCGACTCTTCTCCTCGCACTTGGATGCAGATCTCGTCCCAGAGCGTCCGGAGGTGGGGCCAGTGTAGCTGCGTATCTCCAATGTCGCGCTGCTGCATACCGCGAATTGCCCGCCGAATGACGGTGTCGCCGGCTCTATCAGCAAGGCGTACGACGATCCGTCGGTTGGGATCGATCACGAAAGATTCTCCGTGGTTATCGGTATCTGCAGGGTATTCATTGATGACGTATCGCCGAGAACTCTTTCTGGGATTGATGCGACCAGGGGCTGCCGCACCACGATTACTCGCCGCTGCAGAGCTCCCGTACAAGGTCCACGGCTTCCGCCCGATGGCCACGTGCCATTGATGGGTTCGGCCGAGTCGTGCTCGCCCGCTCAATGAGCGCCTGGTGAGCCGGGGCCAAGATCCGACTCAAGAGCTCATCAAGGTTCGGGTGATCCGTCGGAATCGCCACCACAGCCGACTGCGACACGCTCGGATAGACCCCCTCATTGGGCTGTGGAGACCGCAATACGAAGAGTTCCTCGTCTTCATCGCATTCCCTTGGCACGCGCGAGTGCACAACAAGCAGGCGAATCCACTCCGGGGTCACCGTCATGACCTCGATCATGCCAACGTTTAGGCGGAGGCCCTCGCGAAGAACAGACAGGCCCCACTTCACGGGCGCCTTAACCGTGGCGAGTTCTATAGAGTCTCTCAGCCGGCGAACTACAGCGTCACGTGGCGCCCCGCTCGGTAGGTGCTTGAGGACCTGCTGTTCCAAGAGGGTATAGGCACGCAGCCTCTTACGCTCACCGCTGCCCTTGTTGATGGGAACTTTCGGCGTTGGAGGTACCGAAACGACGATCGGTGCTGGCAGTAATTGTCTACGCCCCGCAGCATGCTGGATCTCAGGCGGAACGAGGAGCTCGTCCGCCACCTGCAGGCAGTGCGATCGCTTGTTCAGATTCTTGCTCCGCTGCATCAGCCCCAGATGCATGCGTCGCACTTCTCGAATGAACGGGGCGTGCAGTAGCAGCTCGCGGAACTGGTCGGCCCCGTCGATGTTGAGCACGATCTGGTCGCGACCCGCCGCCTTCAAACTGGTGAAATCGAAGGTCGCCTTCACCTCAACGGCGCGAAGTACGGCACGGCCTGCCTGCCGACCGGTGGTCCGCAGCTCTGCATTTAGCGCCTGCTCTGCGATGGCCTCGGGGATCCACAGTGCAAAGCGGGTCCCGCCCCCGGTTGGGCTTCTGGTGGCATCAAGACTCGCTTGCAGACCGACGTTCAGGCGGACGAATGGTCCCTGAGCGTCCGGCTGGTGGCATGTTGTGGACCAGTACGTGAACTCCGTGCGCAGCGGGGCAGGGATGGTCGCGGAGACGAATCGCCGAAAGCCGTCGATGATTTCGCCGTACTCCTCGCAGGCCGCGAATTCGTCGAAATTGGCACGATAGCGATGGCGCTGATCAACGTCGTCCTGACGGGGGCCGCCCCAATCGTTCCAGCTCAGATCAGACAGCCACTGCGCGTGCAGCTGACTCGGGAATGACTCGTCGAGTGGGGTCGGTACACAGAGCAGATCGATGAGGGTCTTGTTCCATAGGCGAACGCCGACTCGCTGAAGTCCTCGCGCGACCGTACTCTCGACATCATCAAGTCGGCGCTCAGGAAATCGAGCGAACGACACGGCCCGGAGGGCTGGGTAAGTCTTCCGGTGCTGATTCAGGCGCCCCACGAGATCAGTCGTCTGGCCGACGTATGCCAGCCCGTCCCCCGTATCCAGCACGTAGATGCCCGTCGACCAGCTCCTGGGAGTCCACTTCGAGCTCTTCTCCTTGGGGAACGCCTCGACGGATCGGAATTCGGCCGTCCTGGCAAGCGCTTTAGCGATGACCTGCGCATCGAGGGGGCCGGTGGCAAGCATCTCAACAACCGGCGCAATTTTGATTCGGCGAGTGGTGGTCAATGGCACCTCGGCTGAAGCGCGAAAGGCTGGAACAGTCTCTTCTGGTCGGGCCGTGTCGCTCCATGATGCCACCTGGGCCTGACAGCCGCGAGCGTTTGAGCATGGGGCAGAAGCCTGGGCCAAGTCTTGGTATAGGCCCCGAAGGCAGGCCCCTTTTAGGGCGCGCACACCTGCCGACCCGCCCCCGCGAATCCCTCACCGATTCCCCCGTCGCCCGGTGATCCCAGGGGGCGCACTCAGTTTCGCCGCGCGCCCCTCTGCTTTCGGTGCAGCTACTCCGACGGGGGGACGTCGGAGTTGGCCGTCGCCTGCCGCATCTGCTGTTGTAGGATGAGCAGCTGTTTCGCCTCGCGCTTCGCTTTGGTCTCGAGGTCCCGATAGATGTCGAGCGTGGTCGAACTTCCATGCGAGAAGAACTTGAGCTTCAGCTCTTCGTTGTCAGACAAGAGGTCGACCAGGTCGCTGGCGAATCGCTTGAGGCCATACCACCCACGCCCGGGAACGGACGCGATGCCGCAATGCTTCTCCAGAGCGCGGAACGCCTCCCCGAGCGACGACTCGTTGTATGGCGCGCGCCTAACCTTCTGCGGATTGAACTTGATGTGACCCGCCGCGGTTCGCTTTCCCGCGATAAAGAGCGGGTAGTTTGAGATGATGCCAGCTTGGAACGCCTCTTCGAATTTGCAGAGGTAGCCGGAGGTCATCGCGCGCTCGAGCTCCTCAGCCGCCCGCTCGATGAAGAAGTACAAATCAGCCGTCCGCTTGTTGCCCGTGGCGCTGACATGAAAACTGGTCGGCCGACCGTCGTGCATCGTGATGTCGGTTCGCATCACTCGAAGTACTTGGCCGCTTCGGCGTTCGGCGTTCATTAGGAACGCCAGCCGAGCACGCGGGTCCATGGGCGTCTCTGGATCGTAGAGTGCAAGCATCAGACGCGCGTACTCGTCGAAGCTATGACGAGGTTTCTCTCCGGTCGTGCCCTTCTTGAAGGTCCCCTGCCACAACTTTTTCACCACCTGGGCGACGTTGCCCACCTTGAGGGGCGCGGCGCCCGACTCGGGCCGGTGGTCGTGCAGCCAAGAGGCAATTCGTGCCAAGACCTGCGCGGCGACTTGCGCCTTTCGGAGGTACGGGAGGCCAGTGCGAACGGCGTTGGCCTTCATCCCCCCGGTCTTCGACGATGCCAGGCCAGCCTCGTGCGTCCGCAAGTTCGACAGAGCGTCGTCCGCCCATCCCTTCAGAGCCTTCTGGACCGCCGGCCAATCCAGCTGTGCCCAGAGCTCGATGTGGGCTTCCTTCCGAATCCACCCGAGCAGTGTGGTGACGGCGCGGCGTTCATCCGCCCGCTGGTCCTTGCTGCTGGTGCCGGGGTGGTCGAAGTAGAATTCGATTCCCTGGTTGAGGCTCCACCCTTCCGGGAGCGTCAGGAGAACACTAGGGGAATCGAGCAGCTTGTGCGCCTGCTCCCGGGCAGCCTCCACGAACGCCGTCGATTTGTCCCGCCCCACAGCAGCGGCCATGGCCGTCGCGACCCGGACAAGCCGAGACATCAATTCCGGCTGAAGCACCCCCCGGTCGTCGAACGGAGAGAGCAGCGTGGACATGATCTCGCTCCCCTTGTTGTGCTTGGCGGTCCAGCGGACGTAGCCGGCGGTGTCCTTCAGAAACAGGAACACACTTGGCTTCGAGGAGAGCGGAATGCTCCACTCCAGCAGTTTTGCCTTGCTCATCGCATGGTCCCCAGACTGTTCCGGCGCTGGGCGCCAGCGAGCGCTGTGCGTTCTCTGAATTCTGTCACGCATTTTCTCTAAACTCTGTCACACCTGAGCCCCATCGCCCCACCATAGCGTCGACCCCGGGTAGGTCAGTCCCCAGGCGGGAGGCGCGCGAGGAGGATGCTCAGGATGTTGGATCGACACGCGGTGCAGACGATGCTGGCGGCTGGGGAGCGGCCCCGGCGGATTGCGGCCCACTTTGGCATTTCGGTACGGACCGTCTGGCGGATTGCCCGCGAGCCGGCGATTACCGCCGGGGATGATCGGGCGGCCCGGCGGGAGCGCCGCGTGGGTCGGCCGGCGGTGGTGGCGGATGTGCCGGCGCTGGTGCGGGAGTGGCTGACGACCGAGCCGGACCTCCCGCCAGGCGAGGTGCACCGGCGGCTGCGGGAGGCCGGCCACCGACTCGGGCTGTCCACCGTCTATCGCGTGCTGGGCGCGACCCGTCCGACCCTGCCGGCCGATCTGCTGGTCCGCTTCGAGGGCGTGGCCGGGGAGTTCGCCCAGTTCGACTTCGGGCACGTCGAGGTCCGGCTCCTCGACGGTGCGCGGCGCCGGGTCCACTTTGCGGCCTATCGCCTCAAGTGGTCGCGCTTCCTGTTCGTCACGCTCGTCCCGAATGAGCGGGCCGAGGCACTGATTCGCTCGCTCCTGGCGGGCTTCGCGGCGAGCGGCGGCGTGCCGCTGCGCGTGGTGTTCGATAATCCCAAGACGGTGGTACTGCGCCGGGAGGAGGGCCGTCCCGTGTGGCATCCGACGCTCGCGCAGGCCGTGATCGACTACGGCACCGGCATCGAGCTGTGCACGCCGCACCAGCCCCAGCAGAAGGGGAGCGTCGAGAATCTGGTCGGCTTCGTGAAGCGCGCCTTCTTCCGCGCGCGCCGCTTTCAGGATCTCGACACCGATCTGCCCCGGCAGCTCACGGAGTGGCTCGAGGAGATGAATACGATCCGGCCGTCGCGCGCGACCGGCGAGCCCCCAGCCGCCCGCCTCGTGCAGGAGCAGGCGCGGTTGAAGCCCCTCGCGGTCGCGCCGGCCGACTATGGCCTGCAGATCCCAGTGACGGTGGGGCCGACCGCGATGGTCACGTACCAGGGCGTGCGCTACGCGATGCCGGCGAAGGCGTGCGGGCTGCCAGCGACGCTGCACCTCTATCCGGACCGCGTGCGCATCGTGTGTGCGGGCGGGCGGATCGCGGAGACGCACCCGCGCTTCCCGCTCGTGGGGAGTGTCTCGTATCTCACGGGCCAGCGCGCGCAGCAGCTCGCGCAGGTGTACGGCAGCCGCAAGCGGCTCTACTTCATGCGCGAGCGGCTCGTGGAGCTCGGGCCGGTCGGCGAGGCGTATGTCACGGAGCTCGTGCACCAGCGCCCGCACACGTGGAAGGGGTGCATCGAGCGCGCCTTCGCCTTGCTCGAGGAGGTGGGCGAGACGCGCTTCCGCCAGCTCCTGCAGCGGGCCTTGATGCAGCGGCTCTTCGGCGCCGAGTACCTCGAGCATCTCGCCACGCAGCTCCCGCTCGATTCCACGCGTGAGGTGGCGTCGTGAGCCGCGCCGCCCGCGCCACCGCCGAGATGCGCGCGCCGGTGGTCCCGCCGACCGATCTCGACGCGATGCTCAAGCGGCTGCACCTCCCGACCGTACGCCGCCTCTATGGCGAACTCGCCCGGCGGGCCGAAGGCGAAAGCATGACGTACCAGACCTTCCTCGAGCTCCTGATTGCGGAGGAGATCGCGCATCGCGCCGAGACCCGCCTCCGCCGCGCGGTCCGCAAGGCGCAGTTTCCGTTTCTGCGGACCATCGACGATTTCAACTTCACGTTTCAGTCGGCGCTGCGGCGGCAGATGCTTGGCACCTACCTCGGGCTCGAGCTCGTGACCGAGGGCCGCAACGCGATCTTCAGCGGCCCGAGTGGGACCGGCAAGACGCATCTGGCCATCGCCATTGCCTATCGGGCGCTGCAGCACGGCTACGAAGCGCGCTTTGTGTCAGCCGACCTGCTGATCGGCGAGCTGTCCCACGCGGTGCAGCTCGGGACCCTCGACGCCACCCTCGCGCCGTACCTCCATCCCCACGTGCTGGTGCTCGACGAGATCGGCTACCTCAGCCACGCCGCCGACGCGGCCAATGTGCTGTACCGGCTGGTCAATGATCGCTACCTACGGGGCAAGCCGATCCTGGTCACCACGAACAAACCGCTGGCGGCGTGGGGCCACGTGCTCCATGATGGAGATCTGGCGGAGGCGATCCTCGATCGGCTCCTCGAACGCGGCGTCCACTTCGAGATGCGGGGCCGCTCCTACCGCACCCGCCCCCTGAAGGACCGGCCGGCCGAGGCGCCGGAGGAATGACTGACCCAACTCGGGTGTGACAGAGTTTAGAGAAAAACCGCGACAGAGTTTAGAGAACTCACACCGCCGAAACGGGTGATCGACATCGCCCGAAACGGGTGATCGGAATCAGCCGAAATACGCACCTCGATGCGCCGCAGCGACCACCCCAGTCGCCCCAGCGCGATCACCTGCTGCTGTTTGGTCTCGTCCAAGACGTTGCTCATGGCGGGAAACGTCCCTCTCGGAACGCCCCGCCGGGCTACGCCTCAGCTCGCCGCTGGTGGCCGGTTTTCAGGTGTCCACTGGTGGCCGGATTTGGGTGTCCACCGAGGTCAGGATGTCCGACCTGACGCGAGTACTGCTTGCTCACATTCCGGCATACGATCCGGAGGAGCTGCTGAGCGTCACCGCGCTCTCGTCCGAGACCGGGTCAAGTGTGGTCGCGACCTGCGCGACCATTCTCGGCCCCCTCACCGACCCGGTAGTGCAGTCGCTGATCTCGTTCGATCCCAACTCGTGGGACACGCGCCCGGGGAGCTTCAGCATGACCGAGGTAATCCGCTCCGGACAACTCCTTGTGTATCACCCCCGCGATGTCAGCGAGGAGAACGCGATCATCGGCAAGGCTATCAAGCGCGCCTACCTGCGGGCCGTCATACGAGGGGCGACGCGGAATCAGTCCGGAGATCTCGAGCGCAGGGCGTACTACGTCGCCGACGAGTTCCATCGCTTCCTGGGCGGCGAAGAAGTGTACTTCGACGTCATGCGGTCGAACGGTGGTTGCGCAGTCGTCGCCACGCAGTCACTGGGAGCACTGTCGACGGCGCTCGGGGAAGGGAAAGAGTCCCTAGTACAGACCATCACCTCGAACCTGTCCACCAGGGTGCAGTTCATGTCGCCCGAGCCCGCCACCACAAGGGACTGGCAGGTGATGCTGCCCCCACCGTCGGTTCCCTCGCTACCGCACGTCCTTACCGCGCGGCCAATCAGTGTGCTGCGCGCGGGCGAAGCATACTGGTTCTCGGACGGTAGGTTCGGATTCGGAGCGATCTCGCTCGGGCAGACTTGACGTAACCCTTTCTGATTTCAGGTGATGCGCGATGTGCACGCAACCGACACCGCACCGCGGGAAACTTATTGGAGAGTGATCCTGTAGGTGAGTTCCCTCAGCTGCGCTAGGATCCGTTTGCATCGCGTGAAAGCGGGGAGGCGAGAAGTCGGCCAGTAGCCTGCTGCGCTCCCTCTGCGTGAAGCCGCCTCGACCACCACGCTGGCCGTCCACCGGATGCTTTGCCGCCCTCTGGCCGAAATCGGAAGTGACGAAATGGTTCGCCCCAAGTGCCGTTCTTAAACGCTCGAAATGAAGGAGAGTCGACGATCCAGAGAGCACCGCCAACGCTACGTCGGTCGATAATCTCGGCAGAGGGACAGTCCTTTCGCAGGAGCTCGGGAAAGTCGAAAGGGCGCCACTCCATCTGCCACAGCCCGTCGTTCTCTCCCATGACCAGCAATAGAGTCTCAAAATCCGCGAGCTCAAGGCGGTCGTCTGGGTCGGGTTCGAGAAAGCACCGCAGCTCTCTTGAAACATTGACGAGAGTTCGCCCGTGTCGAATGATGTCCGGAGTGGCAAGGCGACTCGATCGGATGCGTTCAGTTTCGTACGCCGTCTTCCCTTTACCCGGGACATCCCCGCCGGAAAGAAGCTCCCACGCAAGAAGCGCCAAGGCATAAACGTCCGTGGCCGATGTGATCTCTTCCTCGGCGCGTAACTGTTCAGGAGCAGCGTATTGCCACGTACAATTGGGTAACGATGTCGTTATTCGTTCGCCGCCATCCACAAGAGCTATCCCGAAGTCGCTGATCTTCGCAGCACGCGGAATACCGCCCGGCAGTAAGATGTTCTCGGGCTTCAGATCACGGTGAACAATGCCACACTCGTGCGCGGCGTATAGGCCTTCAAATATTGCGTAAAGAACTTCGCCAATCTCGAGGTCCGTCAGTGGATCGGATTCGACACGCTTTCGCAAAGTGCCGTACGGCACGTACTCCATTGCCTGCCAGAAATAGCCGAGTGGCGCCGCCGGTGGGCGGGGGCGCGAATCGATGCCGGACTTCAGTAGCCTTCGAATGTTCGGATGATGAAGCGCATGTCCACATGCGACCTCCCGTTCGAACTCCGTCTGTCGCCGTAGCTGAACCTGCGGGTTGGCAGATCTCGCGCTCAACTTAAGCAGCACTTGCTCGCCTTCTTCGTCCTCTGCAAGAAAGATCAGCCGCTGGGGACTGGGCGCGGAAACTTCTGAAATGCAGAGGTATCCGCCTATCACGTAGTCGTCATTCATGTGGCATCGCTCCGCTGAAGGCCCTTCATCACGACTGCAGGCTGGAGGTCGCAGGCAACTGCTAATGCATGCGCGGTGATCTCATACATTGCAGTCGCATACGTCGGAAGGATCAAGCCGGTCATAACGTCACGCGTTGAGCCTCCGGCGTGAACATAGCCTCCTCTCAGGTCGTACATGAATCGTCCGAGGATCCGGCTATCGCGCCTTGTCCATCTGCCGGCCAAGCGCGCAGCGTCCGCAAGATGGTCGGCGATCTCGCGCTTCTCCGATGCAAACGTAGCTGTCGCTACGTCTTGGTTCATTGCCGCACAAATCTCGTGATCAGGAACGTCATGCAGATGATTGGTCCGCGATAGGAACGTCTTCAGCCTTGGCAGGCTGAACGGCGGAAACTTCGCGAGAGTGTCTTCGAAGACCGCCTCAACCTCTTGAGTCATGCTGGAGGCATGCGTCTGCGTTCGGCAAATTGGTTCGAATGCTCTCCAGACGCGCCCAATATTGTCCAGCTCTACCGGGAGAATAGCGGCGGCACTGTTCGAAAGGACGACTCTTCGAAGTCGCCGAATCACGATATCAAATAGTGCAGGATTCGAAATTGACACGGTTCACCTTCCTGTTAAGCAGCGATTCTGCTGCGGCTTAGCACTGCGCACAAACTGCACTCAGTAGAAGTTGTCGGAAGGCAGTAGGTCTCGTAACGAGGGAAGACTACGCGAGCGATGTGCGCACATATCATCCGTTCGCCACGCCAGCTCGCGGGTAAACATCGAAGCGGATACTTGAGGGAATCAAAATACGCCTCGTCCCGTGAAGCGGCGTAGAAGAGCGCTAACCGTATTCGCGTGCGGTCTCGACGACCGCCCGCTGCAGATCAGTAAAGCTTGTAGCCTAGCTTACAATGAGGTACGGTGGGTTGCGAGTCGCCTTGGATGCGGAAGCTGTATGTGGACCGATCCCATACGTCAAATCTGCATCGGTCCCCTGCGGCGGACCCCGGTCGGCTCTGGCGAGCTAGGTGCCGGTCAGGGACATTCGCGTAAGCAGCACCGGCGCCACCCATCGCGCCTGTAGCACATAGGCGTTCCGCGAGACGACCTCGCCGGGTGATGCTGAAGAGCTGAGCTTAGGACAATCGGTGGGATCGCGTCTGGGCGGCGGGGACGGTGCGACTGGAACGTGAACGCGACATAGTGTGTCAGTACCGCTGGCTACTAATTCAGCATGAAAAATCCAGACTACTCGGGTGCTGAAGCACCAACTCCCGTTAAAGCCGCTCTGGCAAGAGTGGGGCAGCTGTTAATGTCATCGGGTTCCAGCGCGGGTATTCTTCCTCCGACGGCGCTGTACAACGAGGGATGGATGCTGCGCCTGGTGCTCGACTGGTTTGCTCATCAGCCCCCGACGGGGCACCCGTTCGATGTACTGCCTGGTAACGGCTGGCGATCTGAGATGCTCTTGCCATCAGCCTTTTTGCCGCGGTACCGAGGGGATGAGCTGGCGGAGTCCTTTACCAACGCGGATGCCGTCATCGGGGCGACCTGTCTCGGTTCCGGGCGAGGCGATGTGCTGCCTGCGCGCGAGACGAATCAGTTCGTGGTGGTGGAGGCCAAACTGATGTCCGGTCTGTCCGCTGGCACTAAGCGCGCCTCCACGTACAATCAGGCGGCGCGCAACGTGGCATGCTTGGCCACCGCTCTGCGGCTAGGAGGGGTGAACCCCGCCGGCATACGCGCCGGCTTCATGGTACTCGCGCCAGCGTCGCAGATTAAGGCTGGGGTGTTCAGCAACTGGTGCGAAAAGGAGCACATAACTGAAGCGGTTCGGGCGCGAGTTGCTGCCTACAAAGGAGAGCGCGACGTATGGTTCGAACAGACATTTCTTCCCGCCTTGGCAGCCATAGACGTGCAGTTGCTGTCCTGGGAATCGGTGTTGGACCACATGGTGCGTAGTGAATCGAACGCTGCCGAGGCCGTGTCAGCATTCTACGAAAGATGTCTGTATTTCAACCGACGGGCTGGCGTCGAGACCATTCCGCCAGTTGAAAGCCACAAGTAAAGCGAGCGGCGGTGATTAATGGCGAGCGCTCAGAATCCAAAGCAGCCCGGACGCAACGCTCCGTGCCAATGTGGAAGTGGCCTCAATATGGAAGAAGTGCCATGGAGCGCCTCCCACGAATCAGGAGAAGGTCGCGCTCGAGGAGCTATCAATAGCGGCGTTTGTAGAGCGAGTGCGTGCACAGCAACGTCAGCGTG
>JBDHVK010000037.1:0-28975 GCA_039809645.1 Gemmatimonas sp.
CCGGCCCATCGCTGTCGGACTTCGGCGCTGGCCTGATAGGTCGGGGTGTAGAAGCGCCCCAGTGCGTTGTCACGCGCGATGTTGGTGAACTGCACGAAGAGGTCGCTCTTCGTGAGCTGTTGCGACAGCAGATTGCCCACGGTGACCGAGGCATCGAAGCGCCGCGCCCCGCGCAGGAAGAAGTTGTCGGTGTAGCGCGCATCGACCTGCCCGAAGTCGGCGGTGGTGAAGCCGGCCTGCAGCTGCGCCTCGCGCGGTGGGCCTTCCTGCACGCGCACGACCAATCCGCGCGTGGTGTCGCTCGCGCTGCGTCGCGGCACGGTATCGATCTCCACGCGACGAAAGAGCGCCGACTCGTACAGCGCGCGCTGGCTGGCGGCAATGCGCGAGAGGCGAAAGAGCGCGCCAGGGCGTACGCGCAGCGACTTGCGAATGAGCAGCGTGGGCACCTGCTCATTCCCTTCCACGCCGATGCTGTCGATCGTGATGCGATGTCGCGGGTCTACGGCAAAGCGGATCGTGGCGGTGTCGGCCGCACTGTCGACCTGCGGTTCCGCGCGCACGACGGCGTCGGCATATCCGCGCTCCCAGAGGGCCGTTCGGAGGCGGAGGAGTGTGGAGTCCACCCGCAGCAGATTGAGGGGTTCGCCGACGCGGGGGCGCAGCAGGCGCGCGCTGTCGAGCGGTGGCACCAGCGCGGGGCTCACCCCTATCTGCACCGCCGTCAGGCGCGTCGGTGGCCCCTCGCGAATCGTGAGCGTGATGCGAGCGGTCCCGCCGCGCCGCGCCACCGTCGTATCGACCTGCGTGTCGCGATAGCCGCGCTTGAAATAGAAGACGAGCGCCCGAAGCACGTCGCGCTCGAACTCCGCCGGATCGAGATAGCGCCGCTCATACACATAGTGCGACTTCGTGACGAGGCAGAGCGGTGTGAGCAGCAGGCTGCGGCACCCCGACGCCTTGGTGGCGAGACTCTGCCGGAGCTCGCTCTGCACAATCGCGTGGGTTCCGCGCATGCGCAGCTCGGTCACCTCGAGCGCCTGACGTTCGGTGGGCCGGTTCTGGGCGAGGGCGGAGGTGAACAGCGGCAGCAGCGCGGCGAGCGCAACGGAGACGGCGCGAGACGCCAGCGAGCAGAGCATACCCGCCGCGGATGCAAGGGACGGGCCCGGCGCCGAAACCCATCGACTCCAAACCGAAAACCCCGAACTCCAAACTGATCAGTTCGGAGTCCGGGGCTTTGGTTGAGGAGTAGGCGGGGTTATCGGCGTGCCGCCAGCCCCAGGCAGACCCATCCGGCGATGAAGCACACCCCACCCAGCGGCGTGATGGCTCCCAGCGCCCGTACGCCGGTGAAGGCCATCGCGTAGAGCGAGCCCGAGAAGAGCACGGTTCCGGCCAGGAAAAGCCAGCCGGCGGTCGTGGCGAGCGTTCCCGGGAAACGGCTGACCACATAGCTCACCGCGAGCAGCGCCAGCGCGTGATACATCTGGTAGCGAGCGCCGGTTTCGAACACCTCGAGCAGGCGCGGCTCGAGCTTCTCGCGCAGCGCATGCGCACCGAACGCGCCGGCGGCGACTGACACACCGGCGGACCAGGCGCCGATTGTGAGGAACAGGCGATCCATGTTGCCGGGTTACCCGCGTGCGCCGAGGCGCTGTTCGAGGATGCCAGCCCACACCGCGTCGAGGGCTTCGGCCTGAGCCGTGTTGTTGTGCGAATCGCCGAGCCGGTTGACGAGGCGACGGCGGTTGCGCTGGAATCCCTGCTCGTACCGCGTGCGCGCCTGCTCGGCCGGAAGGTTCTTGGCGTACCAGCCGGCCACCACGCCCAGCGTGGGCTCGTTGAACTGCGCGAGCGGGAGCGAGCCGTCTTCGTACTGCAGCACGAGCTCCCACTCGAACGAGCGATGTTCAGCGGTGAAGCTCTGCGGTTGCTCTTCGGAGGACATGCGGGATTCCAGGGAAGGGTGGGACGAACGACGGGTCGCGAGCAGCGACCGGACGGCGCCGCCAGGGTGGCTGAAACTTAACGGCCGGGCGCGCCGCAAGGCGTTCGGGATATTGCGCGCCCTCCGGGGCGTTCATAGCCTGCTGAGGCTGTTCCTCCCGCTCATTTCTTCGGAGCTTGCATGACCCTTCTGCGACCCCGCCTGCTGGCGGCGGCACTCCTGGCGGTCTCGACGACGGCGTCGGTCCGATCCGGTGCCCAGCCGGCCGCGCCCGGAGGCCCGAACGGAGGCCCGAACACCGGCCTGCCGCTCAAGACCGCGCGCACGCACACCTTCACCACGTCCAAGGGGACGTGGATGAGTCTCGACGTCTCCCCCGATGGGCAGTCGATCGTCTTCGACCTCCTGGGCGACCTCTACACGATGCCGGTCGCCGGCGGCAAGGCGACGCGCATCACGAGCGGCCTCGCCTACGATGCGATGCCGCGCTTCTCCCCCGACGGCAAGAAGATCGTCTTCGTGTCCGACCGCTCCGGCGGCGACAACCTCTGGACGCTGTCGCTCGACCTGAAGGACACCACGCAGATCACGCGTGGCAACAACAACCTGTATGTGTCGCCGGAGTTCACTCCCGACGGCAAGTACATCATCGCGTCCCGCTCGGGTGGTCTCGGTGGAGCCGCCAAGCTCTGGATGTACAACGTCGATGGTGGCAGCGGCCTGCCGCTCGCCATGACGCCGGCGGCGGCGCCCAACCAGAAGCAGCTCGGGGCGGCCTTCGGGGCCAACCCGCGCTACATCTGGTACGCCACCCGCACCGGTGACTGGCAGTACAACGCCATCGGACCGCAGTACCAGCTCGCCGTGTGGGATCGCGAGACGGGGCGCGCCACGCAGATGAGCACGCGCTTCGGTTCGGGGGCCCGTCCGGCGCTCTCGCCCGACGGCAAGTGGCTGGTGTACGCCACACGCTTCGAGACCAAGACCGGGCTCATGCTCCGCAATCTCGAGACGCAGCAGGAAGAGTGGCTCGCGTATCCCGTGCAGCGCGACGACATGGAGTCGCGCGCGCCAATGGACGCGTATCCGGGCTACTCGTTCACGCCCGATTCGAAGGCCGTGATCGTCACCTACGGCGGTGAACTGTGGCGTGTCCCGGTCGATCACTCGGCGCCGGCCAGGATCCCGTTCGAGGCCGAAGTGAAACTCGAGATGGGCCCCGAAGTGAAGTTTGCCTACAAGGTGGACACCGCGGCGACGTTCATCGCGCGGCAGATTCGCGACGGGCAGCCGAGCCCCGACGGCAAGCAGTTCGCCTTCGTGGCACTCGATCGCATCTACGTGATGAGCTTCGCCGATCAGAAGCCGGTGCGGGTCACCACCGATGCGCGTGGCGAGTTCAACCCGGTGTGGTCGCCCGACGGCAAGTCGCTCGCGTTCGTGACGTGGGAAGACGCGAAAGGCGGGCAGATCATGCGGGCCGACTTCGACGCGAAGACCAAGGCGTGGAAGACGCGCGCCCTGACGACCGTGGCCGGTCTCTACACCGACCTCGCGTGGTCGCCCACGGGTTCGCGCATCGTGGCGAGCCGCGCGGCCGCGCGCGAGATGCAGGAGGCCGGTGCGGCCTTCTTCGGGCCGGTGGCCAGCGATCTCGTGTACATCCCGGCCGTCGGCGGCACGCCGACGCTGATCATGCCATCCGGCGGCATGGGGGCGCCGCACTTCACGAAGGATACGACCCGCATCTTTGCCTACTCGCCGAGCGCGGGGCTGCAGAGCTTCCGCTGGGATGGCACCGACATCAAGACGCATCTCAAGGTATCGGGACCGATGCCACCGGGTGCGGGCGGCAATCTCGACGCGGCGCTGGTCGAGAAGGAGTCGCAGATCACCTTTGGTGGGCGCGCGGCGCGCCCGATGTCGAACGGCATGCATCTCGATGAGCTCGAGAACAATCCCACGGCACCGCCGGCTGGGCTTGTCGTGATGTCGCCGAACGGTGCTCAGGCGCTGGCGATGGTGGGAATGGATTTCTACACGATCACCGTGCCGCAGATTGGCGCCACCGCGCCCACGGTGAGCGTCGCCGATCCGCGCAGCGCGTCGGTGCCGGTGAAGAAGCTCAATACCATCGGTGGCGAGTTCGGGACCTGGTCGGCGGATGGCAAGAAGGTGCATTGGTCGCTGGCCAACGCGCTCTTCACCTACGACATGGACCGCGCGAAGGTGGTCGAGGACTCCCTCAAGGCCGACGACAAGCGCAAGGCCGCACTGCGCGCGGATACCACCAAGGCGGTGAAGGATTCGATTGCCCGCGTCGACTCCATCGCGAAGGCCGATACGACCACGAAGACGCCGCCGGGCTACAAGCCCGCGGAGATCCGTGTGGCGGTGACGGGGAACCGCGACCTGCCCAAGGGCGTGGTGGTGTTCCGTGGCGGCAAGGCGATCACGATGAAGGGGAAGGAGATCATCGAGAACGCCGACATCGTGGTGACCAACCAGAAGATCACGGCGATCGGGGCACGCGGCAGCGTGGCCATTCCGGCCGGCGCCAAGATCATCGATGTGAGCGGCAAGGTGATCACGCCGGGGTGGGTGGATACGCACTATCACCCGCAGTGGCTCACCCCCAACGTGCACAACTCGCAGACATGGCAGTACCTCGCCACGCTGGCGTACGGCACCACCACGACGCGCGACCCGCAGACGAGCACGACCGACTTCCTGTCGTACAGCGATCGTGTGGAGAACGGCGAGATGGTCGGTCCGCGCATCTACACGACCGGCCCCGGGGTCTTCTCGCAGGAGCCGGTACTCGATCTGGCGCATGCGAAGGAGATTCTGACGCGCTACGCCAAGTACTACGACACGAAGACGCTCAAGATGTACATGAGCGGCAATCGCCAGCAGCGGCAGTGGATCATCATGGCCGCCCGGGAGCTGGGGATCATGCCGACCACGGAAGGTGGGCTCGATCAAAAGCTCAACATCACGCACGGCCTCGACGGCTACCCGGGCATCGAGCACACGCTGCCGATCACGCCCAAGTTCGATGACATCTTCGAGTGGTACAAGGGCACCGGCGTCACGAACAGCCCCACGCTCATCGTGGAGTACGGCGGCCCGTTCGGCGAAGGGTGGTTCTACCAGAGCGAAGATCTGCTCAACGACGCCAAGCTCCGTCGCTTCACGCACCCGGTGGACTTCGACACCAAGGTGCGCCGCCGCGGCACGGGCAACGCCCCCGGACCGGCCGGCTTTGCCGTGAAGGAAGAGTACGCGATGTGGCAGCACGCCGCGGACCTCAAGAACGCGGTGGAGAAGGGCGCCCGCATCGGCATCGGCAGCCACGGCCAGCTGCAGGGCCTCGGCATGCACTGGGAGATGTGGCTCGTGGGCTCGGGAGGCATGAGCAACCACGACGTCCTCCGCTCGGCCACGATCGTCGGCGCCGAAGCCATCGGCCTCGGCAGCGAAGTGGGCTCGCTCGAAGTGGGCAAGTTCGCCGACCTGCTCGTGCTCGATAAAGACCCGCTCCAGAACATCCGCAACACCAACACACTGAGCCTGGTGATGGTGAATGGGCGGCTGTTCGACGCGAACACGTTGGACCAGGTGTACCCGGTGGCGAAGCCGTTGGCGAGGCAGCCGTGGACGTATACGGTGCCCTCGGCCGCAGCGGGCATTCGGCCGTAGTCGAGACTTGAGCGCTCGACTAGCGAACCCCTAAGGAGTCGAGGGGGAAGGCTGTGAAGGGGGAAGGGGTCGAGGACAGCAATGTTGTCCTCGACCCCTTCCCCCTTCACGACCTTCCCCCTCGATCACTGAGGGGTTTCGCCGTTCCTGTTACCGCTGCCCGCCGATCTGATATTCCTTCGGCGGCGTTCCACCCATCAGGTTGGTCACGAAGTAATCCCACCGCCGCCGCATCATGTAATTCCCCGCGGCGCCGTAGCCGTGCGCCGCGTTCGGGATCATGAGCAGGTCGAAGTCCTTGCCGGCCTTGATCAGCGCGTCGACCACGAGGAGCGTGTTGTCGGGCGGCACGTTGTCGTCCATCGTGCCGTGCGCGAGCAGCAGCTTGCCCTTGAGATTCTTGGCGTACGTCTGGTTGGCTTCCGCGGTGTAGTTGTCGGTCGCACCGTTCTTCACGAGCAGGCCGTGGTAGCGCTCGCCCCAGTCGTCTTCGTAGTTGCGGTTGTCGTGATTGCCGCTCTCGGCGATGCCGACCTTGAAGAAGTCCGGGTAGCGGAACATCGCGTCGGCGGTGGCGAAGCCGCCGCCGGAGTGACCCCAGATGCCGACCTTGTCGAGGTCGATGAACTTGTACTTGGCGGCGAGCTCCTTCATGCCGGCCATCTGGTCGGGGAGCGTGTTGTCGCCCATGCGGCCGTAGTAGGCGTCGTGGAAGCTCTTCGAGCGGAGCGGGTTGCCGCTGCCGTCGATCATGACCACGATGAAGCCGAGTTCGGCGAGCGCCTGATGATCACCACGTGCCGGCGAGAAGGCGCGGCTGCCCACTGAGCCACCCTGCGGGCCCGGGTAGATGTAGTTGATGATCGGGTACTTCTTGGTCGAGTCGAGCGTGGTGGGCGTGAAGAGCAGGCCGTACAGGTCCCACTTGCCGTTTGCGCTCTTGACCGTGATGCGCGTCGGCGGGCGCCAGCCGGTGGCGGTGAGCTTGGAGATGTCGGCCGTCGTGAGCGTCGCCAGCAGCTTGCCCGTCACGCCATCACGCATCACCGAGGTGGGCGGGAGGTCCGGGCGCGACCACGTGTCCACGAAGCGCGCGCCATCGGGCGACCAGTTGATGGCGTGCGTGCCGTCCTCCGGCGTGAGCAGCGTCTGCGTCTTGCCGTTGAACGTGGCCTTGTAGAGGTGCTGGAAGTACGGGTCGTGCGTGGCTTCCTTGCCCGTCGCCGTGAACCAGATCGTGCGCGACTTGGCATCGATGCGCTCGATCCCCGTCACGGTGCCCACGCCGCTCGTGATCTGATTCTTGAGCTGGCCGGTCGTGAGATCGTAGAGATAGAGCTGGCCCCAGTCGCTCCGTTCGGAGAACCAGATCACCTCGTTGCTCGCCGGCAGGATGCGCCAGTTCTGGTCACCGTCGCCGCTTTCGAACTGCGTGGCGACTTCTTCCTTGAGCACGTCGCGCACATCGCCGGTGGTCGCATCCGCGACGCGCAGCGTCGCGATCTTGTGATCACGCGAGTTCGACAGGAATGCGACCTTGCTGCCATCGGGATACCACTCGGCGTCCGCCAGCTTGCCGCCGCAGGCGATGTGATCGCACACGCTGCTGCGGTGCTGATCGGGCGGCATCTTGAAGCGCACCAGCGTGGGCGTCGGCCCCGACATGTCGACCACCACGCGCTCGATCATCGTCACCACGCTGTCGCCCGGGAGCGGATACTTCCACGCGGCGAGCTCCGGATGACCAACCTTCGTGCGCACGAGGAACATGTCGCCAACCTTGCGCTGATCCTGCTGGAAGGTCGCGACCTTCTTGGAGTCGGGGCTCCAGAGCACGATCGGCCGCTCGCTGTGCGTCCAGCCGGCATTGTCGGTGGCGTACCCGTAGTCCTTCACGCCGTCCTGCGTGAGCGGCGATTCCTTGCCGCTCGCCACATCGCGCACCCACAGGTTCCAGTTGCGAATGAATACCGCCTTGGTGCCATCGGGCGACATCGACTCCGGCGCGCCTCCCCGGCGGCCGCCGAAGCCCTGCGGCGCGGCCGGCGCGGCGGGACAGTTGGCCGGCGTGGGCGTGGCGGCGCAGTTGGTCTTCACCCCCTTGGCGTCGACGACCCAGAGCGGATCGGACCCATTGGCCTCGCGGGCCCGGTAGGTGAAGCGGCCATCGGGGAGCCAGCTCCCCTGGGCCAGCGCGCCAGTGACGAGTTGGGAGGTGCTCGGCAGCAGCATCTTCTCGGCTCGCGCATAGTCAGCCGTGGTGAGCACGCGCGACTGAGCCGGGAGCTGGGCGGCGGCCACCAGGGTGGCCGCGGTCAGAAAGGCAGGACGACGCATCAGCGGTAGGGAGAGGGAGGTGAACCAACCGCTGAAAAGTGGGGGGCGGCGACGGCCCTCAGCCAGTGCTGAGGACGAACTGGTTCCCCTCGCTGTCCTTGAAAATGGCCGACGTCCCCCACGACTCGGCCTTCGCGTCCTGTACCATCTCCACGCCGGCCGCCTTGAGCGCGGCGGCGGTTGCGAACACATCGTCGCACTGGAAGGAGATGTTCATGAAGTTGCCGATCCAGGCCTCCTGACCGGGCGCGGTGAAGAGCACCACGCCGGTTTCGGCCCGTGGAATACGCAGCTCGATCCAGCGCATGCCGGGGCCGAAGGGGGCATCGGTGGCGACCTTGAAGCCGAGCTTCTCGGTGTAGAAGGCGAGGGCGCGGTCCTGATCGCGGACCGGGATGCTGACGAACTTGACGCGCTTGATCATGGCGGTGGGCCGAGGGTGAGAGACTGCGCCCACCATCGCGCCCGCCGCTTGTCGCGCGCAAGCCGTGCAGGGCTTACTATGGCAACGGTTGCTACTGCCGAGGAGCGGGAATGACAGTCACGCTGGACCCCTATGTCGTCGACACCCTGATGGCTGATCTGGTCGGGCATGATCGCCAGCCGTCGGCCTTTCTGGTGTACCTCACGCTCTGGCGCCGCACCGCCGGGGCGGGGAAGGCGCAGGTGCGCGTGCCGCTGATGGACTTGGCCGAAGCCACCGGGCTCAGCAAGCGCACGGTGCAGAATGCGCTGGGGTGGCTGCATCACCGGAAGCTTGTCTCCGCGACGCGCGGCGCGCCCACCGAGGTGCCTGCCTATCGGGTGCACATGCCCTGGAAGCGCGAAAAGCCGACGGCCTGAATCCTTTGACTCCTGGCGTGGCTCTCTCCAGCAGAACCACCAACTTCCCCCTGTCTGGAGATCTCCGCCATGTCTGGCTTCCTCCCCCGCAACGTCGGCTCGATCGACCGTATCTTCCGCTTCGCCCTCGGCATCGCGCTGCTCTCGATCGCGTTCACCGGCCCGAAAACGCCGTGGGGCTTCATCGGCTTCATTCCACTGCTCACGGCAACGCTGCGCACCTGCCCGCTCTACACGCTGCTCGGCTTCTCGACCTGCAAGGTGCGCGCGTAATGACGGATGATGGCGCGCTCCTGCGCGCGGCGGCGACGGGTGACGAGACGGCCTATGCGCAGTTCATGCGCGCGCATCAGGCCGCCGTGCACCGGTACCTCGTGACCTTCGCAGGGCACCGCGACGTGGACGACGCGCTGCAGGAGACGTTCATCAACGCGTGGCGCGGCGCCGCCGGCTATCACGGCGGCGACTCGGCACGGGCGTGGCTCTACACCATCGCGCGGCACGTCGTGCACCATCAGGTGCGCCGTCGCGTGGATGAGCCGGAGCAGCTCGAGAGCGTGGAGCAACTGGCCGAAGATGCCGGCTGGGGGTGCGCGGACGAGCGTGCCGATGGCAGCGGGTCCGATGCCGGGCTCGCGCGGGAGTTGCTGCAAACGGCGCTGTCGCGCCTGCCGCGCGAGGAACGCGAAGTGCTTACGCTGCGCGAGCTCGACGGATTTTCGGGCGACGAGACGGCCGCGATCCTGCAGCTCTCGCTGCCCGCCGTGAAGAGCCGGCTCCACCGCGCCCGCATTCACCTGGCGGCGATCGTGCGCCGCCTCGAGTCCCCAACGAACACGCCGGCCGACGCCGGCGGGAGGATGGCATGACGGATCAGGGACTCGATACCGTGGTCGCGGGCGTGCGCTGCCGCGAGGTGCTCGCCGATCTTTCGGCGTATGTCGATGGCGAGCTGACGGCAGCGCGTGTGGGCGAGTTGCAGGCGCATCTCGCCGGCTGTGATCGCTGCAGCCGCTTCGGTGGCGACGTGGTGCGGCTGCTCGGCGCGCTGCGCTCGGGACTGCGCGAACCGGAGCCGGGGCCGGATGTGGTGGAGGCGGTGCTGATGCGTTTGCGCGGCTGACGCTTCGGTTGGAACTGATTACGCAGAGAAAAGGTGAAACAGAGAAAAGGAGAACCGCCCAGCACCCTGCACCCATGGGGCCGAGCGTTTCTCCTTTTCACCTTTTCTCTGCGTGATCAGTTCCAACCCCACCCTCAGCTGCGCGCAATCGCCGCGGCCGTCCGCAACCCCACCGCCACGAAGGTGAGCGTCCCGTTGCAGCACGACGCACTCGGTTGCGCCGGCGCCCCGGCGACCCAGAGGTTCTCGTGGTCGTGCGCCCGCCCCTCGCCATTCACGACGCTGTGCATCGGATCGGTGCCCATGCGGCACCCACCTGCCGGATGCTCCTGGCCGAGGTCGTTGTTGCTGTTCTCCATGCGCAGGATCTCCCCGCCGCCCGCCTTGGCCATGCGGCGGAAGAGTTCGCGCAGCTGCTCCTCCTGCCACTCCTTGAGCGCCGCACTCTCGGGCGCGTCCTTGAACGACACCGTCGGCATCGGATCGCCAAAGCGATTCTTGCGCGCGTCGTCGAGTACCAGTTTGCTGTCGATGTCCGGGAGCACATCGTAGTACGCGCGCACGCGCGCCGTCGCTCCCTTCGCGCGGGCCTGCCAGTCCTTGAGCAGGGCATCACCAAAGAGCATCGCGCCGTCGTCGCCGCGCAGGCGCGGCTCGCGCCCCACGCTCGACTCCCAGATGCGCAGGTCGTGGCGCAGGTAGCGGCTCTGCTTCCCCGGGCGCATGAACTGCTTGGAGACGAGCGAGTGCTGCACGTTCATGCCGGGGTAGAGCTCCATGGGGAGCCGCAGATACGCGTTGATGTTGCGATGCCCCGCCAGGTACTTGCCCACGAGCCCACTGCGGTTGGCCAACCCGTTCGGGAACGCGTCGCTGCGCGAGAGCAGCAGCAGGTGCGGGCTCCACACGAAGCCGGCGGCCAGTACGAACGTCTTGGCGCGAACCTCGAACGCGGCGCCGCTCGCGTCAGTGCGGTTGCCGGTTGCGCGCGTGATGCGCCCGGTCTTGGGGTCGGCGTCGAGGCGCCGCACGAGATGCTCGGTGAGCAGCGTGATGCGCTTGGCCGCGTCGAGCGCGTCCCAGGTGAAGTCGGGGGAGTACTTGGCACCGGTGGGGCAGACGGGATAGCAGGTGTCACACCGCTGACACTGCGCGCGCCCGTCGCGCGCCACACTCAGCTTGGCGCTCGGCGTGCTCCACGTCGCGATGCCCTGCTTCGTGGCCCATTGCGGCAGCTGCGCGAGGTTGTAGTTGATCGGCAGCGCGGGGAGCGGATAGGGCTTGCCGCGAGGGTCGAGCGCCACTGGCCCCTGTTCACCGGCCACGCCCATCCGCTCTTCCGCTTCCTGATAGAACGGATCGAGCTCCTCGTACGTGAACGGCCAGTCGGTGCCCACGCCGTACAGTGACTTCGTACGGAAATCCTCCGGCGAGTAGCGCGGCGACACACCGCCCCAGTGCATCGCGAGCCCGCCGACATTCATGCTGGGCGAAAAGCCCCATGTGGTGCCGTAGGCGTTCTGGTCGTCCAGGTGGTCCTGCTTCCACGGGCTCTCCCCGTACGCGATGTAGCGTTCACGCGCCTGCGCGCGCTCGGCGAACGGCGTCGTGGGCTTGCCGGCCTCCACCACGGTAATGCGATGCTTCGTGTTCTCGGCGAGGTGCGCGGCCATGAGGGCCGCGGTGATCCCGCTCCCCACGATGCAGATATCCGTTTCGTGCACCGTGGGCGCGTCGTTCGACTGGATGATCATGCGGTGGCCCCCGCGACCGGCAGTGGCTTCTTGAGCGCGTCGCCAAGCGTACGGCAGCTGTTCGGCGACACCTGCACGCCCAGTGCACGGTTCCACGCGTCCGGGCTCGACGCCCAGTGCGCGAGCAGCGCAAGCACGACGTGGCGCGCGCCGAGCGGATTCGGCAAGCGCTCGCCGTTCGCATCGCGCAATGCCGCGGCAATGACCTCGCGCCGAGCGTCCACCGAGAGTTGCACGAAGCGCTGGTGGTGCGTGCGACGCGCCAGCACCTCGAGCCCCGTCAGCTGCGCGCGCCACGCCGGCGCCGGATCGGCCGGGAGATAGCGCACATCGCTGTAGCCGTAGCCGTGCATTTCTTCGGCGACGGGATCGTAGCCGTCGACCCACGCGACAAAGCGATCGGTCGCGCCCTTCACGCCCTCCGCGCCGAGCGATTCGGGAAGCACCGCGGTCGCCACGGCATCGAGCAGGGCGCGGTCGAAGCCAAGCACACGCACGTTCGAATCATCGGCCTCGGCGGTCTTCGGGTCGGCCACGTGACAGGCCGTCGCGCTGCCGACCGCGGCGGCGCCCACCGTGAGGACGCCAGCCGTCTTGAGGAACTCACGGCGGCCCTTCTTGGGTGTGCTCACTTCTTCGCCCCGGCTGCGGCACTCGCGCGCGGCACCGCCGCACCATCATTCCGGTACACCGTGCCCCCCTTCATCACGAAGCTGACGCGCAGCGACGCCTCGATCTCCCGGCTCGGGTCACCGTCGGTCGCGATCAGGTCGGCCGCGTACCCGGTGGCGATGCGTCCCACTTCCTTGCCGAGGTTCATCGACTCGGCGGCGCGGCTCGTGGCGCTCACGATGGCATCCATCGCGTTCTGCCCGCCTCGGCGCACGCGGCACACCAGCTCCTCGGCGTTATGACCATGGGCACCGGCAACGGCATCGGTGCCGAAGACCAGCTTGAGCCCCTTCGTGCGCGACGCCGCACCGATGCCGGCCTCGGCGAGCGGAATGGCCTTTTCCATGGATGCAAAGCCCACCGCGTTGTAGTTGCCGATGCCATCGAACCACGGCTTGTTGTCGAGATAGTTGTGGAACACGAGGCCGCACTGCGGATCGAACCAGGTGCCGTTTTTCACGAGCGCCGCGAGCGTGGCCTCGTCGGCGAATACGCCATGCTCCACCTGCGTGCAGCCGGCGTTCGCCGACCGCTGCACCGCCTCGGCCGAGTGCGCATGCACCACCGAGCGCAGGCCAAGCGCTTTCGCCTCGCCACAGGCGGCGGTGAGCTGCTCCGGAGTCATGGTCGCTTCGCCGCCGTCGCGGATGGACTTGGAGGCAAAGATCTTGATCACATCGGCGCCGGCTTGCTTGAAGCGGCGCACCGCGGCGCGCAGCGAATCCGGGGAGCCGCCCTTCGTGCGTTCATTGAGCGAGCCCAGCGACGTGAGCACGCGTGGCCCCGGCAGGGTGCCGCGGTTGATCGCATCGCGGAGCGGCGCGTTGTCGGCTTCGCCGATGCTCTGCACGGTGGTGAAGCCCGCATGCAGCGTGGCCCAGGCGTTGCCGGCGTGCGCCAGCGCGCTCACGCCCGGCGTGTCGCCGTCACCGTCCTGGTGAAGGCGCTGCTGGGAATTGAGGTACCAGCCAAGGTGCACGTGGGTGTCGATCATCCCTGGGAGCAGCGTGCGGGCGCCCACGTCGATGCCGCCCGCCGGCAGCGGGCCGGCGCTCGGCTTGATGGCCGTGATCCGCCCGCCGGACACGACGATGTCGCGGTGGGTCAGCACGGTACCGGTTCCGTCCAGAATCCGGGCGGCGCGGATGACGGTAGGGCGCGGCTCGGCGGGCACCTGGGCATGGAGGAGCGTACCGGCCGCGAGCGTGAGCAGGGTGAGAACTCGGAAAGACGGGCGCATCGGCGGTTGGAAAGAGGGTCCGCCGGAAATACGGGGCGCTGCTCCGGCGCGCAAGGCGAATCGGGAGTAGTGCAGTCCCCATAGGGACGAGCGAGGTGCTATCGTTCATTCGGGCCGGTCAGGTGGCCGGCGCGACTCCTCACCTATCCTGGACTTCCCGCATGATCCGCAACGGTTCGGCCGTCTGGAACGGCACGATTCGCGAAGGCAACGGCACGCTCACCACGCCGAGCACGGTGCTGAACAGCACGCCCTACTCGTTCAAGATGCGCTTCGAGAACGAAGACGGCCTCGCCGGCACGAACCCCGAGGAGCTCATCGCCGCCGCGCACGCCGGCTGCTTCTCGATGGCCTTCTCGGGTCAGCTGACGAACAACAACTTCACGCCGACGTCGATCAATACGAACGCCGCGCTGACGATGGAGAAGACGGACGCCGGCTTCACGATCACGAAGATCCACCTCACCGTGAACGCGGTGGTGCCGGGCATCACCGAGGAGAAGTTCCAGGAGCTGGCCGGCAACGCGAAGGCGGGGTGCCCGGTGAGCCGCGTCTTGAACGCGGAGATCACCATGACGGCGACGCTCTCGGCGTAAACAGCGGCGACTGCGGAAGCTGTAACGGCGGAAGCAGAACGGCGGCAAAATGGAAAGCGGGTACGACGGAGACCGCGGTCGCCGTCGTACCCGCTTTCGATTTTACCACAGTTACGGCTTCCGCTGTTACAGCTTCCGCCATTATATTCACATCTACGCAAGTCTGTATCTCTCATGCGGAGCGCCGATGGCCACCAAAAAGATGGGCCCCGAACTGCTGGAGCTGGTCGCCGACCGCTTCAAGGCGCTGAGCGACCGCGCCCGCCTGAGCCTCCTGCAGGAGCTGCGCAACGGCCCGCGCACGGTGAACGAGCTCGTCGAAGCCACGCAAATGGGGCAGGCAAACGTGTCGCGCCACCTCGCCACGCTCTTTGCGAACGGGCTGGTGGCGCGTGAACGGGACGGCGTGTACGTGCGCTACGAGCTGGCCGACAAGGATGTGCTCAAGCTGTGCGAGCTCGTCTGCGGGCGGCTCGATACCGAGCTGGCCGAGCGCAAGAAGATCGTGGCGGGGCGTTAGTCGGCGGAGCGGCGCCCGGGCGTTTCTCCGCGCCATCTGGTCCCATCACCCAACGAACAAGAGAACAGCGCAGTACTGGTTCCTCGAATGGCCGCGTGCACGCGTCGCTCAAGTACGGAGCGACAGACGCCATCGTCACGCCCAACTGAGGTCGTACGAGTGCGCTATGCGACGAATCTTAATGTGTGGCTGGGGCATCTGCTCGGTGAGCCTGCTGTCGACGGCCTCGCTCGCGCAGGTGCCGGTGATATCGCTCCGGTCGGTTACGGTTGTCGGTGATCAAGCGGGTTCACAATACGAACTCCAGCTCCAGCGAGCGCCGGTAACTGTGAGTTCCACGGGCACGTTGCTGCTCGCGCAGCCAGATCGCGGCGAGGTGCGCGAATTTGGCGTCGATGGCAAGTGGATTCGATCGCTTGGGCGCCGTGGGCAGGGGCCCGGGGAGTTCGCCACGATCACTGAGCTGCGATCCACGGGTGACTCTATCTGGATTGCCGATGCGACGCAGCGCCGTATGTCGTTGTTTGTCGCGGGTCGGTTCATCCGCAGCACGGCAATATCTGCGGTCCCTCGAGGGTCAACGCCGCGAATGCAGCTCGCAGGCGGCCGTCTGCTTTTCACGCCCTCCATCAGTGGAATGGAGTTGGCGAAAGGGAAGCGTACCGGTCGCATGTTGGTGACGGATGCCGAGGGGCGCGAGGTGCTTTCACGAGAGGTTCGCGCTGGCTCGACCGCCATCGGCGTGTATAACAATGGTCTGACGACGATCGGTCTCGACTTGCTCAAGCCGATCTCTCAGGATCAACTACTGCTGTTCTCGCCGTCTGGGAAGCGCATAGCCATCGTCGACCGCGCGGTGCCGCCCTCCGCGACCATGGCGCGGGCCACGGTCGAGGTGTGGCGTCCGAATGGCACCCGCGAGGCTCAGCTACGATTCGATGGCGCAACGACGCCGGTCGACAACCAGGTGCTCCGGGAGATCGTGCGGGGAACCGCGGAGCGCATCGTGAAGTTCAAGCCCGGCGCATTTCGAAACACTGACTAGGCAACATCAGCCCTCCTGAAGCAACTCGATCCACCCCGCCTGGTCCCGGCAGTGTCAGCCGCACTGATGGACGGTGAAGACTGCATCTGCCTGCGGTCGAGTCGGCAGCTATCGCGCACCATCCAACCGGCTACTTCGGAATGGGTTTGCCTCGACCTGTATGGCAAACCCGTGCGAAAGCTGCTTGTGCCGCCTGGACTGGAGCTCACCGCGCTCCGCGGCAACTCGATCTGGGCGTTCAGTGAGACGGAAGATGGAGTGCCAGTGGTCGTAAGACTCGAGGGGAAAGCTTCATGAGGAGTCTTGCTGGAATTGCAAGAGCCGGCATCGCGATGTGCGCGTTCGTTGGTTGGTCGCTTCAGGCGCAGCCAGTCCCGTTGAGCTTCGATGAAGCAGGATCGATTCGGCTGTCGACCGGGTCGCCAAAAGCTGGCGAAGCCCCATCAGGAATCGCGTCGGTGGCGTGGCTTACCGCGATGCGCGATGGGTCGGCGTTCGCGATGGACGGACATTCCGGTGCAGTAGTTCGCATCGACAGAGCCGGACGCCTACAGTCTCGGTTCACCGTTGACGGATTGGTCGGCAATTCGGCATTCAACGCCCTCGTGGGAGCCACCACTTTGGCGGACTCGATCCTCGTCGTGTGGAATGCCAATGACGCCCGTGTCATCCTGCTCCGCTTTGACGGCCAGGAGATTCGGCGACTGAGGGTGCCGCAACGGGGATACTCTGTTGGCGCCGAGAATGCCGTGTCGCGGGTGGACGACCGCACATTCGCAGTACGCGCCCTGTGGGGAGCGCCGCCGGGGCGAGAGTTCTGGTACCGATATCGAATCGACGGGACCCTCGTCGATTCGGTTGAGAGCGGCCGGCCGCGACGGCAGTGGTGGACGCCGGACGGACTGCGCGTACCGTATCTCGCGTCGCGGCTAACCATTCCGTGCGCCACCAGTGGCTGGCTTACCATCGATGCGCAGACGGGTGCCGTGGCCGACAGCGCATCACGCGTGGTATTGTCGAGTCCGACATTCGTCGAACGAATACCGGTGGCTGCCGCGGAGCGCGCGAAGTGGATACCGCTCCTCGACGGGGAATCGGGAAGCCGACCCGCGACCCTACCGACTCAAAAGCCCGTCGCGCGTTCGGGTTTTTGCGACGGCAACGGACGTTTATGGCTCGACCTGTACGGCCGCGCGAGCATTGTCGCGCGCGAAATCTCTCCACTCGCAAGGCAATGGGCGGATGTCCCACGTGAGAACGGGCGCTTTCTCGGCAGACGCCTCGGCGGCGAGGTGGTTGGCGAGCTCGCCCTTCCTTCTGGTCTGTCTTTGCTCGACATAGGCGGGGACATCATATGGGCAGTGCGCAGTGAGCCGAACGCACTCGTCGCGCTACGACTTCGGTCGAGGTAGAACCGCTGCCGCTTCAGTTCCCGCACGTAGCGCGATCAAAGCCCGGCCACCATCCGCTCCAACGCCGCCATCGGCACCGCGCCCACCTGCCGCTGCACTTCGCGGCCGCCGTGCATCACGGTGAGGGTGGGAATGCTGCGGATACCGAAGCGCATGGACACGTTCGGGTTGGCATCCGTGTCCACCTTCGCCACCAGTACCTGTCCGCGCTGGCGCTTCGCGAAGTCGGCAAAGACCGGCGCCATCGCCTTGCAGGGGCCGCACCAGTCAGCGTAGAAGTCGATCATCACGGGCACGGTGCTCTTGCCCACCACCGCGTCAAAGTTCGCATCGGTGAGCGACACCGGCGCGTCCAGCACCAGCGGCGCCTTGCAGGTGCCGCACGTCGCGCCGGCGGCGCCCGGCGCGGTGGCCTTTTCCAGATCGACACGATTGAGCTTCCTGCACGCAGGGCAGGGAAGCACGGCGGACTTCGACACGGCGGTGGTCATACGAAGGACTCAGCGGCTGGCGGTGGACCCGGCGCGGCACCCGAACAGGCGGGCCGCACCCAGGATCTTCTCGAGCGGGCAGAAGTTCGTGAAGCTCGACTGCAGCAGATTGAAGCCCACGAACGCTGTGAAGTAATACCACAGCGGCGACACGAAGGTGCCAAGCGCGACCGACAGCAGGATGAACACGCCGGCGAAGCGGCGGATCACGACATCAGGACACATCAGACGGTCTCCCGTTGAGTCAGAGGGGCGTTCTTCCGCAGCTCCCAGTAGAGCAGCGGCACCACCACCATGGTGAGGAGCGTCGCCACGACGGCGCCGCTCATGAGGGCCACGGCCAGGCCCTGGAAGATCGGATCGAGCACCATCACGAGGCCGCCGACCACGACGGCGGCGGCGGTCAGGGCGATCGGACGGAAGCGCACCGCGCCCGCCTCGAGCACCGCGTCCACCAGCGAGCGGCCGCGCGCTTCCTCGAGCTGGATGAAGTCCACCAGCAGGATCGAGTTGCGCACGATGATACCGGCCAGCGCAATCATGCCGATCATGCTCGTCGCGGTGAAGAACGCGCCGCCAATGGCATGCCCCGGCAGAATGCCGATCAGGGTGAGGGGAATCGGCGCCATGATGACCAGCGGAATGCTGAAGCTCTGGAACCACCCCACCACGAGCACGTAAATCAGCACCAGCACGATGGCGAAGGCGAGCCCCAGGTCGCGGAACACCTCGATGGTCACCTGCCACTCGCCGTCCCACTTGATGGCGGTTTCGCGGAGCGATGCCGGCTGGACCGCATTGTAGATCCCGACCGACGCGCCGTTCACCTGAATCGCCTCGATGCGGCGGTTCATGTCGAGAATGGCGTACACCGGGCTTTCGATCTCGCGCGCCACGTCACCCGTCACGTAGATCGCCGGTCGCAGATCCTTCCGGATGCGGCTGCCATCGCGCACGCCATCAGTCACGGTCACGAAGCGGCCGAGCGGCTGCGGCCCCTGCATCGTGGCGATGGGGAGCGCGAGCAGCGCTTCCACACTGCTCCGCTGTTCGACGGGCAGTCGTGGCACAATCGTCACCCCTTCGAGTGCCGTCTGCGAACTGGCCAGCCCCGCCGGCGCGCCCGAGAGCGCCAGATAGAGCGTCTGCGTGATCTGCTCCACATTCGCGCCACTCTCAGCGGCGCGCACGCGATCCACATGGAAGCTGCGCTTCTGCTGCGGCGCCTCGACGGTCCAGTCCACGTCCACCACACCGGGGGTGCTTTCGAACACCTGCTTCACCGCCACGGCGGCGGCGAGGCGCGCCGAGTCGTTCGCCGCATACACCTCGGCGACGAGCGTGGACAGCACCGGCGGCCCCGGCGGAATCTCCGCCACCTTGGCCGACGCCTTGAACTGCTTGGCGATCGAATCCACCGCGGGGCGCACAGCCACGGCAATCGCATGGCTCTGCCGATCGCGCTCGCCCTTCGGCAGGAGGTTCACCTGCACATCGGCCACATTGGCGCCGCTGCGCATGAAGTAGTGGCGCACCAGGCCGTTGAAGTTGAACGGCGCCGCCGTGCCGGCGTACACCTGCGTACTCACCACTTCCGGCACCGTGCCCAGATAGGCCGCGATCTCCTGCGCCGCGCGATTCGACGTCTCGAGTGACGTGCCCTCGGGGAAGTCGAGCACGACCTGGAACTCGCTCTTGTTGTCGAACGGCAGCATCTTGACCTGCACCGCCTTGAAGCCGAGCAGGCTGACGCTCGCGAACAGGAGCGCCACCACCACGCCGTAAAACGTGAAGCGCGTGGTCTTCCGCTCGATGAGCGGCAGCATGAGGCGGTGATACAGCTTGTCGGTCTTCGTACCCTCCTCGGGCGGATGCTGAATGGACCCGTGTGGCGCGCCCACATGTCCGTTGAGGAGGCGGTAGGCGAGGTACGGCGTCACGATGAACGCCACCGCGAGTGACGCGAGCATCGCCACCGAGGCGCCCACCGGAATGGGGCGCATGTAGGGACCCATCAGCCCACTCACGAACGCCATCGGCACAATGGCCGCAATCACCGTGAACGTGGCGAGAATGGTGGGGTTGCCCACTTCGTCCACGGCATCGATCGCCGCCGTCTCGGCCGGCCGATTCCCCATGCTCAGGTGACGGTAGATGTTCTCCACCACCACGATGGCATCGTCCACCAGAATGCCGATCGAGAAGATCAGCGCGAAGAGCGTGATGCGGTTGAGCGTGTAGCCGAGCGCATAGTAGACGAACAGCGTGAGCGCGAGCGTGACCGGCACCGCCACCAGTACGACCAGCGCCTCGCGCCACCCGAGAAAGAGCCAGATGAGGATCGTGACGCTGATCGTGGCAATGAAGAGGTGCAGGATGAGCTCCTGCGCCTTCTCGCCGGCGGTCTCGCCGTAGTCGCGCGTCACGTCGAGCTGCACGCTGGCCGGCAGCAGCGTGCCCTTGGATTCGTTCACGCGCTCGAGCACCGCGTGCGTGACCACCGTGGCATTGGCGCCCTTCCGCTTGGCCACGGCAATGGTGACGGCCTGTTCGCTTGCGCCTGTCCCCGAACGATGCGACACGTAGCTCGTGACATCCCCGTATTCGTCGCGCACGTCGGCCACACTGCGCAGATACACCGGCGACCCGCGACGCACGCCCACGACCACGCTGCCGACTTCGCGCGCATTCGTGAGCGGGGCACCCACCCCGATCTGCACCGTCTGATTCTGCTGCGTGAGTTCGCCCGCGAGGAGGCGTGCATTGGCTCCCTTGAGCGCCATCGCCACTTCACCAGGCGTCACCCCGCTCGCCGCCAGCCGCGCGGCATCGAGCGTGACGCGGATCTGCCGCGGTGAGCCACCCGTCACGAACGTCTCGGCCACCTCGGGCACCGTGCGGATCTCGTCCTCGAGATGCACCGCCAGCTGCCGCAGCATGTTGGCGTCGGTGTCCTTCGCATGCAGGGTGAGCGCAAGCACCGGTACATCGTCGATCGAGTGCGCCTTGACGACCGGGCCAATGACGCCCGCGGGCGCCTGGTCCATCGCACCGGCGAGCTTGCTCTGCACCCGCGTCACGCTGCGCTCCTGGTCTTCACCGACCTTGAAGCGCACCGTGACCATGGCATAGCCGTCGCCGCTCATCGTGTATACGTGATCCACACCGGGCAGCTCGAGCATGCGCTGCTCCACCGGCCGTGCCAGCAGATTCTCGGCTTCGGCCGGTGACGCGCCCGGCATGGCGACGATCACGTCGATCATCGGCACCGAGATCTGCGGCTCCTCTTCACGCGGCGTCGCCATGATACCAAGGAGACCCACGGCGAGCGACGCCACGGTGACGAGCGGCGTGAGCTTGGAGTTGAGGAAGGCGCGCGCCACGCGCCCGGAGATGCCCCAGGAGGGCTTGTGCTCGGACATGATCAGGCTCCGGGCTGCTTCGGTGCGGTCGCGTTGCCGCCCGTCGGGACCACGATCACGTCACCCGCCGAGAGGCCGCTCAATACCTCGACGTGCGTCGGCGTCGAGACGCCGATGCGCACCCAGCGCCGATCATCGGTGCCGTTCTTGCGCACGATGACGCCGACCAGGTCGCCGTCGCGCACGAGCGCGGCCTGCGGCACCATGAGCCCCGTCTTGCTGCCGAGCGGCAGGTGCACCACGGCCGCACTGCCGGCGCGATACGTGTGCTTCGGGTTCGCGACGAGCGCGTTCACCGTGTAGAGATTACCGGCGCCGGCGGGGACGACACCTTCCACGGTCGCGGTCACCTCGATGCCATCAATGGTCGCGGTCAGTTCGCGGCCACGGGCGAGCCCCTTGGCGGCATCGGCGGGCGCCGACACGCTCAGACGGAGCTTGGCATCATCCTGCACGGTCACCAGCGGCGCGCCCGGTGCGGCGAAGGTGCCGGGGTCGGCCATGCGCATGGTGACCTGACCGGCGAACGGGGCGCGCACGCTCGCATAGCTGCGCATCGCATCCAGCTCGGCCGCGCCGGCCTTGGCCGCGCGGAGCCCCGCTTCGGCCCGCGCGAGCCCCGTTTCGGCGGCGTCGTACTGCGCCTTGGTGGCGGCGCTGTCGGCGTAGAGCGCACGGAAGCGCCCGGCGTGCGTGGCCGCTTCCTTCTGCATCGCTTCGGCGTCGGCGATGGAGGCCGCGACTTGATTGGCCTTGGCGGCCAGGTCGCGGGCGTCGATTTCGACGAGCACCTGACCCGCGCCAACCCGATCGCCTTCGTGTACGCGCACCGCGGTCACCGTGCCCATGAGCTTCGTGCTCACGCTGGCCTGCTGCAGCGGCTCGGCGACGCCACTCGCATCGAACGTCGCCGTGATGGTGGTGTCGCGCAGGGTGAGCGGCGTGCCGGCCGTCACGACCGGCTCCACCTTGCGCGGTGCTTCCTCCTTCGCGCCGCAAGCAACGAGGGACGTGGTGGCGAGGGCAACCGCTGCCACGCGAACAGGAGACGAGATCATCGAACGCATAGGCGTGCGCATCAGCGGTTCACTCCACGGGAGTCAGAATTCAGATCGAGCACCGCCAGCGCGCCGGGATCGGCGCCAAGGGCTCGGCGGTGCATCACGAGGGCATCGATAAGGGCATAGCGCGCGGCGGCATGCGCGAGGGCGGCACCAGTGGCGGCGGTCTCCGCGCCGAGCCGTTCGGCGATGGTGGCGAGGCCACCCTGATAGCGCTTGTCCACCAGGCGAAACGCCTCGCGGCTCTGCGTTTCGTTCATGGCGGCGAGGTCGAGGCGCTCGAGGGCGACGCGCACCGCGCGCGTGGCCGCATCCGCTTCGACGCGTGCGTTTGTTCGCGCGGCTTCCTCACCCGCGGCCGCCGCGCGGCGACGGGCCCGCGTGCCCGCCACATCGGCCAGCTCGCTCCCGCCGCCAAAGAGCGACCAACTCCCCATCACCCCCACTGTCCAATTCGGCTTGCCGGCGTAGAGCGTGGCGGGGGAGTTGTAGTCGTAGCGCGCGAAGCCGTTCACGCGCGGGATGAGCGTGCCCATCGCGCGCTGCTCGTCGGCGCGGGCGGCGCGCAGACCCAGCTGCGCGGCGTGCACATCGTCGCGGCTGTTGACGGCCGTCGCTACAGCCGGTGCGGCGAGGGCCGCCGTGTCGTCGGCGGCCAGGCGGCGCAGCACACTGTCGGTGGGGAGCGCGCCGGGCACGGTGAGCGTTTCACCCGTGGTGCGGCCCAGCAGCATCGCGAGCTGCTGCCCGGCGGTGGTCGCGTCGTTGCGTGCCTGGAGCAGCTCGGCGGTCACGTCACCCGCGCGCACGCTGGCCTGCAGCGCATCTCCCCTGGTGACGAGCCCCTGCCGCACCATCGCCTCGACCTGTCGCACGCCCGCCTGCGCGGCGGTGCGGGCTTCCTCGAGCATCGCCACCTTTTCGGCAGCGAGCACCGATCCGAACCACGCGCGCACCACGTTGGCGCGGGTGGCCACAGCGGTCCAGTCGGTCATGGCGCCACTGGCGTCGGCGGCCGAGCGCGCGGCCTTGAGGCCCGCCAGGGCGTCGCTGTTGAAGACGGGGACCTCGAGCACGAGGCCGCCCACGACATTGTTGGCCGGCGGCGGATCGTTGAGCCGCGCCGGGTCGAAGGCGGCGGGCGAGACGGCGCGCTGCCGGAGGGTCGTGCCGAAGGCGCCGATCGGGTCGGTGGTGCGGATGAAGCCGCCTTCCACCCGCGCCGCCGGAAGGATACCCCGCAGCGGCTGCGCCGCGCGGGCCCGATCGGCCTCGGTCCCCGCTCGGGCCTGCCGATTGGCAAACGCCTTCGCGTCGGCCTCCCGGAGGGCATCGGCCAACCGCATGGGCTGCCCGGCCGCCGGCGCGGCGACGACCAGCGCCAGCGCCAGGCTCATGGGAAGAGTCTTAGTGGTGATCATATGTACATATTACCACATACGTATACGTGTGGCAAGTGCGTACCGTTCTCCGGCATCGTTGGACCTGATCTGCGGAGGGGCGGAGCAACGGAGCATCGGAGCATCGGTGGCGGCGGCCCCCGCGAGTGCCCCTCCGTTGCCCCGTTGCTCCGCCCCTCCGCGAATCAGGCACCGACAGGTCAGCACCTGGCACGTACCATCCGGAGTCGCCGGAGCGCAGATTTCACAGGTCTCCAACTGGGAACCCGCCATGCGCCGTATCCTCGTCGCCGCCTGCCTCTTCGTCCTGCCAGCCATGGCCCAGGCCCAGGACCACAGCCAGCACACCCCCGATATGCAGCACCCCGCGCCGGCTGCCGCCATGCCCACGCAGGGCGGGCAGGCGGCGTTCGCCACCATTCAGGAGATTGCGCGCCTCCTGGAGGCCGACCCGGCCACCGACTGGTCCAAGGTCAACCTCGAGAAGCTCCGCCTGCACCTGATCGACATGGACCTGGTGACCATGCAGAGCCGCGTCACCAGCGCCGAGGTCGCTGACGGGGCCGCGTTCACCATTCGCGGTACGCCGGCCGTTGCTGCCGCCATCAAGCGCATGACCGCGTCGCACATGCAGATGGTGGAGATGGAGGGCGGCCCCAAGGTCACGCGCACCGAACTCCCCGACGGCGTGAAACTCGTGGTCACCGCGCGCACCGCGAACGACAAAGCCGAGACGGCGAAGATTCGCGGCCTCGGCTTCATCGGGCTCATGGTGAGCGGCGATCACCATCAGATGCATCATCTGATGATGGCCCGCGGTGATGCCATGCTGTCACACGGGCGCTGACACGCCCGTGGCGCTCACGGCCGCCGCAACCACTGCGGCCGCTGCTGGCGTACCGCATCGTTGGTGAGCCGCGTGAGCTCCGTGCCATCGGCCTTCACCGTGTAGACCTCCAGGTCGGCGTTGTCGCTCATGTTCGAGACGAACGCGAGTCGAGTCCCGTCGGGCGACCACGCCGGATACCGGTTGCGCCAGGCGTAGCCGAAGCTGCGCTCGACGCCAGTCGCGAAGTCGAGCACCATCAACTGTGCCTGCGCCGGATTCGGCGTACGCACGAACGCGATCTGTTTGCCATCCGGCGACCACACCCCCTCGAGATCACTGACGGGGGCCTCGGTGTACTGCACGAGGTGGGTCCCGTCGGCGCGCACCGACCAGAGGTGCAGCGCGCCGGGCTGGCCGGCGGAGAAGAGCAGGGTGGTCCCGTCCGGTGACCAGTCTGGCGCGCTCACCGCCTGGATCACCGAGGGCGGCAACGCGAAGCTGATCTCCCGCTGGTGCTGCCCCGTCACGTCGGCGACGAAGAGGTGCGACACCATGTTGTCGTCGAGTCGCACGAACGCGATGCGCGTTCCATCGGGCGAGAGCGTGGGCGCGAACTCCGGCCCCACGGCGCCCAGCTCGATGCGCTGCGGAAGGCCAGTGCGCTGCACCGTCCAGAGGTCCTGCCAGTCGTAGTCGTCCTCCGGGCGGGGACCGACGAAGACGACGCGCGAGCCGTCTCGCGAAACGGTGGGTGTGGCGCCCATGATCTCCTGACCGAACAGCGGCTGCTCGAGCCCCGTGTCGAAGGCGCGGACCACGAGCCGCAGGAGGACCGGATTGTCGGCGTGCGCCGATTCGTACGCGAGATCGTAGACCGCTGGCGCGGGCGGCGGCGGCGTGACCGCCGTGGGATGGTCCTCACCGCAGGCGACGAGCGCCGCCAGTGCGAACAGGGGGTACGCCTTCGACCGATATGACTGCACATATGACTGCACACGCATCGTAACTCCTCGTGAGGGATTGACTACTACTACGAACCGCGAACCGTCTCGACCGGTGTACCCGGTGGGATGGCCCGCGCGTCACGCAGTCCAGCCGGATCCGGCTAGCTTTCACCCGGCGCGGTCCCTCGACCGGGGCAACCGGAGTACGGGGCGTGCGCCTCCTTTTCGACCTCTCCCGCAGTCTGATGCTTCGATCCCTCCTTCGTCGCGGGTCATCCGACCCAACTCGCACGGTCGTGCTGCTGCTGGCTCTCGTCGCGTCGCCACTGGCGGCGCAGCGGCCGGCGGATTCCGCGCTGGTGCGTTCGCTGACCTTCCGCGGCATCGGCCCGGCCACGATGAGCGGCCGCATCACCGATGTCTCGATCGTCGAGAACCCGGCCCCGCTGCGTGGCGGCCGACTCGGCACCACCATGTACGTCGCCGTGGCCACCGGCGGCGTCTGGAAGACCACCAACGGCGGGATCACGTTCGCGCCAGTCTCCGACTCGATCGGCGTGGGCTCGATCGGCGCCGTGGCCGCTGCGCCGAGCGACGGCAATGTCGTGTGGGTCGGCTCGGGGGAAGCCAACAACATGCGCTCGAGCTCGTGGGGCGTCGGCGTCTTCAAGAGCAGCGATGGTGGCAAGACGTGGTCGAAGGCGATGCTCCCCAGGACGCAGCACATCGGCCGCATCGCGATCGACCCGCGTGACCCGAACGTGGTGTACGTCGCCGCCATGGGCCCGCTGTGGGCCGCCGGCGGCGATCGTGGCCTCTTCAAGACGACCGACGGTGGCAAGACGTGGACGAACACCAAGAACATCTCGGCGCAGACGGGATTCACCGAGGTGGTGATCGATCCGTCGAATCCGGATGTGCTCTACGCCGCGAGTCTGCAGCGTGAGCGTCGCGCCTACGGCTTCCTCCCGGGCGGCACCGAGAGCGGGATCTGGAAGACCACCGACGGCGCACGCACATGGACCAGGCTCACGACCGGCCTGCCCACCGGCGAGTTGGGTCGCATCGGTCTGTCGATCTGTCGCTCGCGTCCGAGCACGGTCTACGCGAGCGTGCATGCGGCGGCCGCCGGCAACGGTTTCTACCGCAGTGACGACGCCGGCAGCACCTGGCGCAAAGTGGACGCGAGCAACGGCACCGCGTGGTACTACAGCCAGGTGCGCTGCGATCCGACGGACGCCGAGCATGTGTACCGGCTTAATGCCACGAGCCAGGAGAGCTACGACGGTGGCAAGACGTGGCGCGCGTTCGGCGTCAACGGCAACGTGCACGGCGACGCGCACGCGCTGTGGATCAATCCCGAGGACCGCGACCACATCGTGCTCGGCAACGACGGTGGTCTCGATATCTCGTACGATCGCGGCCAGACCTGGTACAACGTCGAGAACATCGTGGGCGCGCAGTTCTACGCCATTTCGGTCGACGATCAGTTTCCGTTCTATCACGTGTACGGCGGCCTGCAGGACAACCAGACGTGGGGCGGACCAAATCGCACGCGCACGCCGTTCGGGCCAAGCAATGCGGACTGGTATCGCATGGCCGGCGGCGACGGCTTCTTCAATGTGACCGACAGGTTCGACCCGAAGATCGTGTACGCCGAGTCGCAGAACGGTGGCATCGTGCGCTATGACACGCGTACGGGGCAGACCAAGGGGATCAAGCCGTTCCCGGTGAATGGCGAGAAGCACCGCTACAACTGGAGCGCGCCTATCGTGCCCAGCCGGTACAGCGCCGGCACGGTGTACTTCGCGGCGAACTACCTCTTCAAGAGTGCGGCGTACGGCGACGGGTGGAAGACGATCAGCCCCGACCTCACGCGCGACATCGATCGCGACAAGCTCCCGTTGCGCGGCAGTGTGCCGCCAAAGGACGCGCTCGGCCGTCACGAAGGCACCGCGGCCTTCTCGAACATCAGCACGGTGAGCGAGTCGCCCCGCCGCGCGGGGCTGCTGGCGGTGGGCACCGATGATGGTGTGATCTCGGTGACGCGCAACGATGGCGGCGCGTGGAGTCGCGCGACGAGCTTCCCGGGCGTCCCCGACACGACCTATGTGAGCAGCGTGCAGCTGTCGAAGCACGCTGAGGGCACGCTCTACGCGAGCTTCGACGGGCACCGCAGCAACGACTTCACGCCGTACGTCTATAAGAGCACCGACTTCGGCAAGACGTGGACGAGTATCACGGGCAATCTGCCCGCCGGCGCGGCGGTGCAGGTGGTGCGCGAGCATCATCGCGAACCCAATCTGCTGTTTGTGGGGACCGAGTTTGGCGCCTACTTCACGATCGACGGCGGCACGACGTGGACCAGGCTCAACGCCGGCATGCCCACCGTGCCGGTGTGGGACCTGCAGATTCAGGAGCGCTGGAACGATCTCGTGCTCGGCACGCACGGCCGCGGCATCTACATCCTCGATGATCTGTCGCCACTCGAACATCTTGCGGCGGCCAAGCGCGAGAGCGGCGCGTACCTCTTCCCGGTGCGCAGCGAGATTGCCCTCACGCTCAACAACAGCCGCAACAGCGGCATGGGATCGACCGGATGGACGGGGGAGAACCCCGATCATGGCGTGCACCTCGCGTATCTGATGCCCGATACCGCGGGCGTGAGCAAGGCGAAGCTCGAGATTCTCGATGCCGCAGGGCGGATCGTGCGCGAGCTGCCGGTGCCAAAGCGCGCGGGCCTCTTCCGCCCGGTGTGGGACATGCGCGTCGGCGCGCCACTCACGGCGCCGCTCGATACGACGCCGGCCGGTCGCGGTGGTGGCGCAGGAGGTGGTTTCGGCGGTGGCTTTGGTCGGGGCCCCGCCACCTACACGGCCGTGCCGGGCGACTACACGGCGCGTCTCACGGTCACGACGGCCAAGGGCGACGCCACGGTGCGCACGCAGCGCTTCACCCTGCTGCGCGACCCGGAGCAGCCGATGAGCGTGGCGCAGCTCAAGACGCTGGACGCGTTCCGCCTCGAGGTCGTGCGCTTCCAGCGCAGCATGACCGACGCGCAGGCCGCAGCCGATACCGTGGTGAAGCGCTACGGAGCAGCCAAGAAGGCGCTCGACAGCGCCGGGGTGAAGGCCACGCCGGCCCTCAAGGACTCGGTTGCGGCGCTCGAGAAGGCGCTCGGTGCCTTCGTCCGTGACGTCGGCGGGTCACCCGCCTCGCGCGCCACCCTCGGCGCCGCCGCCCGGCCGCCGGTCGATGAAGACGACGATCGTGGCGCGAGTGGCGCGCAGGATCCGTCGTTCTCGAACCGAGCGGGTTCGCTCAACGGGGCGGTGAACGCCAGCTTCCCGGTGAGCGCGGCGCAGAGACAGTTGCTTGCGGATCTCAAGAAGGAGCTTGCGGCGCAGTCGGCGAAGCTGGCTTCCATTCGCTCGGCCGATCTGCCGCGTGTGCTTTCGGCGCTGGCCTCGGCTGGCATTGTTGTGGCGGATGTGAAGTAGGAACTGATCACGCAGAGAAAAGGTGAAAAGGAGGGCGGTCTCAATCAGTCAGCGCAACAGTTCGTTGAACATCTCGGCGGGTGATCTGAAGTCAAGCGTCGCTCGCGGCCGGTTGTTGAGCTCGAGCGCGACG
>JBDHVK010000038.1:0-28739 GCA_039809645.1 Gemmatimonas sp.
ACCGCATACATGAGGGCCATCGAATCCAGACCGCCCGAGACCGCCACCACGATCGGCCCACTGCTCCCCGACAGCGCCACATCGAGCGTGGCCTCGAGCACGGCCGCCGGCGAGTCCGGAAACGTCAGCATACGGGAGCTATGCCCCACCTCGCGGGCCGCGTCAACCTCCCGCCACGCCCCCCTACCATCGGCCGCCAGTCTCGACTACTCTTGGTCGCATCCGGCGCACCGCCAGCGCCAGACCTTTGCATCGGAGATCGACAGTGGAATATCACGGCACGCTGGGAACCATCTGGGCCTCACTCGGGATGACCGCCTACTACATGGCGCTCACCTGGATCAACATCCTGCTCGGTCTGTTCCTGTCGCCGCTGTTCGTCATCCCGATGACGTGGCTGAAGAGCAAGCAGGGGTCGATGCGGTAGGCACCTGTTCGGAGATGTGCGGAAGGCCCGGTCGAAGACCGGGCCTTTTCCATTTCCCACCCCCGCTTCTCCAAACCCAAAACCCCACACCCCGAACTGATCAGTTTGAAGTGTGGTGTCTCGGGTTTGGAGTAGACGGGTCGCGTTACGCGGTCCGCCGCATGAACCCCAACTCCGCCGCCGGCAGCACCACCGCGTCGCTCAGCGGCGACACGCGCGCGCTCAGGTCGGACATGTCGCTGTCGTGATACGCTTCCTCGCCGTGCTCGGCGACATCGATGCCCTGAATTTCGGCTTCGATGCCGACGCGGAGCGGCATGACCAGCTTGAGCGCGCTCAGGATGGCGACGCTGGCCACACCGGCGAAGACGATCGTCGCGCCGACGGCGGCGGCCTGCACGCCGAGCAGCGCCGCATGGCCGTAGAGCAGGCCGTCCTGTCCTGCCGGGTTCACCGACTTGGTGGCGAAGACGCCCGTAAGGAGCGCGCCCATGATACCTGCCACGCCGTGGCAGGCGAAGACGTCAAGCGTATCGTCGAGCGACGTCTTGGGCCGGTAGTTGAGGGCGAAGAACGAGCACGGCGCGGCGAGCGCGCCGATCATCAGGGCACTGGCCGGTGTCACGAAGCCCGCGGCCGGCGTGATGGCCACGAGCCCCACCACCGCGCCAGTCGCCGCACCGACGGCGGTCGCGCGGCCGCCCTTGAGATACTCGAGCAGTACCCAGGTGCACAGGGCCGCCGCCGCCGCGCTGTGCGTCGTCACCAGTGCATTGGCGGCGATACCGTCGGCCGCGAGCGCGGATCCCGCATTGAAGCCGAACCACCCGAACCAGAGCATGCCGGCGCCCAGCAGCGTGAACGGCACGTTGTGCGGAACGTTCGGCACCTTCTTGAAGTCGCGCCGCGGGCCAAGAAACATGGCCATCACGAGCGCCGTGACACCGGCACTGATGTGCACCACCGTGCCGCCGGCAAAGTCGAGCGCCCCCAGCGTCCGGATCCATCCGCCGTCCCCCCACACCCAATGGGCGAGGGGATCGTAGATCAGCGTCGTCCACAGGAAGCCGAACGCGAGATACGCCGCAAAGCGGATGCGGTCGATGATGGCCCCCGAAAACAGCGCCACCGTGATTCCGGCGAACATCGCCTGGAAGGCCGCGAAGAGGACATGCGGCAGGCCGGCCGCGTAGGTCGGGTTCGGGGCACCGGTCACGCCCTTGAAGCCGAACCACGCGAGCCCACCGATCCACGAGGAGCCCGGGCCAAAGGCGAGCGAGTACCCGAACAGCACCCACTGCACCGTCACGACCGCCAGCGCCGCGAGACTCATGAGCATCGTATTGAGCGCGCTCTTGTTCTTGACCAGCCCGCCGTAGAAGAAGGCGAGCCCGGGCACCATCAACATGACGAGCGCGGTGCTGATCAGCACCCATGCCGTATCACCGGCGGAGACCTGTGGCACGGACATCCTCAAAGCCTCGTGGGGACGGGAAATTCGAGCTGCGTCTTCCGCATGACTTCGTCGGCGTTGACCGCCGTGAGCGCGTCGTTGTCGCGCTCGCCCGTGCGGATGCGCACGGTGTGATCGAGCGGCATGACGAAGATCTTGCCGTCCCCGACTTCGCCGGTGCGCGCGCCGTCGCAGATCGCCTGAATGGTGCGCTCCACGAACTCCTCGGAGCACGCCATCTCGATGCGCACCTTCTCGTGGAACTCGAGCACGACCTGCTCGCCGCGGTACTGCTGCACCACATCGCGCTCGCCGCCGTGGCCGCTGACGCGCGAGAGCGTCATGCCGGTCACGCCGACCTGAAAGAGGGCGCGCTTCACGTCGGCCAGCTTCTCCGGCCGGATGACTGCCACGATGAGCTTCATGCGAGGGGGACAGGGGGAAGACCGGCGGTGGTGCCAGCGTCACGTCAACTGCGAATTGCGCAGAAAAGTTCGCGCAGCTTGCTGCAAAATTGAAGTTGCACTGACAAAAAGACGCCAATGATTGCACAAACAGCACAAATACGCCGACACATCGCATTTGCGTTCGTACTGTACGTAGAAAAACCGAACAAAATCGGGACCGGGCCGCCGCCGACAACCCGTCAGGTGATTGCCGACGCCCGTCGCCTCGCGAACGCTCAGCATTCTTGCATCACCGATACAGGTATCGAGGACGGGCGGCAATGATGCCGCGCGCTCTTCGCCGAGGCCCGCCTCATGGGATGTGATCCATCATGACCGTTTCGCTTGCCGGACAACGGCGCGCGCTGCCCACCACGGGCGGCGCCGTCACCACGCCGCCATTTCGCCTCCCTGCGATGCACTTCGGCGCTGCGCTCTGGTGGCTGCTCGTTGGCTCGGGACTGCTGATCTGGCTCGCCCCGCGCCTGGCGCGGGGCGCGGTGTTCGACGCGCCGGTGTTCGCGCTCGTGCACGTCATCATGCTCGGTGTCGTCGCCACCGCGATCTTCGGAACGCTGCATCAGTTCGTGCCCGGCGGGCTTGGCGTGCCGCTGCGCAGTGTGCGCCTCGGCGACTGGGCCTTTGGTCTCATGCAGGGCGGCGTGGTGTGCCTCGTGACCGGCTTCTTCGTGTGGAACGGGGCGCTTCAGGGACTGGGCTGGCTGCTCGTCCTGAGCGCGGTCTTCGCCGTGTCGCGCAACGTCCTTGGCGCGCGTCGACAGTCGGTGCACGGCAAGACCGTGGGGCTGTTCATCACCGTCTCGCATTCGGCGCTTGGTGCCGGCATGCTGGTGGCCAGTGCGCGCATCGGCGAGACCCTGGGCTGGTGGCACGTCGACCGGCTCTATCTGCTCGCGACGCACCTGCTGCTGGGGCTTGTCGGCTTCGGGACGCTCACCATTGTCGGCGTGGGGAGCCGCATGCTGCCCACGTTCCTCAATGGTCCGGGCAACGACGAGCCGTGGCTGCGCGCGCAGCTGTGGACGACGGTGGCCGGCTTGGGCCTCTTCGCGGTCGGCGCGCTCGGAGCGGGCCGCCCGGTACGACTCGCCGGTGGCGTCCTGCTGCTGGTGGCCGGTGGGCTTGCTGTCGCGCTGGGCGGACGCTGGTTCCGCCGTCGGGCGCGAACGCTCGACGCGCCGTTGTGGCACATCGCGTCGGCCTTCGCGGCCCTCGGAGCCGGCGTGCTGCTGGGCGCGTGGCTGCTCTTCGGCGATGGGTTCGCCTTCTCCCACTGGGTCGCGTTCGTGGCCGTCCTGCTCCTGGGATGGCTGTCGACGCTGGTGATCGGCGTGGCTGCCAAGATCCTGCCACACATGAGCTACATGCGTCTCGCCCCCATCATGCCTGGGTTCAAGGCACTGGGCTCGCCCAATCGCCTGCTGCATGACGACTGGCAGCATGCGAGTGCGCTACTCCTCACCGCGGGCTGGAGCGGAACGGCCGCGGGCGCGCTGCTCGGCCACTCCGACCTCACGCGCATCGGCGCGCTCGTGTGGAGCAGCGGCGTCGTCCTCACTGCCGCGAACTACGCCCAGATGTACGTCCGCGGCCGCTGGCCCGCACGCCAACCGAACGCAATGCCCGCGTCCGGTTGAGCCGGTCGCTCCCCGCCCCTCCCCTTCTTCTCACCGGACATCCACCCATGTCATCGTCCCTGCTCCGCGGCGCCGCGCTCGTGATGCTCTGCTCCGCCTGCACCGCCACCTCGCAGGATACCCCCGCTCCGGCCGACGCGGGCGCGCCCCCCGCCGCCGGTGGTCAAGCCTCCGTCGTTGATAGCTCGTCGGTCCCCACCGTCGCGTCGGTTGCAGCGGGATCCAAGGATCACACCACGCTGGTGGCCGCGCTCAAGGCTGCGAACCTGGTTGACGCTCTGGCCAACCCCGGTCCCTTCACCGTGTTCGCGCCGGTAAACGCGGCATTCGACAAGCTGCCACCGGGCACAGTCGAGTCGCTGCTCAAGCCGGAGAACAAGAGTCAGCTGACGAGCATCCTGCAGCACCACGTGACGACGTCCGCGCTGGACATCGACGCGCTCATCGACGGTCAGGAGATGTCGATGGTCTCGGCGGGCTCGGAGAAGATCACGAAAAAAGACGGCGCCACCTATATCGGCAGCGCCAAGATCATCGCCTCGGTTCGCGCGTCGAACGGCTGGGTGCACGTGATCGACGCCGTGCTGGTGCCGGCCAAGTAAGCGCCGCCAGGATCCTGCCGCCGGGGCCCATCCCGGGGCGTGTGGTCAGCTGGCCGCGCGTTCCGGGGTGCGCTCGTTGTACCGCAACAGCGTCACGAGATTCGAGCGCGGCTCGAGCACATCCGCGAGCGAGCGCGCGTCGAGCACCGCCAGGAACGCGCCGAGCGCCTCGTCGAGATAGCTGGCCAAGCGACAGCCGGCGGAGATTGGACAGGTGTTGTGATCCGGTTCGAAGCACTCGACCAGCGTCAGATTCTCTTCGGTCTCGCGAACGAGTTGTCCAATGCGGATCTCGGTGACCGGCTTGGCCAGCCTGACGCCGCCGTGTCGCCCACGCACCGTCTCCACGTACCCGAGCTCGGTCAATCGTTGGACGATCTTGACCAGATGCTCGTACGACATGTTCATGCGCTCGGCGATGACATGCACCGTGATGCAGCGCTCCGGCTCGAGTCCGAGCACAATGAGACACCGGAGGGCATTGTCGGAAAAGCGGGTGAGACGCATGGGACGAAATGTGTCACGAAAGTGCCGTCCTTGCGTCGGGAAACCCCCTGCAAAGTCAGGGCAAAGTGCCGACTTTTTGTTTGCATTTGACATACGAGTTTATATCCGCACGCCGGGGTGACCGAGGTCGATTGCCACCGCGTTGCGCGAAATCAACTCTTGCGGAGTACCGCACTCATGTCAGTCTCTCGCCGCACCGGCTGGTTCCTCGCCGCGGCATCCGTCGTTGCGACGGTCGCGTATGGCTATGCCTGCGCGCCGGCCAACAAGCAGGCCGCCGGCACGATCGGCGGCGCTGACGCCGCCTCGAAGGTGTACGTGGCGCCTGGTCAGAAGGACGAGTTCTACGCCTTCCTCAGCGGGGGCTTCAGTGGGCAGGTCGGCGTGTACGGCCTGCCGTCGGGCCGTCTGCTCAAGATCGTTCCCGTCTTCTCGCAGTTCCCCGAGAATGGCTACGGCTACTCGGAGGAAACGAAGCCGATGCTCGAGACGAGCTTTGGCAACATTCCGTGGGACGACCTCCACCATACGGCGCTCTCGCAGACCAACGGCGAAGACGACGGCCGGTGGCTCTTCGTGAACGCGAACAACACGCCGCGCATCGGCCGCGTGAATCTCGCGACGTTCGAGACCGACGAGATCCTGCAGATCCCGAACTCGGGCGGGAATCACGGCTCGCCGTTCATCACGTCGAACACCGAGTACACGATCGCCTCCACGCGCTTCTCGCTGCCGATCCCGCAGCAGGATGTGCCGATCGCCGACTACAAGAAGGCCTTCAAGGGCACGATCTCCTTTGTGAAGGCCAACGAGCCGGGCAAGATGGACGTCGCCTTCCAACTGCTGGTGCCGGGCTACGACTACGATCTGGCGCGCGCCGGCAAGGGCCCGAGCAAGGACTGGATGTTCTTCACGTCCTACAACTCGGAGCAGGCCTACGAGAAGCTCGAAGTGAACGCGTCGAAGGCCGACAAGGACTTCATCGCCGCCGTGAACTGGAAGTCGCTCGAAGCCTGCGCCAACAGCGGCAAGGGTGAAGTCTGGCCGGCGAACTACGCGCACAACGTGATGGACGAGTTCACGCGCGTCGCCACGACCGAATTCAAGAAGCAGGTGCGCGTGCTGACGCCGACGACCTGCCCCAACTCGATCTACTTCCTGCCGACCCCGAAGTCGCCGCACGGCGCCGACGTGGATCCGAGCGGCGAATTCATCGTGGCCGGTGGCAAGCTCGCGACGGTGATCCCGGTGCACTCGTTCACCAAGATTCAGAAGGCGATCGCCGACAAGGCATTCGAGACCGAAGTAGACGGCATCCCGGTGCTCAAGTACGACGCGATCCTGGCCGGTGAAGTGAAGGATCCGGGACTCGGCCCCTTGCACACCGAGTTCGACGGCAAGGGCTACGCCTATACGTCGCTCTTCATCTCCAGCGAAGTCGTGAAGTGGAAGCTCGGCACCTGGGAGATCGTGGACCGTGCGCCGACGTACTACTCGATCGGCCACCTCATGATCCCCGGCGGCGCCACGACCAAGCCGAGCGGCAAGTACCTCGTCGCGATGAACAAGATCACGAAGGACCGCTATCTCCCGACCGGCCCCGAGCTCGCGCAGTCGGCGCAGCTCTACGACATCTCGGGCGACAAGATGAAGCTGCTGCTCGACTTCCCGACCGTGGGCGAGCCGCACTACGCCAACGCGATCGAAGCGTCCAAGGTCCAGGCAATCCAGAAGAAGTTCTACACCATCGCCGACAACAAGCACCCGATGGCCACGAAGTCGGAACCGGAGACGGGCGTCTCGCGCAGCGGCAAGGTGGTGCATGTGCGCATGACGGCCATCCGCTCGCACTTCTCGCCCGACAACATCGAAGGCGTGCAGGTGGGTGACACGGTGCTCTTCCACATCACCAACCTCGAGCAGGATTGGGATATCCCGCACGGCTTCGCCATCCAGGGCGCGACCAACGCCGAACTGCTGATCATGCCGGGTGAAACCCGCACGCTCAAGTGGGTGCCGAAGGCGCTGGGTGTCTATCCGATGTACTGCACCGACTTCTGCTCGGCGCTGCACCAGGAGATGCAGGGGTATGTCCGTGTCTCGCCCGTCGGGTCGAGTGTGCCGCTGACGGCCAACACGGTGAAGGCGCAGGGCCAGGCGGCCCGCGCCGAGAAGTTCAAGCACTAATCCTCATTACGTCTGGTGCGATGGGAGCGCCGAGCCCGGCGCTCCCATCCCCCGGAGGAGCTGACCATCGTGGTCGCCTCATCACGCAGTCGCCTCGTCATCGCGGTCGCCGCCGTTCTGCTCGCGTCGGCCCTGCTCTTTCCGCTCTGGTCGGTCTCGCTGATTGCGCCGCAGTACCCGGAAGGCCTCGGGATGTACATCTGGGCGCACACCGTGGCTGGCGTGGGTCCGAACGACCTGCAGAACATCAACGGACTCAATCACTACATCGGCATGAAGACCATCGTGCCGGAATCGATTCCCGAGCTGCGTGTCATGCGCCCCGGCGTACTGGCCATGAGTGCGCTCGGCCTGCTGGTCGCGGCCCTCGGGCGCCGTCGTCTCCTCCAGACGTGGGCGCTGGCCCTCGTGGCGGCGGCGCTCGTGGGGCTCGTGGACTTCTGGAAGTGGGAGTACGACTACGGGCACAACCTCGATCTCGAGCACGCACCGATCAAGGTGCCCGGCATGTCCTATCAGCCGCCGCTCATCGGCAGCAAGCAGTTGCTCAACTTCACGGCCACGTCGTTGCCCGCCACGGGCGGCGTGCTGGCCATCGCCGCGGTGGTGTTGGCTGCCGGCGCGGCGGTACTCGGTGGCGGTGCGACGCAGCCCACGCCGAGCCGGCGGTCGTCCGAGGCGCGCGAGCCGCGCGTTGCGAACGACCCGCCCGTGCTCACGCATCGCTGAGGAGGCCGCCATGCGCGTCGCCGCTGCCCTTCGTCACGCCGCACTCCTGCTCACGCTGGGCACCGCCATCGCCTGCGACAGCGAACTGCGGCCGCTGGTACCGGGTACCGACGCCTGCGGGTACTGTCGCATGACCATCGACGATGTGCGCTTCGGCGCGCTCGTGAAGACGGCCAAGGGCCGTCTCGAAACGTTCGACTCGATCGAATGCGCCGCGTCCTACGTCGCGACGCTCGCCCCGGCGCTGGCTCCGCAGGGGATCTGGGTGGCGGACTTCGATCATCCGAGCCATTGGCTCGACGCCCGGACGGCCCGATTCGTCCAGAGCAGCCAACTGCGCTCCCCCATGGGCCGCGAACTGGCCGCGTTCCCGACCGACTCCACCGAGGCGAGCCTCGCGGCGCGCTTCGGGGGTCGGACGGTGCGTTGGGAAGAAGTGCTGATGCAGTCGCGCACCAAGCTCGGGCTCGCCCCGAGACATGGGCAGGTGTCGCGACCGCTGTCATGGGAGCACGCGGGTGATTGAGCGGGGGGTGATCACCGCCGCGTTCTGCGCGCTCGCCGTAGCCGGTGCGGGGGCACCGGCTACGGCGCAGGGCGCACCCGATACCCTCTGGGTCTCCGCCACGCGGCCCGGTGGTATCCGCACCGTCGCTGAGGCGCTGGCCAGGGCCCCGCGCCACGCCGTCGTGCGGGTCGCCGCGGGCGTGTATCGCGAACCGCCGCTCGCCATTCGGACGCCGCTCTCGCTCGTGGGCGAACCCGGCGCGATTCTCGATGGCGAAGGCCAGCATGAGATTCTCGGGATCGGCGCCGACTCGGTCACCGTGCGGGGGCTCACCTTCCGCAATACCGGCACCAGTCAGGCCACCGATCGCGCGGCCCTCCGGGTCGTGGAGTCCTCGTACTGCCTTGTGGAGGACAACCACTTCGAGAACACCCTCTTCGGCGTGTATCTGCAGCGCGCGAGCCACTGCATCGTGCGGCGCAACACGCTGATCGGACTCGCCGGTTCACAGACCGTGACCGGCAACGGCCTCCACTCGTGGAACGGCCGCGACATCCTCTTCGAAGACAATGTCGTGCGCGGACACCGCGACGGCATCTACTTCGAGTTCACCGTGGGCAGTGTGGCGCGGCGCAATGTGAGCGAGCAGAGCCGCCGCTACGGGTTGCACTTCATGTTCTCCGATTCCTGTCGGTACGAGGGCAATACCTTCCGCGACAATGAATCGGGGGTGGCCGTGATGTACGCCAAGCGCGTCGCCATCACCGACAATCGATTCGAGCGCAGCCGCGGAAGCGCGAGCTACGGCCTCCTGCTGAAGGAGATCAGCGACAGCCGCATCCAGCGCAATCAGTTCATCGACAATTCGGTGGGGCTCCACATGGAGGGCGCGAATCGCAACGATGTGGCCGACAACGATTTCGTGCGCAACGGCTGGGCGGTTCGCGTGCTCGCCGATGCCCAGGACAATCAGCTGCACGGCAACGCGTTCCAGGGGAACGTCTTCGACGTCGGCACGAACAGCCGCAGCAACTACAGCACGTTCCGCAACAACTGGTGGGACCGCTACCGCGGCTACGACCTGAATCATGACGGCATTGGCGATGTCCCGCACGCGCCCGTCCGTCTGTTCGCGCTGCTCGTGCAGCAGTCGCCATCCGCGCTGGTCCTGGTGCGAAGCCTGCTTGTCGACGTGCTCGATGTCGCCGAGCGTGTGGTCCCGACGTTGACTCCCGAAACCCTGCGCGACGGCGCGCCGCTGATGCGCGCGCCACGGAGCCTGCCATGACGTTCATCGAACCCGCGCCGGGTGGCGCGCCCCTCGTGCAGCTGCGCGGGATCTCCAAGCGCTACGGCGCGCGCACGGTGCTGCGCGGCGTGGACCTCGACCTGCCTCGCGGCTCCGTGACGGCGATCATCGGCCCGAACGGCGCCGGCAAGACGACACTCAACAAGTCGATGCTCGGCCTCGTGCGTCCGGATGCCGGCACGATCCGCTTCGATGGCGTGGACACGGCTGGTCACATCGCGCATCGTGCGCGCATCGGATACATGCCCCAGACCCCGCGCTTTCCGGAGTCCTTCACGGCCGGTGATGTGCTCACGCTGCTGGAGGATCTGCGCGGCGAGGGTGCACGAGATCGTTCCCTCATCGACGCGTTCGAACTCACGCCCGTGCTGGGACAGGCGGCGCGCGCGCTCTCCGGCGGTCAGCGCCAGCGGCTCAATGCCGCGGCGGCGTTTCTGTTCGTCCCCGACCTGCTGCTGCTCGACGAACCGACGGCCGGGCTCGATCCCATCGCCAGTAGCGTGCTCAAGGACAAGATCCGTGCGGTGCGCGGCGAGGGACGAGCGGTGGTGATTACCTCGCATATCTTGAGTGAGCTCGAGGAGCTCGCCGATCGTGTGGTGTTCCTGCACGAGGGCCAGGTGCGCTGGACCGGTCCGCTGGCCGATCTGATGCAGGGCACCGAAGCGGCCACCCTCGAGCGCGCCATCGCGCAGTTGATGCGTCGTTCGCAGCGTGAGGAGGCTGCATGACCCTCGCCCCGGCTTTCGTGCTCGATCCGTCCACCGAGGAATCGCGCGGCATGACCGCGACGCGCGCGCCGCACGTGGCGCGGTTTGTCGTGGGTACGGTGCTGCGCCACGAGCTCCGCAATGTCACGCGCAACCGCGGCGTGCTCGTGTTCGGTGTTGGCACGCTGCTCCTCACCGAGAGCGTCCTGCGTCTCACTGGCACCGCCGCCCGCACGCTCACCACGCTGCTCGACCTGGTGCTGCTCGTGGTGCCGCTGGTGACGATCATGTTCGGCATCATCAGCTGGCACGCGTCCCGCGAGTTCAACGAGTTGCTGCTGGCGCAACCCGTGCAGCGGCGGGCGTTGTTCGTTGGATTGTATCTCAGTCTCGTGCTGCCGCTGGCGGCCGCGTTCGGCCTCGGCGTGCTCCTCCCCATCGCGGCGCACCGCGCCATCACCCCCGACAGCCTGTCGCTGCTGGGCGCGACCATCGGCAGTGGCATCGCGCTCGCGTTCGTGTTCGGCGGGCTCGCGCTGCTGGTGGGCATCCTGGTCGAGGATCGCCTGCGCAGCGTCATGCTGGGCCTCATGGTCTGGCTGCTGCTGACCGTCGGGTACGACGCCGTCGTGCTGCTCGTTTCGACGACGTGGTCGGACTATCCGCTCGAGAAGCCCATGCTGGCGCTCATGCTGGGCAATCCGGTCGATCTTGCACGGTCCCTCATCGTGCTGCACAGCGACGCGGCGGCGCTGATGGGCTACACGGGAGCGATCCTGCACCGCTTTCTCGGCAGTGCGACCGGCACGGGTGCCGCCATCGGCGGCCTGCTGCTCTGGATCGGTCTTCCCGCCTGGCTCGCCGAACGCGCGTTTGCCCGTCGCGATTTCTAGTTCCCGTGTGACCTCCCCACTGCTGTTCACGACACCTTCTGGAGCCTCTATGCGCCGCCTTTCTTCACTCTCCCTGACCACGCTGGCCGCCACCGGCACCCTGTTCCTGCTCGCCGCGTGCGGTGGCGGCGACAAGGCCGCGAGCGGTGACGGCGCCGCGCCAGCCGGCGAGGCGGCCCCTGCGGCCGCGGCTGTTTCGACGAGCATGGACCCAACGAGCATCACCCCGGCGGACATCGCGCTGGGTGACTCAGTGTTCCATGGCCTCAAGGGTGCGGCGTCCTGTCAGGCGTGCCACGGCCCGAAGGCCGACCAGGGTACGGTCGCCCCGAATCTCACCGATGCCGAGTGGCTGCACAGCGATGGCAGCTTCGAAGGGATCTACAACACGATCAAGAGCGGCGTGATGGCCCCGAAGAAGTTCAGCGGTGTCATGCCGCCGTTCGGTGGCGCGCCGCTGGATCCCGCGCAGCATCGCGCGGTGGCAGCCTACGTGTACTCGCTCAGCCACAAGCAGTAAGCCCGAACGGCGGCGCGAGGGCGACCGTTCGGGGGGTTGGCATTAGGCCAGCGCTTCGTACTGCCGTCCTCGCCACGCCTTCGGCACCTTCGCCGTGCTGAGCGTCAACCGCCACGCGGCCGCCAGGTCTGACAGCCACGAACACCAGAAGCTCCAGCCCCGCTCCGCGTAGCATCCACGCAGCGCCCAGAGCATGAACAGCCGGATGAACAGCGCCGAGCCGTTCACGAGGAGCAGCGCCTGCCAGAGCATCTCGTTCTGGCCACCATGCTCCGGCACCACCCCGGTGAGCGCGAAGAGCGCGGTGACCGCCAGGAACGGCATTGGAAGGGCCTGCACGGCCCACACCAGCGCGACATCGAGCCACCGGCGCCACACGGGGGTCGCGTCCTTGAGGTCGAAGCTGCGCCCCCACTCGCGCCACATCTCGGCGAGCGACGTGTAGGCGCTCACCTGGATGATCTTCGAGCCGTCGAGAAAGCCCACGCGCGCGCCGTTGGCCGCGAGATGCCGCGCCAGCGTCACGTCGTCGCAGAAGCTGGCGCGCGCCGGTGCGTACCCTCCGTACTGCACCAGCAGCTTGCGGCGCGAGACGAAACACTGCCCGTTGGCCAGCACACGATCCGGCGGCGGCTGCTTGGCGCCCGCGGCACCGCAGCGATACACGAGGGTGACGAGCATCGCCGGCTGCACGAACCGCTCGGTGGGGGTCTGGTCGCGGAACTGCGGGGAAAAGCTCGCCACATCGTAGCGATCCTGCTCCACCGCATCCACCACCGCGCCCACCAACCCGGGGGCCGGCACGGTGTCGGCATCGATGCCGAGGACCCACTCACCGCGCGCTTCGCGAAGGCCGGTCTCGAGCGCCCACACCTTGCCGACCCAGCCCGCGGGAAGCGGCTCATCGGTGATGAGACGAATGCGGGGGTCGCGCGCGGCCGCCGCGGCCACGAGTTCGCGCGTCCCATCGGTGCTGCGGCTGTCCACCACGAGCACTTCGAGCAGGGGCTCCTGCTGCTGCATGAGCCCCTCGAGGCACGGACCAATGCGGCGCGCCTCGTTGAGCGTGGCGACGATCACACTCACCGTGGTATCGCGCCGCGGCGTCGTGCGCGGCGCAATGGGCGGGCGACGCGTACGCCCGGGCATCAGGCGCGCGAGCAGCACGAGCAGCAGCGGCACCTGCACACCCAGCAGCACCAGTCCGGCGCCGCGCAGCAGTTCGCTCATCGCTCCCCCTCGGGCGCCACGATCGCCCCATGCTCACCGGTCTCCGGGATGACGCTCGCGCGGGGCTCCAACGCGACCGCCGGTTCGGCAACCGCCAGGCGGGCCAGCGCGCGAGCCATATCGCCGAAAATGAACAGGTGAGCGGGATACATCGCGTACCAGTAAAGGAGTCCGAACAGCCCACGCGGGGCAAAGAAGGCCGTCTGAATGAGCCGGGTGCCGGGGCCCTCGGGAACGGCCGTGAATTGCAGCCAGGCTTGCCCGGGCACCTTGAATTCGGCCCTGAGCCGGAGGATGCGCGGGCGCTCCACCATCTCCACCCGCCAGAAATCCACCACTTCCCCAAGATACAACCCCTGGGGATCCCGTCGGCCGCGGCGCAGCCCGGGGCCACCCAGCATCCGGTCGATAAAACCACGGACCCGCCACAGGGAGTTCCAGACGAGCCACCCCTGATCCCCCCCGATGCGACAGAACGCCCGAAAGACCTGATCCGGCGTCGCCGGGACGTAGATCGTCCGCGTCTCCTCCTTGAGCCCCTCACGATCTCGGAGTTCGTACGAGTCGTCGCCGCTGCCCAAGGCGTCGCTCCAGCGCGACTCCACGAAGTGCTCCTCGACCCGCACCAGCGCCCGCTTCACCGCGCGACGGTACGGCATGGGGCTGATGTCGGGAAAGAGCGCGGCGGCCTTGCGCGTATCGGCGAGCACGGGATGGATGATCCCCTCCATGAGCGGTTCCGCGAGCCGCCGCGGGATGGGCGTGATCTTGTCGATCCAGAGCGCCGCCATCGCCGGGGAGATCCCCTTCACGGCGAAGACCTTGCGGGGCAGCCCGCGCACCTCAGCGTAGCGTTCGATCATCTGCGCGAAACTCAGCACATCCGCACCACCGATCTCGACCACGCCGGCCGCATCGTGCTCGCGCGCCTGCACCAGGTAGGCGAGCACATCGCGTACCGCGATTGGCTGCACCGCATTCGTGATCCAGCGCGGCGCCACCATGAACGGCAGCCGTTCGGCGAGATAGCGCACCATTTCGAAGCTCGCCGACCCCGATCCCACGATGGGGCCGGCGCGGAACTCCGTGGTGGGGAGCCCCGCCCGCAGAATGGCGCCCGTTTCCCCGCGACTCTGCAGATGCGCACTGATGGCCGGGGCGGTGGGGACGAGCCCGCCGAGGTAGATGCAGTGGCGCAATCGCCGCCCGGCATGCACGAAGTTGCGCGCGGCGATGCGATCGCGGTCGGCATAGTCGTCGGCTCGCGACATCGAGTGCACGAGGTAGTACGCCTGCTCGACGCCATCGAGGGCGCGTTCGACCGACGCGGCGTCGAACAGGTCGCCCGCAACGACGTCCACGTCGTGCTCCCACCAGCGCCCGCGTATCCGTCGCGGATCGCGCACGAGCACCCGCACCGGGACGCCGCGCTCGACCAGGCGGCCGGCAAGACGTCCGCCGATGTATCCGGTGGCTCCGGTGACGAGCACGGTCATGGGCATAAGCTGGCGCGCGCGAGGTGGCGCCGACAGGGTTCCGAGCGTAGGCTCGTGCCATGGTCGCTCCTCTCGCTCCGGTCGCGCCGCCCTCCACGAGCGCCGCCGATACCGCCCTGACGCGGCACGCGCACATTCGCGTGCCGCTCATCTGCGGGCCGATGTACCCCTGCAGCAATCCCGAACTCGTCGCGGCGGTGAGTGGCGCCGGCGCGCTGGGGATCGTGCAGCCGATTTCGCTCACCTACGTGCACGGGCACGAGTTCCGCGAGGGGCTGCGGCTGATCAATCGACTGAGCGGTGGTGCGCCGATCGGGTTCAACGCGCTCATCGAGGCGTCGAGCCAGACGTACCACAACCGCATGGTGCGCTGGGTGGAGACGGCGCTCGAGGAGGGCGTGCGCTTCTTCCTCACGTCGCTGGGCAATCCGCGCTGGGTGGCCGATCGCGTCCACGCCGCCGGTGGGGTGGTGTACCACGACATCACCGAGCGGAAGTGGGCGCTCAAGGGGCGCGACGGTGGAGTGGATGGACTGGTCGCGGTGAATCGCGACGCGGGCGGCCACACCGGCTCGCGCGATCCGCGGGCGTTGCTCGACGAGGTGGGCGACCTCGGGCTGCCGGTCGTGGCGGCGGGCGGTGTGGGGAACGCGGCGCAGTTCCGCGCGCTCCTTGATATGGGCTATGCCGGCGTGCAACTCGGCACACGCTTCATCGCCACCACCGAATGCAACAGCGATGCGCGTTACAAGCAGGCGATCGTGGACGCCACCTCGCGTGATGTCGTCCTCACGGAGCGGCTCACCGGTGTGCCCGTCTCGGTGTTGCGCACGCCCTATGTGGAGCGGCTCGGAACGACGGTCGGGCCGCTCTCGCGCTGGCTGTTCAAGGGACGGAAGACCAAGCATTGGATCCGGACCTTCTATGCGCTGCGTTCATTGCGGCAGCTCAAGCGGTCGAGCGTGGAGGGGGCCAACGCCGACTACTGGCAGGCGGGGCGCTCGGTCGATGCGATTCACGATATTCGTCCCGCCGCGGAGCTCGTGCACGAGTTTGCGGCGGCACTCGCTTCCTGACCTCGAGAGGATGTGATGCGTTCGGGTTCGTTTCGCGCAGGGCTCGTGTGGCTGTCGTGTACGATGGTGTCCGTGGCCGGTGCGCAGCTGCGCCCGCGCCCGTCCACCATGGCTGGTCTCAGGGCCCCGATCACGCTGACGCGCGACAGCGCCGGTATCGTGCACATCGAGGCCCAGAACGAGCACGACCTCTTCTTCGCGCAGGGCTACAGCGCGGCCCGTGACCGCCTCTTCCAGCTCGAACTCTGGCGCCGCCAGGCGACCGGCACGATGGCCGAAGCGCTGGGGTCGCGCTGGGTGGCGCGCGACCGTGCCTCGCGCCTGATGGCGTATCGCGGCTCGATGGTCACCGAGCTCGCGCACTATCACCCGCGCGGCGCGAGCATCATTCAGGCATTCGTGGACGGCGTGAACGCGCGTGTGGACGAGGTGAACGCGAATCCAGCCCTCATGCCTCCGGACCTCGCGGCGCTGGGGATCACCCCCGGGCACTGGACGCCGGCGGTGGTGGTATCGCGCCACAACGCGCTGGCGAACAACGCCACCGATGAAGCCAACACGGCGCGCGCCGTGCGGGCGATCGGCGAGGCCGCCGTGGCCCGACGGCGGCGCTATCTGCCGAACGGTGGGCGACTCGCACTCGATTCCGCCGTGGCGCGATTGCTCGAGAGCGTGGCCGATGCCCGGCTGTTCGCCGACTACAACGGCTCACGCACCGTACCCGTGTTCCGCGCCAATGAGCTGCAGGCGGCGTGGCGGCGTCCGGCGCGCGCGGACAGCGTGCCCCTTCGCGACACGACCGTGGAACGCTGGGAGAGCAACAACTGGGTGCTCTCGGGTGCACGTACGGCAAGCGGCAAGCCGATCGTCGCCAATGATCCGCATCGCACGATCAGCGTCCCGAGCCTGCGCTACATGGTGCATCTCAAGGCGCCGGGCTGGAATGTGATCGGCGGTGGCGAGCCCGCGATTCCCGGCGTCGCGATCGGCCACAACGAGGTCGGGGCATGGGGGCTCACCATCTTCGCCATCGACGCCGAAGACCTCTACGTGTATGAGCTCGACGCGAAGAACGCGGCGTACCGGTACCGCGGCGTCTGGGAACCGCTCCGCACCGTGCGCCAGTCGATTCCCGTGAAGGACGCCGCGCCGGTGCCGGTAACGCTCGCGTACACGCGGCACGGTCCGGTGCTGTATGTGGACAGCGCGGCCCATCGCGCGGTGGCGTTGCGCGCGGCGTGGCTCGAGCCGGGCGGCGCGCCGTATCTGGCCACCTTGCGGCTCGATCAGGCGCGTAACTGGACGGAAGCGCGAGCGGCCCTGAGCTATGCGCGCATGCCGGCCCTCAACTGGATCTGGGCGGACACGAGCGGCGCGATCGGCTGGCAGACGGCTGGGATCGCGCCCATTCGCACGTCGTACGATGGCCTCGTCCCGGTGCCCGGCGACGGGCGCTACGAGTGGGCCGGATTCCTGCCCATTCCGCGGCTGCCGCACGAGGCGAATCCCCCGCGCGGGTATGTCGGCACCGCCAATGCGTTCAATGTGCCGACGAGCTACACGCACTTCGACGCCATCGGTATCGGCACCTGGGCCGAACCCTTCCGGCACAACCGCCTGCAGGAGGTGCTCGACACCACCAGACAGGCAACCATCCCGCGCATGGCCGCGCTCCAGCACGACGAAACACCCATCGCCGCCCGCGCATTGGTGCCGCTCATCAAGGGCGTCGAACTCACCTCCGCGCTGGCCAAGGCGGCCCGCGATACGCTGCTGGCGTGGGACGGCGTGCTCCGCATCGACTCGCGCGGCGCCGCGATCTACGCCGCCTGGGAGCGACGGATCTCGAGCCACACCGCGGACATGGTACTCCCGCTCTCGGTGCGCCCCCTGCTTCGCACGGTCCCGCTGAGCCGCACCATCGAATGGCTCAGCCACCCCGATTCGCTCCTCGGTGAGCGACCGGAGGATGCCCGCAATTTCATTCTGTTCCGCGCGTTCAACGAGGCGATGACGGATCTGCGGAACCGGTTCGGCCCGGACATTGCCGGGTGGCACTATGGCGACCCCAAGTTCCATTTCGTACGTATCGCGCATCCACTCGACAACGTGGTGAACGACTCGCTGCGCGCCCTGCTCTCGCCGGGCCCGCTCGCGCGCGGCGGGTACGCCAACACCCTCAACGCCACCGGCAATACCGACAACCAGACGGCCGGCGCCAGCTTTCGCGTGGTGATGGACCTCGCCAACTGGGACGCGGCCATCGCCACCAACACGCCCGGGCAGAGCGGCGATCCGCGCAGCCCGTTCTACGCCAATCTCTTCCCGCTGTGGGGCAAGGGCGAGTACGTCCCACTCCCCTTCTCCGCCGCCGCCATCCGCGCGCGCAGCGCGGAAATCGTGACCCTCTCTCCCGCCCGAGGTGCTCCGTGATTTCCCGAGTCGTCCTGCCATCACTCGCCCTGATCCTCGCCGCCGCCGCACCCTCGCGTACCGGCGTGCAGCAGGACATGAGCTTCTTCATCACCAGCGTCGGCAAGGGTGACGGCGCCAACCTCGGCGGCCTCGAGGGCGCCGACAAGCATTGCACCACGCTCGCCGAAGCGGCCGGTGTGCGCGGCAAGACGTGGCACGCCTACCTGAGCCAGCAGGCGCTCGACGGCAAGAAGGTGATCCACGCCCGCGATCGCATTGGCAAGGGCCCGTGGAAGAACGCCAAGGGCGTCGTCGTCGCCACCAGTGTGGACGACCTCCACAGCGACAACAACAAACTGTCGAAGGAGAACAGCCTCACCGAGAAGGGCGCCGTCGTGAACGGTCGCGGCGACACGCCCAACACCCACGACATCATGACCGGCGCCGGCCTCGATGGACGCGTCCCCGCCGACACAGCCGATGCGACCTGCCACAACTGGACGGCCAATGGCGCCACCGGCAGCGCCATGCTCGGTCACCACGACCGCCAGGGCGGCGGCACGAACCCCACCTCGTGGGTCTTCGCGCGCGGCTCGCGCGGCTGTGGACAGTCGCAACTCGTCGCCACGGGTGGTGCTGGGCTGTTCTACTGCTTCGCGAGTTGAGTGCTTGGTCTGATGATCTGCTGGAACTGATCACGCAGAGAAAAGGTGAAAGGGAGAAATCCTCGGCTGCCATCGAAATGGGGCCGAGGATTTCTCTTTTTCATCTTTTCTCTGCGTGATCAGTTCAGACGAACCAGCCGAAGCACCCACGCCCGTTCAATTGGCGACGTTCTTGTTCCCCTGCAACCAGTAGCCGAACCACTGCCGAAGGCGCCCGAGACGGTCGACCAGCAGCCACGGCTCACCGGTGCGAGAGAGGTCGTGGTTGGAGCGCGGATAACGCACCATCTCCACCGGCACGCCCTGCTTCTTGAGCGACATGAACCAGATCTCGGCGCTGCCCATCGGCGTGCGATGGTCTTCTTCGCTCTGCACGAGCAGCATCGGTGTCTTGACCTTGTTCACATAGCGGATCGGCGAGAGCGAGTCGTAGAGCTTCTGGTTGTCCCACGGCTTGCCGTAGAACTCGAACTCCGTGAGCCCCTGCGCGTCGCTCGAGCCGTACCAGTACGTCCAGTCGGTGATCGTGCGGTCGGTCTCGATGGCCTTGAAGCGCGTCGTCTTCGTGGCGAGCCAGGTGGTCATGAAGCCGCCGTAGGAGCCACCCGTCGCGCCCATCTTGGTGCTGTCCACATCGGCACGCGCGGCGGCGATGTCCACCGCCTTCATGAGATCCTGGTAGTCTTCCATCCCCCAGCGGCCGCGCGTGCTGTAGGTAAAGTCGGCGCCATAGCCGCTCGAGCCGCGCGGGTTGGTGAAGAGGACCCACATCCCCTGCGCCGCGAGGTTCTGGAACTCGTCGAACCAGCCCTCGCCGTACGACGAGTGCGGGCCACCGTGGATGTAGATCACGAGCGGATATTTCTTGCCGGCCTCGTAGCCATAGGGCTTCATCAGCCAGCCTTCGATCTCGAGGTTCCCGACGCTCTTGTACGTGAAGCGGTCGGCGTCGCTCCACACCACGTCGGCGTTCACCGCGTCGTTGAAGCCGGTGAGCTTGCGCTCGTTCGTGCCGTCGGCGTTGGCCACGAAGAGCTCGGTCGGCTTCGTCATGCTTGTGGCGACGAACGCCATGATCTTGCCGGCCGGGTCGTAGGCCGTGCCGCGGATCTGGCGGCGACCGCTCACCAGTTCCTTCGCCGGCCCGCCATTCATGTCGGCCTTGAGCACCGCCGTACGCCCGCCGATTTCGGCCGTGAACTGAATGCCGCTCGGCAGCCAGTCGATCGCCGCCGGCTCGTACTGCCACGTGCCGAGGAGGTTCCTCGGCGTGCCACCCGCCACATCAACCGTGTAGATGCGCGCGTTCTTCATGCGGCCGGCGCGGCCAATGAACGCGAGCTGCTTGCCATCCGGCGACCAGGTGATGTCCGACTCGGTACCGAAGAACTCGGCGACCTTGCGCGGCGTGCCGCCGTCCACACTGATCACGTAGATGTCGGCATCGTTCCTTTCCACTTCGTCGCGCTTCTTGTCGTACGGCAGCTTGGCCAGCGCTTCGCGCTCGAGGTCCACGACCGAGTCGGGGCGGAGCGAGGCGTCGGCCACGAACGCGATCCACTTGCCATCGGGGGACACCGACGGCGAGCGGTGCGAGTAGGCCGTATTGGTGAGCTGCTTCCGCGCCGTGTCGCCCATGTTCTGCCGGAACAGCTGCTGCGGGCGCCACACGCGGGGCACCCGGCGGCTCGGCACGAAGCCGACGCCGTTCACCTTGTACGACATGTCGGTGACGTGGCGGCCGTCGAAGCGCGCCGCGTCGGCAGGCTTGGTGATCGCGTCGATGCCCGGGCGGGCCATGACCGGCATGCGGCCGAACGGATCGTTCGCGGCCACCTGCGGCGCCGGCGTGACAGCGTCGGTGAAGATGCCGAAGCTGCCATTCTCGGGCATCGAGCCCGTGGGGTAGCCCTCCACCTGGATGGCCTCACCGGCCGTCTGATCGAGGCGGATCGCCCACGTGGCCCCCTTCCCGCCCGGACGCTGCGACGAGAAGAACAGATACTTGCCGTCGGGCGACCAGCGAGGGTTGCTGCTTTCCGTGCTGGGGGAGGTCCACCGCTGCGGCGCGCCGCCATCGGTGTTCACCACCCACACCTCGCTATGGCGCCGGTTCTCGGCTTCCACGGGCGTGGTGACGGTCATGGCAATGCGCTTGCCGTCGGGGGAGACGGCCGGGGTGCTCACGTTCGCGACGCGATACCAGTCGCGGAGGAGCATGGCGCGGGGGCCCTTCGGGAGGGGAGCCAGCGCGGGGGTGGCGGGGGCGGCGGCCGTCGTCGCGCCGCCTCCCTGCCCGCGCTGCGCCAGCAGGAAGCTCGGGGTGAGGGCGAGCAGCGGGAGTGCCCGCAGAACCGATCGCGAGCGTCGGCTGAATTGCAGGGACAGGTGGGACATGTCAGGTCGGGGTGGGGAGACCAGGGTCCTTGGACCGGTCAGGGACCGGGCCGGCGTGTACAGTGACACACCGAAGCATAGCCAGCAGGAAACAAGGTAGTACGGGGGCGTTGTCGCTGTGATAAATGACCACCGATCGCTTGCCCTAAACGCGTACAGCCCCTACCATTTCGGCATCGCGGAAGAGCGGCCGCGTAGACCTCCCTCGTTCCGGCCCCGGCATCCCGTCGGTCTCCGGTCCTGGCGGATGTCACCCAGGGAAAAACGATGCTGTTTCGCCTGTTGTCCCACCTGAACTCGAGGAGGTGATCAATTGTCTAGACCAAGTCCCTTAGCCGGCCTGTCCTGGGCAGTCGATCTCCGCGTCGACGCCCGGTAGCACGGGTAGTCCCGGTTCGCCATCCAGTCGGGCCGGCGGGGAACACATCGAAACGGCCGCATTCCTTCCAAGGGGATGCGGCCGTTTCACTGTTTTGGTGCTACCAGCGGAGCAACGTCGCCCCGAGTTCGAACGCCAGCAGCTTGTTGTACGGCGGCGTGGTGTGATCCCACCGCCCGTCCGCGACCGCGGGGTTGCTGTGGAGAATGCGATTGAGCCCCCGCTGGAAGGTGACGCGGCCCGCAAGCGGCACCCGATGCCCAACGCGCGCTTCGAGGGCGAGGCGCGCCGAGTATTCGCGGGCCGACAGGTCGATCGACTGCCGGTAGTAGATCGGTCCCGGGGCAATGCCGAGCCCCGCGCGTGGCCACGCGATGATCAGCCCCCCGCCGAGCGACAGCGCCAGCGGTCCCACCGGAAAGAGTTCGCGCGCGACCAGCGCACCCGTTTCGATGTAGCGCGTCCGAAAGCGCCAACCGGGCCCATTCGCGCCACGATCGGCGCGATCGAGCACGACGAGCCCGCGCCACCGCGACGAGTGCCAGTGCGTCAGTCGCACGCCAAATCCGCCCGCCGGTATGCTGCTGAGTCGGGACGCCAACACCGGCTGCGACCAGGCCGACGCGCCGGCGACGAGCGTCGCCTCCAGTCCCCAGCGTTTCGTGGGCAGCGTGTCGACGGCCTGCCCCTGCAGGCTCCGCGCGCCGCCGAGCGCCACGCCGAGGAGACCGGCAAGGCGCACCCGCCGCATCACGGCGCCGGCTTCCGCGTCTTGAAGATTTCCGGCAGCGACTTGTCGGCGCGGCGGGCGAGGGCAATCGCAAACTCCACCGTCCCGCGATAGAACTGCGGATCGATCTTGTCGGCGTCGTCGCCCGGCTTGTGATAGTCAGGGTGATCCTCCACGCCGAGATAGAGGAACGGGATCCCCTTGGCGTGGAAGGAGCCGTGATCCGACGAATTGGTCCAATCGTCGCCTGGCTTCAGGTCCTTGGTATCGTGACCGAACTTGATCGGTACCGCCGCGTTCTTGGCCACGGCGTCGGCGATCGGCTTGAGCGCCGGATAGTGCGAGGTGCCGCTCACCCACAGCGCCTCGCCGTCCTGGCGCGCGATCATGTCGAGGCTGATGTCGAGCGCCACCGCGGCGAGATCGATCGGCGGGTTGGCCACGAACGCCTTGGAGCCCTGCAGTCCGCCCTCCTCGGCGTCGAAGAACGCGAGAATCACGTCATGCTCCGGCTTGTCCTTGAGCAACCGCTCGCCAAGCGTGAGCAGGGCGATGCACCCCGAGGCGTCATCGTCGGCGCCGTTGAAGGTCTCGCCGTTGCGCACGCCAAGGTGATCGTAGTGCGCGCTGACCACGAGCACGGGGGCGCCCGGCTTCTTCCCCGGAATGCGCGCCACGATGTTGGCGCCCACCGTATCCGTGCTCCCGGCGCGGGGCCGCAGCTTGATGGGCATTTCAAACGAGCCGCCGACCGCCGGCTGCGCGCCCATCGCGCGCAGCTCACCGATGATCCAGGCACGCGCACGCACCGAACCGGGCGAGCCGGCCCGACGTCCCTCCATCGAGTCGGCCGACAAGGCCGCGATGCGGCGCATGATCTTCGCCGTGACCGTGTCGGTCACCGGGCGGAACGGCCCGCTGGCCGTCTGCGCGTGAACCGACGGCGCCGCCGCCAACAACACCAACGAAACGGCCAACGGCCGCAGGGCAACTCGTTTCACCGATCAACTTCCTGCCAGCAACTGGCCGTAATGACGAGCGTCACGCGTCGGAAATCGCCGCGGAGCGCTCGTACCGACGTACTCCTGCATCCGTCTCCCGCATCCGTCTCCCGCATCCGTCTACTGAATCCATACCCCGCTCTGCCCCGTCAGCAGCGCACGCACGACGAATGCGGTCGCGCTGGCCGACACGCCGACGATCTGCACCTCGCGCACGCTGCTGCCCATCACGATACCGGGTGCCAGCGTCCCATTGAGCATGGTGAGCAGTTCGGTGCGTGTCGAGTCCAGCTGCGCACCCAGCGCGATCTTGCCACCATTGGTCGCCTTGCGAATGGCGCGCCCCACGAGTGGAGCGGCCAGCGTACTCGTCACACGCGACAGGGCACCGCGACTCTGCAACGTCCACTCCAGATCGTCGAGGCGCAGTTCCCGCGTCGACGCATCCCAACGCATGCGCGACGTCAGCGCCAGACGGCCCCGGATGGCCCCGCTGACCGCCAGATCCACGAACACGCTGTCCTGCACCCCTCGCACGAACACCGAGTCCACCCGCACGCTCGACTTGCCGGTTTCGGCCTGCATCAGCGCCGTGGCCTGGCGCGCGAGTTCATCGAATGGGAGCTCCGCGGTGACCGGGACCGAGAACTCCGCCGGAGCCGTTCCGAGCGCGAGGCCGGGGAGCGGCCGGCTGCGGACCGACGGCTTGGCGCCGGCGATGATGCGAGGGCGCGCATACAGTACGAGCGTGGTGGTCAGCGCCGGCCCGTTGCTGGCGAAGGGCGTCACCCGAACCGCTTCCGGCTCGATGAGCAGCCACATCGAGTTCGTGGAGTCGAGTGGCGTGGGCTCGAGAAAGCTCTTCCAGAGCGAATCGGCCAGCGTCCGGAACTCGGCGACCTGCGGGATGGCGCTGTCGGCCTGCGCAGCGAACGTGGCGAGCTGCTTGTCGACGATCGATTGCAGCGTGCCGGTGGCATTGACGCCGAGCGCGGTGACGCGGCACGGATCCACCAGGGTGGCCGCGAGCCTCGTGTCGCGCGAACCGATCCGCCAGTCGCGCCGCCAGTAGAGCGCCGTGCTCATGGCCAGATCGGCGCGACGCATCTCCTCGGGGGCGTATCCGCAACTCGCGACCCGCGCACCGCCGATCACCCCGAGCTGCGCCCGAAAGCCCAGCCGCGTTTCGATGCGCAGACGGTCGCCGTCGGCCCGAAGCGCCAGCGAGTCACGTCGGTACACGTACTGATGGCAGACCAGTCCGCCGGCGCTCGCGCAGCGCGACGCGGTGAGCGAGTCCCGGGCCGGAAAGAGTGAGTCGAGCGACGGGACGAGCGCCCGCAGCACGTAGGTCACCTTCACGGGAATGATCGCCACACTGCCGCCGCTGGGCAGCGCGGCCGGCGCCGTCGCCGGCAGTGGCGAGGTCGGCGTGGGGTTCGCGCCTGGTGACGGGTTACCCGCGCAGGCCGCCAGCAGCAGCGTGGCGGCACTTCTCCACCGCGAGATCCCGCGCCCGCCGGTGCCATGTGACTTTCTCGATGCCTCGCGTCCTCCCATGCCTGTCCGCCACCTCACGCCGTCACGTTCGCCGATTCGGGTCCGCTGGATCCTGCGTGCCTGTATGCTAGCCGCCTTCGCCCCCACCGCGCTGCTGGCGCAAATGGGCGGCACGGGGGGAATGCGTGGCGGTGGCATGGGCCGCGGGGGGATGGGGCGCGGAGGCATGGGGGGCACGCGTATGGAGTCGCCGGCCGAACGCGCCCGGAAGACCATCGAAGAGGGCAATCCATTCGCGCTCCTGCTCGATCACAAGAAGCCGCTGCAGCTCACGAAGGCGCAGCAGGACACGTTCAAGAGCTACGCCAAGGAACTCAAGGAACGTCAGGAGCCGCTGTTCAAGGATCTCGACAAACTCGTCGGCGATGAAAGCCGCGGATCGCGGGGAGGCCCGGGGCGCGGGGGCCGCGCCGGCATGCTCCCCGACAGCGCCAAGTCCATTCTCGATCGCCTGGTGGACATTCAGGATGCCTACCGCGACCGCGCCTACACGAAGCTCGACAGCACGCAGCGGGTGCGCGCCGATTCCATCCAGAACGCCGCCCTGCAGAAAGCGCGCGAGAAAGCCGAGAAGGAGCGCGCGGACATGGAGAAACGCCGGCGAGGATGACCCGTACCGGCGCCGGAGCGGCATATTGCGCGCATGTCGCGCGCCCGCGCCAATCTCTATGCGATCCTCGCGCTCTGCCTTGCCTTCGATGCGCAGCGCGTGATACGCCACGCCCCCGACGTGGCGGGACTGTTTGGCGGCATCACGCTCGCCATCCACGAGCTGGGGCACATCCTGTGGAGCCCGCTCGGTGAGTGGTTCGCCATCGCCGGCGGCAGTATCTCGCAGTTGCTGGCGCCACTCGCCGCTGGCCTGGTGATTCGCCGGCAGGGCGATCGGCTCGGCGCCATCCTGCCGCTGTTCTGGCTCGCATCGAGTCTCGGAAACCTCGCCTCATATATCGCCGACGCGCGGGACATGGATCTGCCGCTCGTCTCCCTTGGCGACGGCGACGATGTCGTCCACGACTGGAACTACCTGCTGGAGCACGCGGGCGCCCTTATCCGCGATGCGCAGTACGCCGCGTGGTGTCGGATGGTGGGGTGGCTGGTCATCGCGGCCGCCCTCGTGCTCTTCACGCGCGAATACCGGCGCGTGCGTGAGGACTCGCACGGCTGAGCCCCGAGCCGCCTCCGCGTCTACCAGGCCCGCTCGGCGCCCGTGTAGTCGAGAAACGCGCCCGTGCGCTCCCGCGGCAGTCGTTCCATCTGCACCAACAGTCCGAGCGCACTCTCTTCGATCGGCACCTTGAAGCCCGGCCCCTCCGGGCTCACGGCAAAGTTGCCGGGATTGCCGAGGAGCACCGTGATGCGCTCGTCGGCCAGGTCGTGCGCCAGCGCACGCGTGAGCATGTTGAGCGCCGCGCCGCTCGCGCACGCGGCGTAGTCTCCACCCATGCTCTTGCCGGTGAGCGACGCGAGCCAGCTGTTCACCACGAGAATCCGAGCGCCGTCACCGCGGGCGAGCCACGGGAGCAGCGTGCGCACGAGCAGCAGCGGTGCCACGGCGTGGCGCCGATAGGACTCGGTCAGTCCGGTGCCGGTGAGCGTGCTGAGATGCGCGTCGCGTTCGGCGTCGCTCACTCGATCGTGCGGTCCCGGCTCGGCCGGTGCAATGACCAGGAGATCGAGCGAATCGGTGAGGCTTTCGAGAATCGGCACGGCGTCGGCCACACTTGACGGATCGGCCGGATCGAACGCCAACAACTCCAAGCCACCGTACTCCGCCCGCAGGTCGGCAAGCACGGGAACTCGCGCGGGATTGCGCGCCGCCGCATACACCCGGTCACCACGCATGAGGCTCTGCCGCACGAGCTCCACCCCGAGCGGCTGCGACGCGCCCGTGATGAGCACGCGCCGTGGGCTCAACGCGGTCATGCGAGCGCCCTCCGTCGAGCGGCGAGCACCTGCTCCACCGCCTGCACGGTCGCCTCGATCTCCACCGGGCGATTGGCCTGTGCGAAGTCCTGCCGCTCCTGATGCAGTTCCACGAGCATCCCCGGGTCCTTGAGCACATGGCCGGTGAGCACGGCCACCACCCGATCTCGGGGTGTGATGACGCCCTGCGCCACCAGCTGCTTCACCCCCGCCACGCTCGCCGCGCTCGCCGGTTCACACCCCACCCCAGCCGCATCGATCGCGACCTTCGCATCGATGATGGCGTCGTCGGTCGCGGTGATCACGAGGCCGTTGGTTTCACGAATCGCGCGCACCGCACGATCCCAGCTGGCTGGGTCGCCGATGCGGATGGCCGTCGCGATCGTTTCAGCCTGCACGGTATAGCGGTTCGCAAAGTGGTCAGCGAACCCCTTCGCGAAGGGCGCCGCCCCTGCGGCCTGGACGCTCACGAGGCGCGGCACCTTCGTGATGAGCCCGAGTGCGTGGGCTTCTCGCAGCGCCTTTCCGAAGGCCGCCGTGTTGCCAAGGTTTCCCGCGGGGAGCACGATGAAATCGGGCGCATCCCACCCCAGCTGCTGCAGCAGTTCGAAGACGATCGTCTTCTGCCCTTCGACGCGCCACGGGTTGATGGAGTTGAGCAGATAGATGCCCAACTCGCGGCTCGCCTGCTGCACCAGACGCAAGCAGGCATCGAAGTCACCCTTCACGAGCAGCGTGGTGGCGCCATAGGCGAGCGTCTGCGCCATCTTGCCGAGCGCCACCTTGCCGGCCGGTACGAACACCAGGCCGGGTATTCCCGCCTGCGCGGCATAGGCGGCGAGCGACGCCGACGTATTCCCCGTGCTCGCACACGCTACCGCGGTCGCACCCGTTCGCACGGCCTGCGTGGTGCCCACGGTCATGCCACGATCCTTGAAGGAGCCGGTGGGGTTGTACCCCTCGTGCTTGAGCAGCAGCGACTCGCACCCGGCGTAGGCGCTCACGCGGGCGCGCGCGAGCAGTGGCGTGTTGCCTTCCGGGTGACTCGTGATCGCCTCACCGGCGCCGGGCATGATGAGCGACTCGAATCGCCAGACGCCGCTCGCGTGTCCCGCCGGTCGGGCACAGCAGTGCTGCGCGAAGCTCGCCTTCAGCGCCTCAGGGCTCAGCGGCAGTGCATCGGCACCAACGGGCGCGCGATGCACGATCGCCAGGAGTCCGCCGCACAACGGACACTCCGGCGCGGCATCGAGTCCCTGTAGCTCGTGGCCGCAGGCGTCGCAGCGCTGCACGCTCGACTGGCCAGGCGCTTCATGCGCCCCGAGAAAGAGTGGCGACGTCGCCATGATCAGACGGGCGCGAGTTGAAGGATGTCATTGAGCACACCGGCGGCGGTCACCGCTGGCCCGGCCCCGGGGCCGGTTATCACCAAAGGATGGTCCTTGTAGCGCATGGTGGTGAACACCACCTGATTGTCGGTGCCGCGCAACCCGGCGAGCGGATGCGACGGACTCACCGCCTGCAGCCCGACCGCGACCTTGGTGCGCGTGGCGCGCAACACATAGCGCAACGCCTTCCCCGCCTTCTGCGCCGCGGCCTGCCGCGCCGCCCACTCCGCGTCCATCTGCGGCAGCGCCTGCAGGAACTTGGGCGTGGGCAGGCGGCGGAAGCGTTCGGGAACGAGGCTTTCGACGGTCACATCGCTCAGCTCACCGGTAAAGCCGATCAGTCGCGCAAGAATGAGTGCCTTGCGCGCGACATCCATCCCCGACAGGTCATCACGCGGATCGGGCTCGGTGTAACCGCGCTGCATGGCATCGCGCAGCGACTCGCTGAACGGCCGCCCCTTGCCGATTTCGGTCAGCAGAAAGCCCAGCGTGCCACTCGTGCACCCTTCGATCCGCAGGACCTTGTC
>JBDHVK010000039.1:0-28668 GCA_039809645.1 Gemmatimonas sp.
TCGACCGCGTACGGATTGATGCGGGCCGCCGGTCGCGAGCCCGCGCTTGTCGCCAGCACCGGACCGGCGACGCGCGCGGCACCGCGGGTGGCGAGCAAGGCCTCGCCGATCTGGCTGCGGGCGGAGTTCCCGGTGCACAACACCAGAACGCGGAACGGCGCCGTCATGTCGTCGCCACCAGCGTCTTGCACATCGTGATCGCCGACGCCGGGCACGCGCCGGTGAACTCCACGGTGCTCGCCACCGCGGGTGGCACCGATTCACGAGGTACGCGTTCAAAGCCGAAGCGGGGAAAGTAGTCTTCGGCGGTGAGCGTCAGCAGATAGAGCGCGTGGATGCCGCGTGATTCAGCCTGTGCCACCGCGCGTTCCACGAGCGCGTGCCCAAGCCCCCGGCGCTGCCAATCGGCGCGCACCGCGACCGAACGGAGCAACGCGTGGGCGCAGCACTCTTCCACGCCTGCCACCGCCACGACCGCATCGTCCGCGATGCCCACGATGAACTGCGACGCGTCGTCTGCGAACATCTCCGGTACACCCGCCGTGGGCAGCGACTGCGCACGCAGCAGCGCCTCAACGGCCGCTTGGTCCTGTGCGGTGGCCGCACGAAACGTTGGGGTCATGGGGCCGTCGGGTCAGGGGCAGCAATCGGGGCCGCAGCAGCTCTGGGCGGCCGGCGTGGGGAGCGGCGTGGGGAGCGGCGTGGGGAGCGGCTTGGTGGCGCGCACGAATGCGGCCATGAACTTGCCGTCGATCTCGTCGAGATTGGCCTCGATGTCGATCCCGCTCTCCTGCAGAAACACGCGCGCGTCCTCGCTCTTGTAGAGCCGCGTGGGCTCGATATCGATCCCCTCGAACCCGTTCTCGGCGAGCAGCGAGCGGAACTCGCTCTCCTCGAGCGCACCGGCGACGCACCCCACCCAGAGCTCCATCGACTTCCGCACCGCCGCCGGCACATCGCCGCGGACCACCACATCGCTCACCGCAAAGCGACCACCCGGCTTCAGCACCCGAAAGGCCTCGGCCAGCACGCGTCGCTTGTCTCCCGACAGGTTGATGACGCAGTTGGAGATGATCACGTCCACGGAGTTGGACGGAAGCGGAATCTCCTCGATGCGGCCGCGCAGGAACTCGACGTTGGTCACGCCCGCTTCGGCCGCGTTCTGCTTGGCGAGCGCCAGCATGTCGTCGGTCATGTCGAGACCATAGGCCTTGCCGGTGGGTCCCACGCGACGCGCCGACAGCAGGACGTCGATCCCACCGCCCGAACCCAGGTCGAGCACCACCTCGCCTTCCTGCAATTCAGCGAGCGCGGTGGGGTTGCCGCATCCGAGCGAGGCCAGCACCGCGGCGCTCGGCAGTTCGTGCGTTTCGCCGTTCACATACAGGTTGGAGGTGATCGGATCGACGGTGCCATTGAAGGCCGCGCCTCCGCAGCACGAGTTCACCGGTCCGCAGCATCCCCCCGCCTGCGGTTCCGTCACTTCCAGTACTCGCCGAGCCGCCGCGCCGTACTTCTCCTGCACGATCGTGGTGACGTCTACCCTGCTGGTCGACATGTTCGCTCCCGTAGAGCAAGATTTTTTGATGTGTTGAACCCAGAAACAGGCTCCCGCAGGAGCCCGACCCACACGTCCTCAACCGCAGCAGCGCCCGAACACCTTGAGCGACCGCTTCCCCGCCGTCGGGTCGCTCCCGAGGACGCGGACGAGATCGTGCACCTGCTCGAGCGACTCGGGATTGATGCGATAGTACGACCAGCGTCCCTCTTTCCGGTCGCTCACGAGGCCGGCCTCGCGGAGCACCTTGAGGTGAAACGACAGCCGCGACTGCGCCGCCCCGACTTCCTCCTGCAGGTCACACACGCAACGCTCACCTTCCCGCAGCATCTCGAGCACCGCCAGGCGCGTCTCGTCGGAGAGTGCATGGAAGAGCTGAGCGGCATGGCGCACATCGAGCGTGAGCGTCGGCATGGTTCGATAATATCAAGTTTAATTGATATGTCAATACACACCTTTGCATGTCGAATTGCGCGGAGATCAGCAGAATTCCGGTGGCCCCTTTCCGACATTCGAATTCAAGCGCACGTTCTCTGGAATACGGAGGCTCGACCGTGAGCCTCCCCGTTCTACCGCCAGTCTCCGCGTATGGCCGAGTCACTGTCGCCAATGTCCGTGACGCCGAGTCCCTCCGATGCCCCGGAGGCGCTCCTCGATCGCATCACCGATGCCTATCTCGTGCTCGACCACGAGTACCGCTTCGTGTACGCCAATCCGTCGGCGTTGCGTGATATGCAGAAGACCATGGACGAGATCCGTGGTCGCGTGCACTGGGAAGTCTTTCCGGCGTCGTACCACATCACGGCTGGCCAGCGCTATCGGGCGGCCCTCGAGACCAGAGTTCCGCAGCACTTCACGGAGCACTATCACTACGAAGGCCTCGACCTCCACATGGAGATGTCGGCCTACCCCACCGAAGCGGGAGGGGTGGCGGTCTTCTGGAAGGACGTCACCAAGCGCGTGCAGGCCGAGCAGCGGTTGCGCGAAAGCGAAGCGCTGGCGCGCGATGGCTACGCGGAGCTGGACCAGATTTACCGCCATGCGCCGGTCGCGCTCTTCGCCATGGATCGTGAACTGCGCTTCACGCGCTGCAATGAGCGTTTGGCGGAGATCAACGGCAAGTCGGCGGAGGAGCACATTGGTCGCTACGTCTGGGAGATGGTCCCGGACCTTGCAGACGTGGCCGTCTCGCTCTTCCGTACCGTTCTCGATACGGGCGAGGCCATCATCGACGCCGAGCTCTCCGGCGAGACGCCGGCGCAGCCGGGGGTGATCCGGCACTGGCTGTCGAACTACCATCCGCTGCGTGCCGCCGACGGTACCATCGTGGGCATCGTGGGTGCGGTCCTGGAAGTGACTGGCTTTCGTCGCGCCGAGACGCAGCTGCGCGAGAATGAGGAGCGCTCGCGCTTGCTCTTCCGTGACGCTCCGGTGCCCATGTGGCTCTTCGACGTGCAGACGCTGCAGTTTCTCGACGTGAACAACGCCGCGGTGCGGCACTACGGCTGGACGGTCGACGAGTTCCTCGGCATGACGCTCCGGGATATCCGACCGCCGGACGCGCAGGCGCATCTCGATGCGACGCTGGCGGCCCGTTCACCCGACGGCATCTCGAACGCCACCGCGCGCCATGTCACCAAGGATGGGCGGATCATCGACGTCGAACTCTCCACCCAGCTGACGGAATCGGCGGGACGTCCCGCCCGCATCGTCATGGCCGTCGATATCTCCGCGCGTCTCGAACTCGAGGAGCGCCTGCGTCAGGCGCAGCAGATGGAGGCGGTCGGTCAACTCGCCGGCGGCATCGCCCACGACTTCAACAACCTGCTCACGGTCGTGGTGGGCAACCTCGATTTCGTGCGCACCGGGCTCCCGGAGCGGCATCCTGTCCAGGCCGACCTCGAGGAGATCGAGACGGCGGCCGAGCGGGCGCGCACCCTCGTGCGGCAGCTTCTCACGTTCAGCCGCAAGCAGCGCGTCCAGCCCACGCTCGTGAACGTGGGCGAGGTGGTCCGCGGTACGGAACGGCTCCTCCGACGCGTGATCGGCGAGGAGATCAGCATGGAGGTGTTCATCGAAGAGGCGGCCACCACCGTGCGGATTGACCCCGGCCAGCTCGAGCAGATTCTGATGAACCTCGTGGTCAACGCGCGCGACGCGCTGCTCACGCCAACGCGGCACCATGATGGCGCGGGCGGGACGCTCTCGGTCGAGGTTCGACGGCACCACGTCAACGAGCCGCGCCCCGACCTGCCGGCAGGGCCCTACGTGGAGCTGCGCGTGAGCGACAGCGGGCACGGCATGGACGCCCACACACTGCAACATCTGTTCGAACCGTTCTTCACGACCAAGGATGTCGGCAGCGGCACCGGGCTCGGACTCGCGACAGTCCACGGCATCATACAACAGGCGCAGGGGCACATTCACGTGACGAGCGCGCCGGGTGAAGGCTCCACCTTCACGATCCTGCTGCCGGCCGCAACGCCCGTGGAGCCCTCCGTGCAGGCCGCAGCGAGGAGCTCCGGCCCACGACTCGCCGGAGCCACGTTGCTGATCGCCGAAGACGAAACGCCGGTGCGCACGATTTTGCGGCGCCTCCTCGAGCATCACGGCGCACGGGTCCTCGAGGCGCGACACGGGCGCGATGCGATGGAGCTCTGGCAGTTGCATCGGGACCAGCTCTCGGCAGTCGTCGCCGACTTGCGTATGCCGGAACTCGGTGGGCGCGAGCTGGTCGAGCTGCTGCGTCGCGATCGCCCCGACCTGCGCGCGCTCTATCTGTCCGGATATGCCGAAGGGCTGTCGAATACGGCGCTCGGACGTCACGATCGGTTCGTGGAGAAGCCCTTCACCGCCGACGTCCTCCTCGACGCCCTCTCCGAGCTCCTGATGCGGGCGTAATGCGGGTGTAACGCGGGCGTAGCACCACCGGGCGGGTCGGCATGACCCGTGCATTGCGACCTCGACACTCACCCTGAGCCATCGAGGTACCTCATGATTCGTGTAGCCCATATCACCAGCGCGCTGGCCGCCGTGACGGCACTCACCAGCGCCGCCGCCGCGCAGGTGTGCATCGGCCGCCCCAGCCTCACCGTCGCACCGGTGCACCTGGGCGTGGCCGCCGGGTTCACCGACGGTGCCAAGCGCGTCGACGGCGACCTCGGGTTCGGCAATGCCGCCGCGTTCGGCCGCGTCGGACTGGGCCTGATCGACTATGACAACACCGACGAGAACGCCACCGCCATTTCGGCGCGCGGCGGTCTGACCTACAAGGCCGCCGGTCGCTCCACCGTGACCGTGTGCCCGATGCTCGAGCTCGACTACGGCCTGGGTCCCAACCTGCGTTCGTCGGCCGGCACCGCGAAGATCACCCAACTGAGCGTGGCCGGTGGCTTCGCGGTGGGCGGCGTGGTGGATGTGAACCCCGGCTTCGCCGTGGTGCCCAATGCCTTTGCCGCCATCGTGCACTCCTCGGTTCGCACGAAACTGCGCGGCGAGACCGACTCCAACAGCGAGACCGGCGGATCGATCGTCGGCGGACTGTCGCTGCTCTTCAATCGCGTCTTCGCCATCGTCCCCAGCCTGGCCATTCCCGTCGGTTTCGATGCGAGCGACCCGACGTTCAGCCTCGGCGTGGTGATCGGATTCCGCGGCCGCTAACGAGCCCTCACTCGTGCATGAGCAGATCGCCGCAGGCGACGATCTTGCTCATGTTCGCGGCCGACTCGTGAATGTTGACGTAGTAACTGCCATCCTCGGGCATGACGATCGCCAGCGTTGCCGTGCTCTTGGCGGTTCCGGCGGCCGTCACCGTGAGTGGCGTGTACGCCTTGGCATCCCCCAGCACCGGCCCGGGCTTGGCACAGCTCCCCACGTGCACGTGCCACGGCCGTACCGCGCCGGCCACATCGTTCTTGTAGTCCACGGTGGCAACGGTCGTCTTGGGGGCCTTCCCCTTCTCCATCTCGATCTCGCCGCGAATCTTCGAGCCATCCTTGCCCATGACCATGCCCTCCCAGGCGTCATGCAGCATCATGGCCGACGCCGACGAGGACACCAGCACGAGGGCGAGCAGCGAGAGAGCGGAGCGCGTGCGCATGGGAGGAAGGGACAGGGTGGCTGGTGTGGCGCGAATGCGTTGAGCCAATCTTACCGCTTGGCGTCCTTGAGCGCGCGGGCAATTACCGGCGACACCACCGACGCCATCACTCGATAGCCGGCCTCCGTGGGGTGCACGCCATCGGAGGCGTACTCGGCCTTCATGCCCGGCCGCTCGTCGGCGAGCGGCGTGTGATAGTCCACATACAGCGCCCCACGTGACGCCGCGTACTGCGCGATCCACCGGTTGAGCGCCACGATCTTTGGCGCCGGCTCGAGCCCCGGCTTCCACGGATAGTCGAACACGGGGGTCACACTGCAGAGCAGCACCCGGATGTTGTTCGCCTGCGCCAGCTCGGTCATCGCCGCCAGATTGCTCTCGATCTCCTCGAGCGTGGCCGGGCCCGTGTTGCCCGCAATGTCGTTCGTACCGGCCAGAATCACGACGGCCGCTGGGTGAAGCGCCACGACATCCTGTCGGAAGCGCAGCACCATCTGCGCGGTGGTCTGCCCGCTGATTCCGCGGCCGATATACGGCTTGCCGGGGAACATCGTGGCGAAGTACCTGGCCCATCCTTCCGTGATCGAGTTGCCGAAGAACACCACGCGCTGCTCGCCAGCCCCCGGCGCCGGCAGCGCCGCGTTGTCGGCGCGATACCGGGCAAGGTTGGCAAACTGCGCGGCAGACGGCTGCTGGGCGGAGGCCGACGTCGATGACACAAGCAGGCCGAGGGCGAGGGCAACCGCCTCACCGGAGAATCTGGGTCGGAGGGAGAGGCGCATGCGCCAAACTATCACCAGATGCGGCGTGGCACACGTCCCGCGGGCCCGCGTTCAGTCGTGCGTGCCGGCCTCATCGAGCCCCGGCGTCTCGAGCTGAAAGGTCGCGTGATCGATCCCGCAGGCTCCGTGCACGCAGCGCCGAAGCGCCTCCAGCATTGCGTTGCCGCTGGCGCCGTCAGACACGCGGACATGGGCCGAGAGCGACACCTGACCGCTCGTGATCGACCAGACGTGCAGGTCGTGCACATCGAGCACCCCCGGTACCGCGAGAAGGGAGCGGCGCAGCGCGTCCACATCGATGCCCGCAGGCGCACTTTCCATCAGCACCGACACCGTCTCCCGCAGCAGCTGCCAGGAGGAGAACACCACCAGCAGGCCGATGAGTGCCGACGCGATCGGATCGGCCCATTGCCAGCCGAATGCCCAGATGAGCGCACCACTCGCCATTGCGCCCACACTCCCCAGCGCGTCCGTCATCACGTGGAGCCACGCCCCACGCTCGTTCACGCCGTCGGCGCGGCCGTCCCGCAGGAGCCAGAGGCCGGCCAGATTGACCATCAGGCCGCCGGTCGCGATCCCCATCATCGCCGGCCCCTGCACCGCCGGCGGTGCCCGCAAGCGGCTCCAGGCTTCGTACAGGATGATCCCTGAAATCGCGATCAGCGAGGCGCCATTCGCCAGCGCCGCGAGAATCTCCGCCCGATAGAAGCCATACGATCGCCGGGCCGTGGCTGGACGCTCGGCCAGCCACAACGCGAAGAGCGCGAGGCCGAGTGCCGCTGCGTCGCTGGCCATGTGCCCCGCGTCGGCCAGCAGCGCGAGCGAATGCGTCCAGTAGCCGCCCACGACTTCGGCCAACATGTAGCCCACGACGAGGACCAGCGTCGCCGTCAGTCGCCGCCGCGATGCGCGGCGACCGTGCGCGTGATGCGCGCCGCCGTGATGCGCACTGTCGTGATGCGCGCGCGGTTCGTTCGTGAAGCTCGACATGCTGGGAATATGCATCATGCCATTCCTTCAATGTGGCCGAGGTCGCCAGGCTGACCGCCGCCATTGGGCTGCACTTCTGAAACTCGCGCCCGCGCGCGCATGATACACGCGTGCGCTCCTTCCTGCGTCAAAGGTGGCCCGAAATCGCCGCCACGTCCCTGTCGCTCAGCGGCATCGTGCTGCTGGTGCTCTCCACGCCAACGGCCACCGCCGCGCGTCGCGGATGGTGGATGATCGGCGACGCCATCCTGCTCTTCGCCCTTGCCGCGCTGCTCATGGCCGTGCGCCGCAGCCGCGAGCAGATCGACACGACGCTCGAGAGTGTCACCGACGGGTTCATCCGCTTCGATCGTCGCTGGCGCGTCGTGTACGTCAACGCCCTCATGGAGCAGATCAACCGGCTCTCGCGCGAACAGATGCTGGGTCAGGAGCTCTGGTCACTCTTTCCGGCCGCGCGGGGTACGAACCTCGAACGCGAGTTGCGGCGCGCCGTTGCCGAAAAGGTGACCGTCGAATTCGAGAATCTCTACGAACCGTTCGGCCGCTGGTACGCCATCAAGGGGTATCCGACGGCCGATGGTGGCCTCACCGCCTTCATTCGCGACATCACCGAGCAGAAGGCGCAGCGCGAAGCATTGATCGAAAGCGAAGCCACCTTCCGCGAGCTCGCCGATGCGATGCCGCAGATCGTCTACGCGAACGACGAGCACGGCGTGGTCAACTTCGCCAACCGGCGCTGGCTGGAGTACACCGACCAGGAGAACGCGAAGACCGAGGGCCTTGGCCCCCTCGTGCATCCGCACGACCTCCCGCGGATGCTCGAGGCGTGGAACGCGGCGAAAGCCACCGTGGCGCCGTACGAAGCCGAGTTCCGCCTGCGCCGAGCGAGCGACGGTGACTACCGATGGTTTCTCACGCGCTCCGTTCCGGTGCTCGATGCGAGCGGCAAGGCCGTCAAGTGGTTTGGCACCTCCACGGACATCCACGACCAGAAGGGCATCGAGCAGGCCCTCGTCGAGAGCGAGGCACGTTACCGGCAGATCGCCGCCGAATCGGAACGTCAGCGACGGCTGTACGAAACGCTGCTCCTGCACATCCCCGACTTCGTCTACGTCTTCAGCCTCGACCACAAGGTGCTGTACGCGAACGACGCCCTCATCCGCATGTGGGGGCGCGGCGTCGAGGGGGCCATCGGCAAGACCTTTCTCGAGATCGGCTACGAGCCGTGGCATGCGGCCATGCACGATCGGGAGATCGACGAGGTCCGCGCGACGCGCAGCAGTATCCGGGGCGAGGTGCCGTTTCACGGCACGTACGGCGTCCGGCAGTATGAGTACATCTTCGTGCCCATCATCGGCGCCGACGGCGAGGTGGAAGCCGTCGCCGGCACCACCCGCGACATCACCGATCGGCTGGCGGCCGAAGAGAAGCTGCGCGCGAGCGAGGAACAGCAGACCTTCCTCGTACGACTCTCGGATACCATCCGTCCGCTCTCCGATCTGATGCTCGTGCAGGCCGAGGCCTGTCGAGTCCTCGGCGAGCATCTCAGCGCCAACCGCGCGATGTACTTCGAGAAGGTCGACGAGACGTTCGTGATCGAGCGCGGCTACGCCAATGGCGTGCCCCATCTTGCGGGGCGCTTTCCGTCGTGGAGCTTTGGCGCTCGGCTCGTCGAGGACTTTCGGGCAGGGAGAACGGTCGTTCAACCCGACGTGCTCGATGACCCATCGCTCTCCGCCGCCGAGCAGGCGGCGTACCTGTCCATTCAGGCGCGCTCGTTCGTGGCCGTACCGTCGGTGAAGGATGGGCGGTGTGTGGCCGGACTGTCGGTGCACTCGGCGGAGCCCCGTCAGTGGACGCCATCCGAGGTGGCACTCGTGGAGGCCACCGCGGAGCGCACCTGGTCGGCCGTCGAGCGCGCCCGAAGCGAGGCCGCACTGCGGGTGAGTGAAGAGAGGTTCCGCACGCTCTTCAGCACCATGGACGAAGGGTTCTGCATCATCGAGCTCGACTTCGACACCGACGGTCGCCCCGTCGACTATCGCATCGAGGTCATGAACGACGCGTTCGAGCGGCACACCGGAATGGGCGGCCTGGTCGGACGCTCCATTCGCGAGGCCATTCCCGGACTCGAACCGTTCTGGTTCGAGACCTATGGCCAGGTGGCGCGCACGGGAGACGCGGCGCGCTTCATTCACCAGGCCAGCAGCATGGGGCGCTGGTTCGAGGTCTCGGCATTCCGCCTTGGCGGGAGCGGCACCAGACGGGTGGCCATCATCTTCAAGGATATCTCTTCCCGGATCCGCGCCGACAAGGAGCGCGAACAGCTGCTGCATCAGCTGCAGGATCTGGATCGGCGCAAGGACGAGTTCCTGGCGACGCTCGCCCACGAACTGCGCAATCCGCTGGCGCCTCTTCGCAACGGGTTGCAGCTGATGGCGCATGCCGACACGGGCGAGGCCTCGCGGCGCGCCCGCCAGATGATGGAGCGGCAGGTAACCCATCTGGTCCGGCTGGTCGACGATCTGCTCGACGTCAGTCGCGTCACGACCGGCAAGCTCGAGCTGCGCCGCGAGCTGCTCGATATCCGCACCGTCGTCACCGCCGAGGCGGACGCGATCCGCAGTGCCATGCAGCAGGCCGGGCTGACACTGCAGCTGGCCGTACCTGAGGACCCGGTCCTGCTGCGTGGTGATCCCGTGCGACTGGCTCAGGTGATCTCCAACCTGCTCACGAACGCCGTGAAGTACGCCGGCGAGGGCGGTCACGTGGAGGTGCGGGTCGCGCGCGATGCGGAGCAGGTGATCATCACGGTCACCGACAACGGCATCGGCATTCCATCTGAGATGCTGGAGTCGGTGTTCGAGCTGTTCACGCAGGTCGACCACTCGCTCGAAAAGACCGCCGGCGGGCTCGGGATCGGCCTCTCATTGGCGCGCGGCCTGGTGGAGATGCACGGCGGCCAGATCGTGGCGCAGAGCGAGGGCGCCGGGCGGGGCACCGCGTTCGTGGTTCGCCTGCCGCTGGTCCCCACGGCACGCACCACGGCGGATGCCGCGACGACGCCCGCCGTGCCCTCGAGCGCGAGTCGACGTCGCGTGCTGGTGGTGGACGACAACGACGACGCCGCCGACTCGCTCGGACAGTTGCTCGCGATGATGGGGCACGAGGTTCGCACCGCCTACGACGGCGAGGCGGGCGTGGCGCTCGCGGAGGCGTTTCGCCCGGATGTGGTGCTCTGCGATATCGGCATGCCGCGCGTCAACGGACTCACCGCCGCCCGGCGCATTCGCGCGACGCCGTGGGGGCGCGACACGTTGCTCGTGGCGCTCACCGGCTGGGGCCACGAGGCCGATCGTCAGCGAAGCGCGGAGGCCGGATTCGATCTGCACCTCGTGAAGCCAGTCGATGTGGCGGCCCTGACGCCACTGCTGGAACGGGGTATGTGAGGCGTCGCGGTTGGCCGGAACCGCGGCCCCTGCCGCTAACGAGTCGTGCGCCGCACGTTCGTGACGTCGAGTGCGGTGCGCAGTCCCTTCGCCAGCGTCACCGCATCGCTCTCGCTCCAGAAGTGCAGGAAGAAGAGTCGCGGATCGTCCTGCAGGAGGTGGTTGTGCAGGCTGGTCACCTCGATGCCCGCGGCCCGGAGCGACCTGATGACGCGGTTCACTTCGCTGGCGATCATGACGAAGTCACCGGTGATCGCGGCCTTCGTGCCCGTGGTCGGCTGGAAGTTGATCGCGGTCGCGACGCCCATCGACGCGGGCAGCACGACGTCGCCATCACGCAGGACGTCGGCGCGCGGGATGCTCACCTGCCACACCCCGCCGTTCGCCTTGCCATTCGCCCCCAGCGCGCGGGTGATCCCCACCGTGTCGAGCGACATCGCCGGCGCCGGCGCCGGCGCGCCCGGCTGCAGCGGCGTGCCCGTGAGCGCGAGCGCAGCCCGCACAGCGGTGGCGATGGCGGATGGGTTGCCATGTCCGTGGATGTGCACATAGAGGATGCGAGGCGACTCGCGAATCACATGATGATGAATCGCGCTCTGCTCGATCCCACCTTCCTGCAACTTCGAGAGCACGGGATTGAGCTCCTCGTCGCGCAGCACCAGGTCCCCCATGGCGAGTACGCCGTGCGCCGTGGGGAGCATGGCCAGCCACGAACCGAGCGCAAAGGCTGGCTTGAGCGTGACGCCGCCGGCGGTCACCTGCAGATCGCTGCGCGGCATGCTCCAGCGATGGACGCCGCCATCCTGGGCGGCACTCGGTCGCCCGAACGCGGCATCCACCGCCGCCCAATCGATCGTCGGCTGCGCCCTCAGCGGCAGCACCGTGAGTGCCATCCCGAATACACTCAACGCTGCGGCACCGACACGCATGGCACGCTCCCTGGCAGTGGACGGGCGGGACCTTCGGCCTGTACCTGACGGCACGGCCACCGCAATTTACGCCCGCGTCGCGCGCATCGCGCGATGAGCCCGCCTTCATTCTCGTGTGTCGGTGACCCAGTGCGTCCTGCCTTCTGGTCGTGCGTGCGCGACCGCTTCCTGATGATCAGTGTCGGCGCCGGTGTGCTCGCGACCGGACGCCTCCACGCCCAGCCCGCCACCGCCGGCGCCACCCCCAACCTCGCCGCGGCCACGCCCCGAACGTCGGCGTCGCTGCGCGCCGGCGCGCTCCCCCCGTCCATGCGCCTCGATGGACGCCTCGATGAACCCGCGTGGGCCACCGTCGACTCGATCGACGGGCTGACCGAGGTGGAACCCGTCGTGGGACGTACGCCCTTCGCGCGGACGGTGATCAAGGTGCTGGTGGACGGTGATCGTCTACTGGTCGGGGTACGTGCGGATGATCCCGAACCCGGCGGCATCGTGGCCTTCGCCCGGGAGCGCGATGCGTCGCTGGCCAACGAAGATCACATCAAGCTGGTCTTCGACACCTTCCGCGACGGTCGAAGCGGCTATGTCTTCGCCGTGAATGCGCACGGCGCGCGCTACGATGCGCTCATCGCCGATCAGGGCAACAGCGAGAACGCCAACTGGGATGCCGTCTGGGACGCGCGGGCGGTGCGCACCGCCACCGGCTGGTCCGCCGAGTTCGAGATTCCGGTTCGCAGCCTGCAGTTCGGGGGTGGCGAGTCCACGTGGGGCTTCAATGTGCAACGCCGCATCCAGCGACGGCTCGAGAACGACCGCTGGGCCTCGCCCGTGCGCGACTTCAAGATCACGCAGATGTTCCGCGCCGGGACACTGACCGACCTGCCGCCCTTCGCGCTGGGGATTGGCCTGCAGGTGCGCCCGTCGGTCACCGCAGCGAGTGGCATCCCGGCGCCCCGGGCTGATCGCGTGGACGCGCGCGACATGAGCCTCGATGTGACGCAGACGCTCGGCGCCAACGCACTTGCCGCGCTCACCGTCAATACCGACTTCGCCGAGACCGAGGTCGACACGCGGCGCACCAACCTCACTCGCTTTCCCATTGTCTTCCCGGAGAAGCGCACCTTTTTCCTGCAGGGCGCCGACATCTTCGACTTCGGACTCGGCCTCGGCGACGATGTGCGCCCCTTCTTCAGCCGGCGCATTGGTCTGCTCGACGGCACGGAAGTGCCCATCCGCGCGGGGCTCAAGGTCACCGGCCGTGGCAGTGGTGCCAATCTCGGCGCGCTTGCGCTGCACACCGGAGAGGTCATTGCGCCGGCGAACCGCACCGACGTGCGCTCCAGCACGGAGAACACGCTGGGGGTGCTGCGCTACAAGCAGAATCTCCTCCGCGAGTCGAACGTCGGAATCCTCGCGGCCTTCGGCGATCCGGTGGGCCGTGCCGACAGCTGGACAGCCGGCACCGACTTCACCTATCAGACGTCGCGCTTTCGCGGCAACAAGAATCTCGGCGCGGGCGCGTGGCTGCTTGAAACCAGCCGGGCGGGGCTCACCGGTGACACGCACGCCTACGGCGCACGCATCGAATATCCCAACGATATCTGGAACGTGTTCCTCGCGTACAAGCGCATCGGCGACGGCTTCGATCCGTCGCTGGGCTTCGTGCCGCGCCGGGCCGCGCAGATCTTCGAACTGCAGTCGAACTTCGTTCCGCGCCCCCAGAGACGTGTGGCGGGGCTGCGGGTGCGCCAGCTCGTCCACGAGTTCGTGCCGCGCGTGGTGACGGATCTGAACGGTCGCTGGGAGAGCTATCGGATCTTCATGGCGCCAATCAACTGGCGCCTCGAGAGTGGCGACCGCTTCGAGTTCAACTACAACCCCACCGGCGAACGACTCGTTGCGCCGTTCACCATCGCCCCCGGCGTGACAATTCCCACCGGCAGGTACAATTGGCATCGCATGCGCTTCGAGGGCGGCCTGGCCACCAAGCGCAAGCTGAGCGGCCAACTCACCTGGTGGACCGGGCCGTTCTACACCGGGCGGCTCAACGAATACATCCTTACCAGCGCGTGGCGGCCCACCCCGGTCTTCAATGTCGAGTTCAACGCCACCCGCAACGTAGGGCGCCTGCGGGAGGGTGCCTTCACGCAAACGCTGGTCGGCTCGCGCGTGAAGGTGAATGTCTCCCCCAACCTCCAGTTCAACAGCTACGCGCAGTACGACGACCTGAGCGACACGTTCGGTGCCAACACCCGTATGCGCTGGACCTTTTCGCCGCTCGGGGACCTGTTCGTGGTCTACAACCACAATCTCCGTCATGATCTCGATCCCGCGACCGGGTTGCCGATCACCTCGCCGAGCTCACTCGACCCCCGGGCGGACGGCCGGTGGGGGCTGGCGTCGAGTCAGTTGCTGGTGAAGGTGCAGTACGCCTGGCGGTACTGACGGCGAGACGACGGGCCGGGTCAGTCGTCGTCAGTGGAGGCGGCGCCCCACGCTCCGCCCGGGATGCTTCCCGATCGTCCTCCCCAACGGTACGTTCGCTGGCGATGCTGCCCCCCTCCTCCGCGCGCGTTGCGTCGGATCGCACGACACTGCGCCCCGTACGAACCGCCGCGCTGATCGCCGGCGCGTACTGCGTCGTGGCGGCGTGCTACATCCTGCTCTCGTCGCAACTGGCGAGCGAGCATTCGGGAAGCGTCGCCGAACTGCGGCGCATCGAGATCCTCAAGGGTCTGGCATTCGTCGGCGGCTCCACGCTCCTGCTCTTTCTCCTCAATGCCACGGCGCTCCGGCGGGCTCACCGCAAGGAGCTGGAGGCGCATCGGCTCGAGCAGGCGTTGTCGAACGCGGAGCCCAGCGTGATGGCGGGGACCTTTGCGCGGACCATTGCGCACGACATCAACAACGGTCTCGGGGCGGCCCGCCTGAGTGTGGAGATGCTCAGGGCGGAGACACGTGGCCAGCCGACCGCGCAGCAGTTGTGCGCCGAAGCCACCGAGGCACTGGAGCGCGTCTGCGAATGGAACCGCCGCTTCTTCTCCCTCGGAGAACGCGCCATGCTCGAGTGCGCCGCGCCACTCGACCTTGCGATCGTCGTCGGGTCCGCCACTCGGCTGGCGCAGCGGCACCATGAGATGGCGCGGGCAACGGTGCATATCGAGGTGCCCGACACGGCGCCATATGTCGGGATCGAGTCGCTCATTCAGCGCGCCGTGCTCAATCTCGTGCTCAACGCCGTGGAGGCGAGCGGTCCCCAGGCACGGATTGCCGTGATGCTGGGGGCGCTGGGCGACGGGTGGCTCCTCACTGTCGAAGATGATGGAGCGGGCGTGCCACCGGAGCTGCGCACGGCGATCCTGGAGCCGTTCTTCACCACGCGGCCCACCGGCACCGGCCTCGGGCTGGCCTCGGTGGTCGCCTGTGCCCGCTACCACGGGGGAGGCGTGACCGTCGACGCGTCGCGCTGGGGCGGGGCGCGCTTCGCGGTCACATTCGCGGCCGTGTGAGGGAGGCAGTGTTCGTTCTGCTCTGCGTGAAGTCGGCTGCTAATATATATTTGGATATCCAACCATCGCGAGATCGTCGGTGGTCGAATCGCAGCCAACGCGCCATTCCGCACGCAACGAGAGCATGCTCCCCCCAACCCTCGAGTTTCTCCGTCGACTGTGGCGGATCAACCACGCCGCGGAGCGCCGCTCCAGCCGCATGCTGGCTGACCTCGGAATCACCGCGCAGCAGCGCATGACCCTGCGCTGTGTGGGTTTTCTCGGCGAAACCAGCCCGGGGCAACTCGCCGCCCTGCTCCACGTGGATCCAGGAACCCTCTCCACCACGCTGCGACGACTCGAAGAACGCGGGCTCCTGCGTCGATTGCGTGATGACGTCGACAATCGCCGAGTGCGCATCTGGCTCACACCTCAAGGCGAGCGTCTTGACCGGCCGGAAGCTGGCACCATCGAAGCGGCCGTCGCCCAGCTCCTTGCCGCAACCGATCCCCGCGACCTCGAGGCCGCGGTGCGGGTGCTCGAGCGCTTCGCCGGGCTGCTCGAATCCGTGGACACGAGTGCACTCCTCTCGTCGCGCAATCGATCGCATGGCGAATTCGCCTGACGACGGGCGGCCGCGCGGCGCGTTCGCCCGGGCGTGGCAGCGATTGCTCCGCGCGAGCGAACAGCGAGCGGTCGATGAGCAGACGGTTCTGATCGTCTGCGCCGTCATCATCGGCGCACTGGCCTCCGTGGGTACCGTGGGCTTCTACGCCCTGCTCGACGGCGCATATGCCCTGGTGTTTCGCTGGACCACGCATGGCATTCCGCTGATCCCGCGTCTCGTCTATCAGCCCATCACCACGGCGATCGCGCTGCTCGGCGCGTGGGTGGTCTGGCAGCGGGTGGGCGCGGGAGACGACGGTCTGACCGTTCCCGACATCCAGCTGGCCGTGATTCGTCGGGCAGGCCGAGTGCCCTTCGGGAAGGCGGCGGGTCGTACCGCCGCAAGCGTGATCACCATTGGCGGAGGCGGTTCCGCGGGCAGCGAAGGACCGGTCGCCGTACTGGGCGCGGCGCTCGCCTCGCGATTTTCCGAGTCGCTGCGGTTCGGCGACGCGCGAGCGCGGGTGCTCGTCGGTGCCGGCGCCGCGGCCGGCATCAGTGCGGCGTTCAATGCGCCACTGGCCGGTGCGTTCTTCGCGTTGGAGGAGGTCGTCGGCACCTTCCGCGGCGATGCCTTTGCGCCCGTGGTGATCTCGAGCGTCACGGCCGCCGTGATCTCGCGTGCGGTGTTCGGCAATCACCCGGCGTTCTCGCTGCCGGAGCGGTACGGCTACGACAGTGCCCTCGAGGTCCTCTGGGCCTTCCCGCTGGTTGGCATTGCCTGTGGCTTCGCCGCGGCGCTGTTCGTGCGCCAGCATTTTGCGATGGCCGATCTCCTCGGTCGATGGCGCCGACGACTTCCGCACCCGGCCCTGCTCCCGGCGATCGCGGGCCTCATCGTGGGTACCGCGGTGACGCTGTCGTCGGGCGTGCTGGTCGGCGTTGGTCACCTCGCGATTCCGCTCGAACGCTTCGCCGCCATGTCGGCGTGGACGCTGCTGCTCCTCACGGCCGGCAAGATCATCATCACCACGCTCACGCTGCAGGCCGGCGGGAGTGGCGGTGTGTTCACGCCCTCGCTCTTTGCCGGGGCCACCCTGGGATCGATGGTGGCCGTGGTGCTTCGCACGGTCGTTCCCGGGTTCACCTCGGCGCCTGAGGCGTATGCGCTCGTGGGGATGGCCGCGATGGTCGCCGCCACCACCGGCGCACCCATCACCGCCGCCCTGCTGGTCTTCGAGATCACTGGCGACTATGCGATCATGTTGCCCCTCATGACCTGCGTGGCCATCAGTCAGTTGATCGCTGGCCGTTTTTCCGTCGACACGCTCTACACCGGATGGCTACGGCGCCGAGGCGAGCGGATCGAGCATGGTCGAGATCGACGTGCCCTCGATGACATTCGAGTGCGGTCGATTCAAGCGACGGAGGCACCGATGGTACGCGACTCGGCGCCCATCGGCGTTGCCGTCGCGTGCTTCGCGCAGGGAGCGCCGGGTGTACTGCCGGTCGTTGATGATGAGCAGCGCCTCGTCGGCGTCCTGACCGCGACCGAAATCGGCGCGCTGGCCCGCGCGCCACGCGAGTTGGACGGACTACTGGTCGCCGGCGACCTCGCTGTCCCCAGCGAAGTCGTCAGCGCCGATGACTCGCTCACGGTGGCCGTTGGGCAGATGAACCGGCGTGGCGTCGAGGCACTCCCGGTGGTGGAATCATCGACGGGACGCGTCGTCGGCGTCGTGGACCGCGGACATCTGCTGGCGGCATACGAGCGGGCGGTCAGCGGGGTGGTCTGACCGACCCGATCGATCAATGCTTCATTGGCGACGGCGTCGAAGGCGCCGTCGCATCGCCGGCACGCAGCACACCAACGGCGCCCTTCGTGGCATCCGAGAAGGCGTGCGTCACGAACGGATAGTCGCCGGCCTCCTTGAGTCGCAGTTCGAAGATCGCGCCCCCACCCACGGGGACGGCCACGGTTTGCACGCCGGTGAGCCCGCCGCTCACGGACGCGTCGAGGAAGGCGCGGTCGAAGATGCCGCCAACCACGTGGAACGACGATTGTCGATTCGGACCGGCGTTGACCAGGTACAGTCGCACGAGCTCGTTCGGCTGCACCAACAGCGGATGTTCGGCGTACTGGGATGACCGTCCATTGAAGACCACGTAGTCCGGCGCCAACGACAGCAGTCGGTCCCACGCCAGCGAACGCGGCTTTCCCGCCGAGTCGGCGGTCATGTAGAACTCACTCTGCACGAGCACGAACTCCCTGGCCGCCGCGCGTGGCGTTGCCGGGTCGACGATCAGCGCACCGTACATGCCGTTGGCAATGTGCGCGGCCACCGGCGCCGTTCCGCAGTGGTACATGAAGGCGCCCGGCAGGCGCGCGACGAACCGGTAGTGCACCGAGTCGTTGGGCATGACGTTCACGTAGTACTTGCTGGGCGCGATCTCCGCGGCGTGAAAGTCCATCGAGTGCGGCATCGGCGCCTTGTTCACCAGCGTGAAGTCGACCGTGTCGCCCTGGGTCACGCGAATGACGGGCCCCGGCACCTGGCCGGCAAACGTCCACGCGTCGTAACGCACGTCCTTGGCGATCTCGATGGTCTGATGCTTCATCTCGAAGCGAATGTGATGCAGACGCTGGGTACTGCGCGCCGGAGCCAGTGCTTCGACGGGAGCCGGCACGACGCCCGTCCCGACCGGCGCCTCGCCATGCGAGACGTTCGCCGGGATGGTCGAGGGCGCGGGCGTACCCGAGTGCGCGGCGGCGGCGCCACCCTGCTCCTTCGCGGCGGGCGATGGCTGGCAGGCGACGAGCAGAAATACCACAGGCCAGACGAACTGCGGGCGCATCGACATGGCGATCCTGGGGTGGATGGTCGGTGAGTATTATCCTCCGTGCAGCCATCCGCAATGCTTTTCGTCCCGACTTTGTTGACCATGATGCTCCACCGCTGATGCAGTCTCGCCGCGACCATGTTCAGATCGATGACCACGCCGTGCGTGTGCGGACCATTGCGGTCGTCAATCCGGCGGCCGACGCTCGACCAACGCTGGTCTTTCTGCACGACTCGCTCGGCTGCATTTCGGTGTGGCGCGACTTCCCCGACGTCGTCTCGGCGGCGCTCGGCTGTCACGCGCTGGTCTACGACCGTCGAGGCTACGGCGAGTCGTCGCCGTTTGCGCCGGAGCCGCGCCGGCCGAGCTACCTCGCCGACGAAGCGGCCATGCTCATCCGCGTGCTCGATGCCACCGGCGTCGGGGATGCGGTGCTGTTCGGCCACAGCGACGGTGGCTCGATCGCGCTGCTGGCCGCGGCCCACTTCCCGAAGCGAGTGACGGCGGTCGTCACCGAGGGCGCGCACGTCTTCGTCGAGGAGCGCACGCTCGAGGGCATTCGCGCGGCGAAGGAACTGCTGCGCACGACCGATCTCCGCGAGCGGCTCTGGCGCCACCACGGCGAGCAGACCGACGCGGTCACGGCCGCGTGGATCGACGTGTGGCTCTCACCTGAGTTCCGCGACTGGAACATCGAACGCGACCTGCAGGCCATCCATTGCCCCGTCCTCGTCCTGCAGGGCGTCGACGATGAGTACGGCACGGCTGAGCAGGTCCGCGCGATAGTCGACGGGGTGCGAGGGGTGTCCGAGGCGCACCTGATCGCGGGTGCTCGCCACACGCCGCACCGCGAGGCGCGCGAGGAGACGCTGCGCCTGACGACCGCATTTCTTGCTCGCGTCGTCGACGGACCGGCGCACGCGACTTAGGCCAACCAGCCCTCCACCGCGTCTCGCGACGGCACCCCACCGGCATGCACCACCGCCTCGGCGATCACGACCGCCGGCGTACGCATCACGCCGTAGCTGACGATGGCCTGCATGTCCTCCACCTTCTGCACGTCCACCGGCGTACCACGCGCCCGCGCGACATCCTCGATGAGCTTGGCCGTGGCCTTGCAGCTCGGACAGCCGGAGCCGAGTACCTTGATCGACCTCATACCGCCTCGTCGGTGTTCAAAACACCGCGTTGAAGATGAACCCCACCAGCAGAATCCCGGTCGTCACCACGCCCACGAAGGTCGCGATCAGTCGCATCGTGAGGACTTTTCGGAGTATGACCATCTCTGGGAGCGACAGCGCGATGACACTCATCATGAATGCGAGCACGGTGCCCAGGGCCGCCCCCTTCGCGAGCAGGGCCTCGACAATCGGGATGACGCCAGCCGCGTTCGTGTACATCGGGACCCCGATCACGACCGCCAGCGGCACCGACCACCACACGTCGCGTCCCATCAGTCGCGCCATGAAGTCCTGCGGCACGTAGCCGTGAATGCCGGCGCCGACCAGGATCCCGGCGACCACGTACGGCCACACCGTGCCGACGATGTCGCGCACGGCGGCGAATCCCACGGCCAGGCGACCGTCGAGCGACATCTGGTCCTCGACTGCCGCTGCGCGGTGGCGTGGCATGTCGCGCACCCACGGCTCCAGAAACCGCTCCATGCGCAAGCGTCCGATGATCCACCCGGACACGATGGCCACCGAAAGGCCGAGCGCGAGGTAGGTTGCCGCCACGCGCACGCCGAAGAGTCCGAACAACATCGTCAGCGCGACCTCGTTGACCATTGGCGCTGCGATCAGAAACGAGAACGTCACCCCGAGCGGCACCTCGGCCTGAACGAACCCGATGAACAGGGGAGCCGCCGAACACGAGCAGAAGGGCGTCACTACGCCAAGCAACGCGGCCATGACGTTGCCGACGCCCTCACGCCGTCTGGACAGCAGCTGGCGCGTGCGCTCTGCCGTGAAGTACGAATTGATGATCCCCATCAGCATCACGACGCCCGTCAGCAGCAGCACCTTCGGCGTGTCGTAGAGGAAGAACCGCACCGCGTCCGCGAGTCGGGGATGCGCACCGAGGGGCAGCATCGATACCAGCCCGTCGGCGAGCGGCGCCAGCGCCAGGTACGCGAGCCACCAGAGCACGGCCGCCGCGGCGAGGAAGCTTTTCGGATATCGACGGGGCGTCATCGTGAGCGTGTTCATGACGCGCTCCGCATCAGCATGGACGGCCGCCCGGAGAAGTCGGCGATTCGCGCTCGGGCGCGCTGCAGCTCCGCGTCAGGGACGCCACCCGCCGCCAGCGCCGCGATGAGGTCGTACGACCAGGCGGGCATGTCGGCCGTGAGCCGATAGAACATCCACCGCCCCGCACGACGTGCCGTCACCCAGCCACCGTCGCGCAGCGCGCCAAGCTGACGCGACACCACGGGCTACAACAACCCCGTCGCGGCCTCGACCTCGCAGACGCAGAGCTCCTGCTCGTGCCACAGGAGCGCGAGGATCAGCCGACGAGCCGGATCGGCAAGGAGATCGAGGTCGGGCCGCATGGAGCATACATACCGCTTTCGATATATACGCCGTAGCCGATATGTCCCGATGCCGGGTACGGGAAACCCGCACAGCGCCGAGGCCGGCGCCGCCTCTTGGTCGCCGGATCGGATACCGGGGTGCCATACTATGACAGTTGCCGCTCGCGACACTCCACACCCTGAGCACATTGCGAACTCTCGCCTCGATCACTTCGCTCCTCTGCTTCGCCCTCTCCATCTCGTCGTGCGAGATGTCGGCGTAGCCCGTGCCCGTCGTGCTCAGCGTCACCGGCGCGGTGTCGAAGCCGCTGCGCCTGACCGGTGCGGAGTTGGAAAGGCTCCCCCGAGCGAGCGTATCGACCACGAGCAATGGCATCACGACCACATACGATGGCGTTTGGCTCAGCGATCTGCTCGCACAGGCTGGGCTGGCCCTCGGTCCGGGCGCGCGCGGAGGCTCGCTATCCGCGTACATCGTCGCGGTCGCCGAGGACGGCTATCAGGTCGTGTTCTCACTCGGCGAGGTCGACCCGGGAATCACCGAGGGCAAGTACCTCGTGGCGGACCACGCCAACGGCCAACCCGTGTTTGGTGAGAACGGGACATTTCGCCTCGTAGTCCCCGCGGACAAACGCGGAGCGCGATCCGTTCGCATGCTCAGCAGTATCCGGGTGGTAACCGTGCCGCGCGAGTAGACGCGAGTGAAGCGTGTAGTGGGGAAGGTGGCGGCGCTGTGTTCAGCGGCACTCGTGTTCCTTGCTGTGCGAATTCCACCGGATTTCGAGTGGGACATCCCCGCACCGTTTCCGACCCCTCCGGTGCCCGTCGACAATCCGATGTCGGCTGCCAAGGTCGAACTGGGTCGTCACCTGTTCTACGATCCGCGACTCTCCGGCAACGGGCGTCAATCGTGTGCCTCGTGTTACCGACAGGAGCTGGCGTTCACCGACGCGCGCGCGCGCGCCGTGGGCAGCACGGGTGAACGACACCCCCGAAGCAGCATGAGTCTCGCCAACGTGGCCTATGCCCCCGCGCTGACGTGGGCGGACTCCGCGCTCGCGTCACTCGAGCAACAGGCACTCGGCCCGGCGCTCGGCACTTCTCCCGTCGAGTTGGGGCTTGCCGGTCATGTCGACCGCGTTGTGAACTCCCTTCGCAGCGACGCCACCTATCGGCGCCTCATGCCGCTGGCTTTCCCGGGGGATACCAATCCGTGGACCCTCACGCATGTGATCAAGGGCATCGCCGCCTTCGAGCGCACGCTTATCTCAGTGCGCTCGCCCTATGACCGCTATCGGTATGGCGGTGAACAAAGCGCCATTTCTGAATCCGCCAAGCGCGGCGAGCGATTCTTCTTTTCGGGACAGCGTGGCCGATGTTTCCAATGCCATGGTGGCTGGAACTTCAGCGGCGCGCTACGTGTGGCCAGCGACACCTCCGCTCATCCGGCGTTCTTCAATACGGGGCTGTACAACGTCGCGGGCCGCCTGTCATACCCCAAGCCCAACACCGGATTGCACCAGCATACGCAGCTGCTGGCGGACGTGGGTCGCTTTCGCGCCCCGACTCTGCGCAACATCACCGTGACCGCTCCGTATATGCACGACGGCAGCATCGCCACGTTGGGCGAGGTGCTCGATCACTACGCCGCTGGTGGGCGGAACGTCACGCACGGCGCCTACCGAGGTGATGGCCGGGCGAATCCCAACAAGGCGTCGAACGTTCGCGAGTTCGTGCTGACGCCGCAGGACAAGGCTGACCTGCTCGCGTTCCTGGAGACCCTCACCGACACCGCGTTCCTGAACGATCCACGGCTATCCAATCCGTGGCGGCGGCGGTGAGCGCTCGCTTGCGAGCTTGAGGCTGGTACTTGGCCGGAATGCCAGATCACCGACGCTGTCTGCATTTCACCGTGCATGATCTGCTGTGCACCGACTTGCGTACCGCCTGCGTGGCAAATCGGTCTTCGACGTCCCATGGCAACGCCTAGGCCGTGACGCAGTTCGTCGGCTGTGGCGCGGCCCTGGCGGAGCACCCACGCGGGTGGGGTGACCGAGTCCCGATCACCGGTGCTGGCCGCCATTGGCGGAGGGCCGCGCCGTCCATTTGATCCGCTCGCCAGTCGATCTCCCGTTCGTGCCGCGCGTGCCTCTGAGCAACACCGCGACGGGGAGCGAAGAATGCATCCCGAGCCCCTTGCCAAGCAAAAGACCCAGAGTTGATCGGGGGATCGCAGTCGTCTCGCTTTCTGGCGCATGTTGCCCGCTGCCTGACGTTCTCGCCCAGAAACCGCGGTCGCCGTGTCGCAAGTTCGAGCATTCATCCGTCGCTCAGCGCCGGACTGAAGTTGACGGTGACGGGATCGACGTCAGCTCCTTCAATCGCGTCTCGAGAAGCGCGCGTTCCTGAGCGACGGAAGCGACGAGAGGCGACGTCTCCTCGTACCTGGTCCGAAGCTGCTCGAGCTCCAGCCGCAGTCCGTCACGCCGCTCCGCCAGTAGCCGAGACACGATCAGAGCTGCTCGCGCGCGCGCCGCGGAAGAGAGCGTGCCGGCAACACCCCTCAGCGCATTGAGCTGTGCATCCATCTCTCGAACGGGAAGCGCGTCGGCCGACAGGTTGGTGAGCAACTTGGCGCGCCCCATTTCGAGCCGGGCCACACGAAAGCCGACGGAGTCAGCGAGTCGCAGGTCATCCTCACCCGCCGCCATCCCTGCCCCAGACGGTGAGCGGCGCGTGGGCGCAGGCCGGCTCCGGTTCGTCACCCCTCCAGCCGACGGCACAGCGCGTACGCCCGCGCCGCCCTTGTCGAGCACGACATGACGGCCACGCACCGTAAAGGTTGACATTGGAGAACCGGAAGCACTGCCGCCGAGTTCGATGGACCCGCCCGCCTTGCGCAGTTCGATATGCACGGCGCCGTTGCTTACGTCCGCAGTGAACGCCGGCAAGCGATCAAGTCGAATGGTATCACGCAACGTCGTCGGCACGTCCGTGCCAATCCCCACCTTCACCGGCCCGTCACCGTAGATGATGATCTCGAAGGTTGGCGCTGCCGCGTTCGACACATCGGCCAACAGCAATCCCAGCTGAGTGACCTTCACGATCACCGTTGATTCCGCGCGACGTGACATCGACATCGAGGGCGCTGCGTTGGGCGCGGCCGGTGACGACGCTTCGCCCAACCTCACTCGTGGCGCGGGAAGCGCGAAGGCCAGGGCACCCGTCAACCCGAGCGCGGCGAGGCCGGCGGCGACATGCGCAGCTTTCGCGCTTGATGGGGTGGTCATTGCGGAGATTCTCCTTTTCAAATGGTGGCCTTGCGTGTGAATGGCGAGCGGTACGGAGAGCGACAGCCCCTTGAACACAGAGGGCCGGACGGTGGATCGACCGCGCTGTCCGATATACAAGAGCAACTGGGCGTACACGCGCGGGCAGTTCAGCCCTCGCAACACGCGCGCGTCACAGTCGAGCTCTATCGCCAGCCGTAGACGCCGCCAAGCCCACCAAAGCGGAAGATGCCAAGGCATCAGGACTAGCCACATCAGTGAGAACATGAGCAGTCGGGGATCGCGCGCGTGCAGATGCTCTTGCTCATGCCGCACGATGAGATCGAGCAGCTGTTCATCGAGGTCGAGCACCCAGCGGGGTAGCACAATCGATGGCATGGCTCCCCCGATGGCCGCCGGACCGATCGTATCGGACACGCGTACTATCGTCCGACCGATGGTTTGCACGGGCATCGTGACCGGAAGTCGATTTGTCGCCCTGACGGCACACGCGGCATACACCGCAAGCGCGAGCGACAGCATTCCCCAGGCGATACCCAACCACCCATCAAGCGGTGCGGCTAACGATATGAGCCGTTGCCAAAAACCTGGGAGCGTTGGAGAGTCTGTTCGCAGGCGCAGGGGGGCGGTCCACGAAGGGCTCAACACATCGGTCGATTGCGCGGCGCCAGGAATCGCGGCACCGCGTGAGGGGGCGGGCAGTCGGTACGCCGATGCCGTGGATGCCGCAGGCCGCGGAGTCACAACGGTGACGACGAGGGGCGCGACGGTCATGGCCGCCATCGCCGAGACCCAGATGCCGCGCACCGGTCGCCGCAACGTGATCAGTCCGCGCTCGGCTACCGCCGCGAGCAGACCGATGAGGCTCGAGAGCGCGTAGGCATACACCGCGAGTGCGGCAATCACTCTCGCTCCAGGTCGTCGAGCCGTGCATTCAGATGCTGATGCAGCGCGCGCAGCTCCTCGGCGGTGAGGGTGCCGTTCTCCAGCAGATGCGCCATGACGCTCACCGGCGACCCCCCAAAGAACTTTGCAATCAGGCGCGACACCGCGTTCTGCTGCACCGCATCCTGCGACGCGACGGCGAAGTACCGGTGCACACGCCCTTCTGGCGCATGATCCACCAGCCCTTTCGCCTCAAGATTGCGGAGGATCGTAAGCACCGTGTTGTACGCCAAGTCCACACCGAGGCGATCCCTCACCTCGGCCACCGTCCCGCCCCCGCCGGTCCACAAGGCGGTCATGACGTCGAGCTCGCGCTCTCCGAGCGATGGTAGCTCCATTGGCCTCTCAACTATGGGAATAGTTGAAATTACGACGCCAGCGACGAACTGTCAACTATCCGCATAGTTGCGGTGAAATCTCCAGATCTACGGTGCGGTCGAACGGAGGGATGCTCGGATGGCGGCCATTATATTCACACCCATGTCGCCGACTGTCCTTCGCGAGGGTCCCTTTCGGTTGTTTTTCTTCTCGCGCGAGGAGCCACTCATGCATGTGCACGTCTCCCATCCGGACGGAGAAGCCAAATTTTGGCTTCAGCCAGCGGTCGCGTTGGCCGAGGCGGTTGGGCTATCCGCTCGGCAACTCGCTGAGGCGCAGGATGTAGTCGAACGCCACACCGGAGAGATTCGCGATGCCTGGATTCGCCACTTCGGCGCCTGAAGTCACGAACGTCTCACGACACGGCTTCTGGCTCCTGGTGGGCGACGAGGAGTTCCTCGTGCGCTTCGATGACTTCCCGTGGTTCCGGCAGGCGTCCATCGATGCGCTCACACAGGTGGAGCGGCCGAGTTCCGATCACCTGTACTGGCCGATGCTGGACGTGGATCTTTCCATCCGCTCGATCCGCACGCCCGCGGACTTTCCGCTGATTTCGAAGGTGGCGCCCGATTCGGGCAAGCCCGCCTGACAGGGATTTCGTCCAGCCCTTGGACGAAAGCAAGAACGCCGCCCCAGCCTGAGCTGAAGCGGCGTTCTTCCTTGCCTCTCGGCAATTGCCCCTCCTGGGGTCGAACCAGGAACCTTCTGATCCAGAGTCGATCCGCTAGGTGGCCAAGGGGCGCCAACGTGTGACTTCGCCCAGGTAACTTGGCGTTTCCGTCAACTCGAGCATCGAAAGATGCAACTCCTGCTGGTTGAGTTGGCAGCGGGATGACGGACGCCGTCATCGCCTCCGAGTTATCCTCCGCGATCAGTCGGAGAATGCAGATCCCCGTGGCTGAGGACGCGGATCACCGTGCGCTCTTGGCCAACTCCGCCAGTTTTCCCAGCATGATGTACAGGGGAATGCCGATCATCATGGGCCCGGTGGGGATGATGAGTGTGGCGGCGTCCTTCTGCATGCTCGGCGCCGCGACCAGCAAGGCCGTCATCGCAACACCGAGCAGCGCAATGGCCACACCGGCCGCGGCGCAGATTGGACCCACTATGGCCCCGAGGTGCGCCGGCTCGAGTTGGTCGATACCGTTGGCGTCGCCACTATCCATCATGGGATTGTTGAACGAGCCGGGATTCATGCGCGCGGCGATCTCGATCATGAACCACAGCGCAGTCATGGCCGCTGCGTACTTGAGCCCGAAGTACACGTCGTGATAGCGGGCGAATGCGTACAGGCCCAACATGATCGTGAGTTGAACGATTCGCAGCATCATTGTGCGCCCTCCAATACCAATCAGTTGGTCAAGCGATCAAGTCGTGCGCGGACACCTTCGAGGATCGCCGGCACTCTCTGGGCGTCGGGAAACGTACCTTCGAGCACATCGTCAAACCACGGTGCGGCCAGCAGCATCCGGGTGGAGTCCGCAATGAAGGTGCGTACGTCTGGCGTCAGAAGCGGCAACTCAACGGCGAGTTCGGCGCGTCCTCCGATGAGCATCAGGAGGTCTTCAAGATCGTGACTGCCGAAGGGATCGCCTGAGCCACGGCCGTGAAATGCCTCCCATTTGGTAGCGAGCAGCGCCACGGGGTGCGCGGCACGGATGGTAATGCCGTTGGACAGGTCCACGGAGACTGCGGTGTCCATGACCAGTGGATACCACCGGTTACTGAAACCGAGAATCTCTTCGTCCAACGGCATGGCGTCGAGCACGAGCCCATCGATAGTGCGATAACGGCACACCGGTGCGCCCGGTGATTGGTCCCCGCGAAATCCGAGCGAGTGCAGCCGCTGTGCGAACTCGTGATAGGTATGTCTGGTGCGGCACTCAACGACGACATCGACATCATCGGTCGGGCGCATACGATGGACGCCGCGGTCGGAGATGAAGAACGGTATCATCAGACCGCCAACGAATACGACCTCGTTGAGGAGGTCGCCCAGCGCGATGGCCGCGCGCCGAACCTGCTGCGTATTGGGATGATCGAGATGAACGATCATGCCGCTGCACCCAGCCGCTGCCGGAGGTGCTCACGGGCCCTCTGTCGCTCGCGCGCGCGCCCGGCGCGTAGCGCATCGACGAGGGACAACAGCTCGTACAGTGCGGGATTGGCCGTCGCCGTGTGCACGGCACCTGCATACAGTGGTTCCAACGCGGCGCCGCGAATGAGTCCTTCGGCAGACGGCCAGACGTAGGCGTCAGCGCTGTCAAACTCGACGGACAGCGGCGGCGCGGTGTGCGCCGTGGGAACACCACGCACCTCGGCCCCTGGCGTTGCCGCAAACGCATACGGGACGCCGCCGAACAAGAACTCGAGCAAGGCCTCCCCCTTCACGGACCGTGAGCCCGCGCGAAGTAGCCGAGCGGCCTGCAAGCGCTGCACGGCGTTATGCGCCTCCCCGTGCGAGACTCCCACAGCCTCGGCCAACGCGCGGTACGGTGCTTCGGGAGTCAGCCACAATTGGAGTGCGACGGCCACGTCAGCGGGCTTGAGCGGCACCATGTGCTCCATGTCCAGTGTTCATGAACAGTGGACAGATCAGATCACGATGTCAACCGGCAATCAGGAAACGACTTGAATTCCCGCTGGTGCTGAACTAGGAATGGGCCCGTTTGCCGGCAAGACACAAGCGCCGCCATCACTGGTAAGTGACGGCGGCGCTTTGGTTTACAGACTATTGCCCCTCCTGGGGTCGAACCAGGAACCTTCTGATCCAGAGTCAG